>CBINBY010000032.1:0-47901 GCA_966248995.1 uncultured Burkholderiales bacterium | reverse complement strand
AAACCGGGCGCCTTTGGCGGGCCTGCTCGGTCACGCCGGATTGCCTCTCACCCTCTGAGACAGTTCACACCAGCCGCTCGATCTTCGACTTCCTCCACACCAGGCGGTAGAACGCCGATTGCATGGCGAGCATCGCCGTGAACGCGATCGGATACGACCACCACACGCCTTCCAGTCCGATGTGCCGCGAAAGCATGTAGGCCGCCGGGACCTCCACGGCGGCGATGCAGAACACGGCGATGGACATGGGCCCGAGCACGGCACCGGAGGCGCGCATCACACCGCTCACGACCGATGCCGCGCCGAATACCACGATGCTCCACAGCATGATGTGCAGGAGCGACTGGGCGAGCTCGATCACCGGCACGCTCGTGATGAACAGGGCCATCAGCTTGCGCGAGTAGAGGTAACCGACGAGCACGAGCGTGCCCGTGATGAGCACGTTCAGCTGGATACCGGTTCTCGTGATCGCCGCGAGCCTGTCGGTCTTGCCCGCACCGATGGCCTGCGCTCCCAGGATGGAGGCGGTGATGGCGATGGACAGCGCCGGGAACTGCACGTAGTTCACCACCTGGTTCACGGCGCCGTACGCCGCCGTCGCTTCCGAGCCGAAACCGTTGACCATGGCGAGCAGCGCGATCTCGGCCAGCGAGATCACCACCATCTGCACGCCCGTGGGCATGCCGATGCGCAGCACGAGCGCAAGCAGGCGGCGGTCGAGCCGCAGGGCGCGCACGAGCTCGCGATCAGGTGCCATGGGGCTGCGCACACGGCGCAGGTGCAGGCTCATGTAGGCCAGCGCCGCCACGAACGACAGGATGGACGCGGCCGGAGCACTGCTCACGCCGAGCTGCGGCAGCCCGAACCAGCCGCGGATGAAGGCGGGCGTCAGCAGGCACGAAGTGGCGGTGGACAGCACGAGCGCGAACAGCGGCGTCACCGTGTCGCCCACGCCGCGCAGCAGCTGGGTGACGAGGATGAACACCAGCAGGCCCGGCATGGCGAGCATCATCAGCCGGGCATAGCGGATCGCGTCGGGCAGCACGTCGGGCGGGGTGCCCAGCAGATGCAGCAGGTGCTCCGTGAACACACCGCCGAACAGCGCGACGACCAGGCCGACCACGAAGCCCAACGTGATGGCCGTGCCGGCAATCGCCTTGACCTTGTGCGGCTCCCTGGCGCCCCAGGCCTGGCCGATGAGCACCGACCCTCCTGCACCGACGCCGATGATCAGCGAGATGAAGAAGAACACCACCGGGAACACGGCCGACACGGCGGCCAGCGCCCCCGTGCCGAGCATCTGGCCGATGAAGATGCTGTTGAAGGTACCCGAGAGGCCCTGCAGCACGTTGCCCAGGATCATCGGGCCGAGGAAGGCGAGGAACACCTTCCACAGCGGGCGGGGGTCGTGGATGCTGGGGCGGGAGGAGGGTTGGGCGGGGATCGAAGGGGTGCTCATCGCGACGGGTGGGTGAGGACGCAACGGGAGGGCGGCGGGCCATCTCCTTGTGCCTGCCATCTTCGCCGAAGAGCATCTTGTCCTCCTGGCGCAGCGATGAATGGGCTTCCGGGACCGCATGCCGACAGTTCAAGTCGCCCGCCGGCGTGCCGATAAGCGGATGAGTTCGAAAGCTGCCGAATGTCTTCCCCGGCCCTGCATCCCACCGTACGCGGCATGTCGAACGGGGCGTTCTGGCTGATGCTCCGGCGCATCGCCGTCTTCGCGGGCAGCGTGGACCTGGTCTACCTGGTGGTGTTCTTCCTCCTCGGCATGCCGGTGATGGCGCTGGTCAACATCGCGAGCGCATCGGCCTATGCCACGGCGTACTTTCTGCTCGGCAGGCGCAAGAACCTGCCCGCCGTGCTGCTGATGTGGATCGAGGTGCTGGCGCACGCCGGCTCCTGCACGGTGCTGCTGGGCTGGAACACGGGCATCCACTACTTCCTGCTGGTGTTCCTGCCTGCCGTGGCGGTGAGCCGATCGCTGCGCCACGCGGTGGCCGCCATGGCGTTCGTGCTGTTCGCGTACCTGGGCCTGGATGCGCTCACGCAGCTCATTCCGGTGGCCTACCAGCTGCCCAGCGGCGTGAGCACGGCGTTTCGCTGGCTCAACATCAGCGTGGTCTTCGTCATGTTCGGCTACACGGCGCGCTACTACGTCGCACGGGTCGCGGAGGCCGAACGCCGGCTGCGTGACCTCGCGACCACGGACACGCTGTCGGGGCTGTGGAACCGGCGGCACTTCCTGGAATGCGCGCATGTCGAGGTCGAGCGTGCACGCCGCCACCGCCAGCCGCTCACGGCGGTGCTCGCGGACATCGACCACTTCAAGCGCGTCAACGACGAGCATGGGCACGACGCGGGCGACCGGGTGATCCGCCACGTGTCGTCCATCCTGCGCAGCCACTTGCGCGTGCACGACATCGTGGGGCGATGGGGCGGAGAGGAATTCATCATGCTGCTGCCGCACACCGACCTGGCCGGTGCCGCCGCGCTGTGCGAGCGCCTGCGCGGGGCCATCGAGACTACGCACTGCCCGCTGCCGAACGGCGCCATCCCCGTGACGATGTCCTTCGGCGTGCGGGCGGTCGACCTGGAGTCGGCGCTGGAGGAAAGCGTCAAGCAGGCCGATGCGGCCCTCTATGACGCCAAGCATGCGGGGCGCAACCGGGTGCAGGCGCGCGGGATCGGGGCGGTGGGGTCCTTTGCGCCCGCCGTGTAGCGCGGTCGCCGAGCGTCAGTCCGCCGTGGCGCCCGAGGCCTTCACGACCTTCGCCCACTTCTCGATCTCGGTGCGGATGAACTGGTCGAACTGCTCCGGCGTGGTGCCCACCGGCGTGAGGCCGATGTCGGCAAAGCGCGCCTTGGTCTCGGCTGTTTGCAGCACGTGGTTCATGTCGTCGCTGATCTTCTTGACCACGTCGCGCGGCGTACCGCTCGCGACCACGGCGCCGAACACGCTTTCCACCGTGTAGCCGGGGATGGTCTCGACCGCGGCCGGGATCTCGGGCGCGATGGACGACCGCTTGGGGCTCAGCACCGCGATCGGCTTCATCTTGCCGGCTTTCACATGCGGCAGCGAAGAGAACAGCGGGTCGATGATGAGGTCCACGCGGCCGGTAAAGACATCGGGGTAGGCGCCGCCCGAGCCCTTGTAGGGCGCGTGCAGGATGTCGAGGCCCGCGGTGGTCTTGAGCAGCTCGCCGGCCAGGTGCATGGAGCTGCCGCTGCCGGGCGAGGCGTAGGTGAGCTTGCCGGGCTGCTTCTTCGCCAGGTCGACAAGTTCCTTCAGGTTGTTGGCCGGCAGCTGGGGCGAGGCCGAGATGAGCACCGGAGAGAGGGCCAGCTGCGTCACGCCCGACAGGTCCTTGAGGGTGTCGAAGGGCATGTGCTTGCGCAGGCTGGGGTTGATCACGTGCGAGGTGACCACGATGCCGATGGTGTGGCCGTCGGGTTCGGCCTTGGCGACGAAGTCGGTGCCGAGCACGGTGCCCACGCCGGGCTTGTAGACCACGAGCACGGGCTGCTTCCACATCTCGGCCAGCTGCTTCTCCATCAGGCGGGCCAGGATGTCCACGGCGCCGCCCGGCGCGTTGGGCACGACGAGGGTGACGGCCTTGGTGGGGAAGCGGGTGGCTTGCGCGCTCGCGGTGGGTGCCACACAGGCCAGTGCCAGCGATGCGGCGAGGAGGTGTCTGCGTTTCATGGGCGAACTCCGTGGAGTCGGTGCGGCGGTCTCGCTACAGGGCTGCGACCTCATCAACTCCCGGGCGGCAAGCAGCGTGCCTCCGCCCGGCGGTTTTCCATCCCGTGGTCAGTAATGGTCGCTGCGTCCAAAACGGGACAAGGGCGGCCCATGTGAATAGATCTTTCATTCCCGCGATGTCGACACGCTCGAAGGGTGGCGGCTTGTGCTTGTTCACGCCTCGCGGACATGCCGTCCAGAATTTGCACGGCGAGCCGGAGTCCGATGCATGAAGACCGTGACCCGTACCGACGAGCGCATCCTCACGTCGGACATCTTCGAGCGAGACCGCGCCCATCAGCGCCCCGACCTCGGCACCTGGTTCGAGCCCGGGCGCGACATCCCGGTCTACCACCGTTGCGATGTGCTGGTGGTGGGCGGCGGGCCGTCGGGCACGGCGGCGGCCGCCGCCGCGGCGAAGCAGGGCGCTCACGTGGTGCTGCTGGAGCGCTACAACCACCTCGGCGGTCTGTCCACCGGCGGCCTGGTGATCTGGATCGACCGCATGACGGACTGGCAGGGCGACCTGGTCATCCGCGGCTTCGCCGAGGAACTGTTCGACCGCTTGCCGCGTGACGCGGTCGCCGGCCCCCCGCGAGAGGAATGGGGATCGCGCGATCCGGCGCGCGCCGACCACTGGTCGCACCGCACCGCGGCCTACCACGGCGTGGTGACGTGGTCACCCACCATCGACCCCGAGCGCCTGAAGCTGCTCTCGCAGGAGATCGTGCTGGAGCGCAAGGTCAAGCTCATCTACCACGGCTGGGGCGCCTGGCCCATCGTCGAGGATGGCGCGGTGCGCGGCGTCGTGTTCGAGAGCAAGGAAGGCCGCATGGCCGTCATGGCCCGCGTGCTCGTGGACGCGACCGGCGACGGCGACATGTTCGCGCGTGCCGGCGCGGCCTACGACAACGACATCGAGGAGGCCGACGTCCACCACTGCATGAACACCTCGTGGCTGTTCGGCGGCGTGGACATGAACCGCTGGATCGAGTTCAAGACCGGGGAGCCCGAGAAGCATGCGGCCTTCATGCAAGGCGGGCGCGAGCAGCTGGGCCTCTTCGAGCGGCCCTTCGTTTCCTGGCGCAACGACATTGCACTCTTCATGGGCCCGCGCCAATCGGGCTATTCCGCGCTCGATGTGGACGACCTCACCGAGGTGGAGGTGCGATCGCACCGCGCCATGGCCGCGCACCTGGAGTACTTCCGCGCGCATGCGCCGGGATTCGAGCACGCCTACCTGCTGCAAAGCGCGCCGCAGATCGGCGTGCGCCACGCCCGGCGGCTCAAGGGCGTGGGCGCGGTGCTGCGCACGCAGTGGCCCCACGGCATCGCGCTGCCCGACGAGGTGGGCGTGTCGCCAGCCGTCTCGCCCAAGTTCCCGAACATCTCCATCCCCTATGGGGCGCTGGTGCCGCGGGCGCTCGATGGCTTGCTCGCATGCGGTCGCCACATCTCCTGCGACAGGAACTCGCACGGCTTCATGCGCGAGATCCCGCAGTGCTGGATCACCGGCCAGGCCGCCGGCACGGCCGCGGCACTCGCGGTGGCGCGCGGCTTGGAGCCCCGCGACGTGAACGTGCCCGAGCTGCAGCAGGCGCTCGTGAAGCAGGGCGTGTTCCTGCGTGCTCACGAGATCGCCGTGGCGGCCGCCTGAAGGAAGGGGGCACGACATGCTCGGTCCCACAGTTCGCCCCGCCCTTGAAAAGGCTCGGCCGAGGACATCCGACATGGCCGACAACACCGGCAACGATGCCCGGCCCGACACTGTCAGCGCGCTGGAGCGCGGCATCGCGGTGCTGCGCTGCTTCGACGAGGATCGGCGCGTGTTGAGCCCGACCGAGCTGTCGCGCCTGACCGGCATACCGCGGCCGACCGTCACGCGTCTGGCTGCCACGCTCGTGACCCTGGGCTTCATGAAGCAGGAGCACGGCGGCGAGCGCTACATGCTGGGGCCCGGGGTGGTGTCGCTGGCGCGCGTGTTCCTGGCCGGGCTCGACGTGCGTGCGGTCGCAAGGCCGCACATGCAGGCGCTGGCCGAAGCGGCCGGCGGCTCGGTGTACCTCGCGGTGCGTGATGGCCTGGAGATGGTGCTGGTCGAAGCATGCCGGCCGCGATCGACCATGCTCGCTGCGCGCCTGGATGTCGGCTCGCGCACGCCCATGGCCAATTCGGCTTTGGGCCGCGCATACCTCAGCGCCTTGCCGACCGGCGAACGCGAGGCGCTCATCGAATCGCTGCGCCTGGCGCGCGGCAGCGACTGGCCCGCGCTGGAGGCCGGCCTGCGCCGTGCGCTGGACGATTGCGCCAAGCTCGGCTATTGCCTCTCCGCCGGTGAGTTCCACCCCGAGATCAACTCCGTGTCGGTGCCGCTCGTGGGGCCGCAGGGCGACGTGATGGCCCTCAACTGCGGCAGTGCCGCCTTCGTCTACACCGAAGACCACCTGCGCCGCGAGGTCGCGCCGCAGTTGATCGAGAGGGCGCGTGCCCTGGCCCGCGACATCGGAGGACACGTGCCGGCGCCTTGCAGCTGAAACGCTGCGGGCTCCCGAGACATGGAAGCAGTACCCCATGCGACTGACCGATGACGAGAAGGCGATGCGCGACGGCCGCGACGGCGAGGCCGTCGCGCTCGCGATGGACCTGCTGGTCCGCTATGGCGAGGCGCTGGGGGCCGAGCGCCTGGTTGACACGAACAACGTGTGCGGCACGGTGAGCGCCAGCACGCCCTTCATGCGCGATTTCGCCCAGCAGCGCGGCGGCATGGATGCGGTGTTCTCGGAATTCAACCTCGACAGCGATCGCATCGTGCCCATCCCTCCGGTGAAGGCCTACAGCATGCACCTGCAGCTGGGCTTCGACCCTCGGCAGGGCCCGCGCATGGGCGTGGGCGAGGAGGTGATCCGCTTCTACGACAAGGGCGAGGCCTACACCGCGCGGCACGGCATCCAGCTGGCCAACACCTGCACGCCCTACCAGGTGGGCAACGTGCCCACGCGCGGCGAGCACTGCGCGTGGATGGAGTCCTCCGCGGTCATCTACTGCAACTCGGTGCTGGGTGCGCGCACCAATGCCGAGGGCCGAGAGAGCACCGGCAGCGCAATGCTCACCGGCAAGATCCCGTACTGGGGCTACCACCTCGACGAGCACCGCCGCGGCACGCACCTCGTGGAGCTGGACGTGGACATCGAATCCACCTTCGAGTGGGGATTGCTGGGCTACCACATCGGCGAGATCGTGCAGGAGCGCGTGCCGGTGGTGGTGGGGCATGGCGGCCGGTTCGAGAAGGTGCCGAACCTGCAGCGGCTCAAGCACTTCGGCGCCGCGGCTTCGTCTTCCGGCGGGGTGGAGATGTACCACCTCGTGGGTGTGACCCCCGAAGCCAACACGGTGGAGGAGGCCTTCGGCGGCAACCTGCCCGTGCAGGCCATCCACTTCGGCCGTGCCGAGCGCCGCGCGACCTGGGAGAAGTTGAACTCCACCGCGAAGGACGTGCAGGTCGACTATGTGATGCTGGGCTGCCCGCACTACACGCTGGAGCAGATCTGGGAGGCGGCCAGGCTGCTGGAAGGCCGCAAGGTGCACGCGAACTGCGCGCTGTGGATTTTCACGCCGCGCGCCATCAAGAGCCTCGCTGACCAGAACGGCTACACCAGGACCATCGAGGATGCCGGCGCCGTGCTGATGAGCGACTCGTGCTCGGCGATGAGCCGCGCCATGCCCCAGGGCACCAGGGTCGTCGCGCTGGATTCGGCCAAGCACGCGCATTACCTGCCGGCCATCATGGGCGTGCAGGCGTGGTTCGGGACCACGGCGCAATGCGTCGATGCGGCGTGCACGGGGAGGTGGAACGCGGAGTACGCATGACCATGACCAACGATCCCATCCACGACGACTTCGTCACCCTCCACGGCCGCAAGGTCGTCGGTGGTTATGCCGAAGGCGAGGCCCTCGTCACCCGCGATCGCATTTCCGGCTGGGGTGGCATCGATCCCCGCAGCGGCACCATCATCGAAACCCGCCACGAACTGCGCGGCGTGAGCTTCGCCCACAAGATCCTCGTGTTCCCCGGCGCCAAGGGCAGCAGCGGCTGGTCCAACCAATTCCACCTCGCCCGCCTCAACAAGGCCGCGCCGGCAGCGATGCTCTTCAACGAGATGACCACCAAGATCGCCCTCGGCGCCGTGGTCACCCACGCCCCCGCCATAACCGATTTCGACCAGGATCCGCTCGAAGTCATCGAGACCGGCGACTGGGTCCGCGTCGATGCGGATCGGGGGGTGGTCGAGATCATCAAGCGCGAGCCCCAGCCCGGCTGAGAAGGTGTGAACGAATCCGACATGCCCGCTCATCCCGCCCAAACGCGCCCACTCGGCGTTGCAAATGCTCGCCGTAGCCCGAGCTACGGCTGCGCTTTGCGCCTTGATTGGGCACGTTTGGACGGTCTGCTCGGGCACGCCGGATTCATTCCACCTTCTGAGCGCTGCGCCATGCCCGGAGGTCCCGACACAATGCCACCTCCCAGGCGCCCCCTGCGCAGCAACTTCCCCCGCGGCTCGTACCTCTGGTCGGTGCGCAACGCCCAGTGGCAGGCCATGGGCATCCCCGAGGAAGACTGCGAGAAGCCCAAGATCGCCGTCGTCAACAGCAGCTCGGAACTCGCCGCCTGCTACAGCCACCTCGACCGGGTGGCCACCGAGGTGAAGAAGGCCATCCGCGCTGCCGGCGCCGTGCCGTTCGAGATCCGCACTGCCGCACCGAGCGACTTCGTCACCGGCGCCGGCGCGCGCGGCGCCTACATGCTCGCGGCGCGCGACCTCGTCACCAACGACATCGAAGTCGCCGTCGAAGGCGCGCAGCTCGACGGGATGGTCTGCCTCACCTCCTGCGACAAGACCGTGCCGGGCCAGCTCATGGCCGGCGCGCGGCTCAACCTCCCCACGGTCATGGTGCCCTGCGGCTACCAGGCCAGCGGCGAGTACCAGGGGCATCGCGTCGACATCGAGGAGGTGTTCATCCACTCCATGCACGCGCTCACCGGCCACACTTCGGTGGACGATGTCATCGGCATGAGCCGCAACGCGATCCGCTCGCCCGGCGTGTGCTCGGGTCTGGGTACCGCCAACACCATGCACATCGTCTGCGAGGCGTTGGGCATGGCCCTGCCCGGCAGCGCCCCGGTGCGCGCGCTCAGCGACAAGATGTTTGCCGATGCGCGCGCGGCCGGCGAGCGCATCGTCCAGATGGTGTGGGACGACCTCAGGCCGCGAGACATCCTCAGGCCCGGCGCCTTCCATAACGCCGTGCGCGCGGTGCTCGCCATCGGCGGCTCGCTCAACGCCGTGAAGCACCTGCAGGCGGTGGCTACCGAAGCGGGCACCGATGTCGACGTGTACGGCCTCTTCGAGCGCCTCGGCCCCGACACGCCGGTGCTCGCCGGCATCCGGCCCATCGGCGAGCGCCACATCGAGGAGTTCGAGGACGCAGGCGGCTGCCGTGCGCTGATGAGGCAGCTCTCGCCGCTGCTCGACACGGCCATGCTCACCGTCACCGGCCGCAGCGTCGCGGACGAGCTGCAGCAAGCCACCGTGCTCGACGAGGAAGTGATCCGTCCCATCGACCGTCCTGTCGCGCCGCGCCCGGCCATCGTGCTGCTGCGCGGCAACCTCGCGCCCCATGCCGCGCTCATCAAGCCGGGCATCGCGCAGCGCAAGGTGCGCCGCTTCAGCGGCCCTGCCCTCTGCTTCGACACCAGCGATGCGGCGCTGGCCGCGCTCCAGAACGGCGAGATCCTGCCCGGTCAAGTAATCGTGATGCGCGGCGCGGGCGCATGCGGCGGCCCGGCCATGGGCGGCGGTGCCTCGCGGGTGGTGTTCAGCATCGACGGGGCGGGCCTGGGCGACGAGGTGGCGCTGCTCACCGATGGCCATCTCTCGGGCCTGGTGTGCAAGGGCCTCGTCGTGGCCGAGGTGTCGCCCGAGGCGGCACTCGGCGGCCCGCTGGCGCTGGTCGAGAACGGCGACACGGTCACCATCGACCTCGATACCCGCCGCATCGATCTGGACATCGGCGAAGAGGAACTGACCGCGCGGCGCGAGCGATGGCAACCCCCGCTGCCGGTGTTCGACCGCGGCTGGCTGCAGATCTACCGGCGCAACGTCAGCCCGTTGGCCCAGGGTGCGGTGCTGGTCCGCAAGGTGGAGTGAAGGCCCTCCTCAAGCGCCCCCCAGGCTTCCGCTCCTCAACCCGAACAGCTTCCCGTACCGCAGCCCGATGTAGGCGTGCTCGCGCATCAGCATTTCCACCCGCGCCGATTCGCGCTGCTCCAGCGCCTCCACGACCAGCTGGTGCTGCAGCTGGGCGAAGCGCAGCTTCTCGTACTCGCGGTCCAGCGCCTGCGGGTCGATGATGATCGAGTCCGCGGAGGCGAAGGGCAGGTGGTTGTTCCGGGCGATCGCGTCGGCGATCACCATGCTGTCGCTGGATTCGACGATGGCGCGGTGGAACCTGTTGTTCAGCCGGCTCCACGCGCCGATGTCGTCCTGCGTGAGGTGGCCTTTGGCCAGCACGCGCTCTCCTTCCTCCAGGCAGGCGCGCAAGGTGGCGCGCACGGCGTCCGGCATGCCCTGCTCGGCCAGCCGGCGCGCGGCCAGGCCCTCCAGCACGCCGCGCACTTCGAGCGCGCAGTGCACGTCGCGCTCCGAGAACGCCCGCACCACGAAACCCCGCTTGCCGGCCGTCTGCAGCAGCCCCTCCTGCTGCAGCGTGCGAAACGCCAGCCGCACCGGCGTGCGCGACACCCCCAGCGCCGTCGCCACCGGAATCTCCGCCAGCCGGGTTCCGGCGGCGTAATGCCCTTCGACGATCAGCTTGCGCAGCGTGGCGACCACGCTGGTCGAGTCTTCTGTTCTCGTATCCACGCCTGCTATTCCTCAAATTGGATCCATTGAAACGGTTATTCTGTCATTACTACACTCTGGGACTGCATAATCATCCCACATGGATTGGATCCAATTCAGCATACCCACGGAGACGAACGATGTTCCCGAAGAATGCCTGGTACGTGGCCTGCAGCCCGAGCGAGATCGACGACAAGCCGCTCGGCCGGATGATCTGCAACGAGCGGGTCGTGTTCTACCGCGGCCCCGACGGCCAGGTTGCGGCGCTCGAAGACTGGTGCCCGCACCGCGGGGCGCCTTTGTCGCTGGGTCGCGTGGTCGAAGGCAGGCTGGTGTGCGGCTATCACGGCCTGGAGATGGGGTGCGACGGCAAGACCATCGCCATGCCGGGCCAGCGCGTGCGGGGCTTCCCGCCCATCCGCAGCTTTCCGGCGGTGGAGCGCCACGGCTTCGTGTGGGTGTGGCCCGGCGACCCGACGCAGGCCGACCCCGGAAAGATCCACGCGCTGCGCTGGGCCGAGGATCCCGAATGGGCATTCGGCGGCGGCATGTTCCACATCCAGTGCGACTACCGGCTGATGATCGACAACCTGATGGACCTCACGCACGAGAAGTACGTGCACTCCACGAGCATCGGCCAGAAGGAACTCGACGAGGTGATGCCCACCACGCGCATCGAGGGCGACGAGGTCATCACCGAGCGCTACATGAACGGCATCATGGCGCCGCCGTTCTGGCAGCTCGCGCTGCGCGGCAACCACCTGCCCGATGACCAGCCCGTGGATCGCTGGCAGATCTGCCGCTTCAGCGCGCCCAGTCACGTGATGATCGAGGTGGGCGTGGCGCTGGCCGGCAAGGGCGGCTACCACGCGGACAAGCAGCACAAGGTGTCGGCCATCGTGGTCGACTCCATCACGCCCGAGACCGATACCTCGATCTGGTACTTCTGGGGCATGGCGCGCAACTTCAATCCCAAGGACAAGGCGCTCACTGCCAGCATCCGCGAAGGGCAGATGAAGATCTTCGCCGAGGACCTGGAGATGCTGGAGCGCCAGCAAAAGAACCTGCTGACGTGGCCGCAGCGCGATCTGCTCAAGCTGAACATCGATGCGGGCGGCGTGCAGTCGCGTCGCGTGCTCGATCGCCTCATCGCCGCCGAGCAGGTGCAGGCGGGGCAGCCCGCGGTGGTCTGAGCTCGCTTGCCGGAGGGGACGACCATGAGCAACGTGAGCGCAGGCCTGAAGGTACGCGTGACTTCCAAGAAGCAGGAGGCGACCGACATCGTCAGCTTCGAGCTGGTGGAGGCGAGCGGGCGGCCGCTGCCGTCTTTCTCGGCCGGCTCGCACATCGACGTGAACATCGCCGATGGCCTGACGCGGCAGTATTCGCTGTGCAACGACCCGGCCGAGAGTCATCGCTATCAGATCGCCGTGCTGCGCGACCCTGCCACGCGCGGCGGCTCGACGGCCATGCACGACCGCGTCCAGCCGGGCGACGAGATCACCATCGGTGCGCCCAGGAACCACTTCCCGCTGGCGCATGAGGCGAAGAAGAGTCTGCTGCTCGCAGGCGGCATCGGCGTGACGCCCATCCTCTGCATGGCCGAGCGGTTGGCGGTGATGGGCTCCGACTTCGAAATGCACTACTGCACACGCTCGAAGGACCGGACGGCGTTTTTCGACCGCATCTCGGCGTCACGCTTCGCGCCCCGGGTGCAGTTCCATTTCGACGATGGCCCGGATGCGCAGAAATTCGACATCGCCGGCCGCCTGGCCATGCCGGAACCCGGCACGCACCTGTATGTGTGCGGCCCCAAGGGTTTCATGGACGCGGTGTTGAACACGGCGCGCTCGCGCGGTTGGCCGGAGCCGCAGCTGCACTACGAATTCTTCTCCGCGGAGGTGGGTCCATCCGTCACCGATGAGAGCTTCGAAGTGCAGATCGCGAGCTCGGGCCGCATCGTGGTCGTGCCCAAGGACAAGACCGTGGTGCATGCGCTGTCCGACGCGGGCATCGAGATCCAGACTTCGTGCGAGCAGGGCGTGTGCGGCACCTGCATCACGCGCGTGCTGGAAGGCATCCCGGACCACAAGGACCTGTACTTCACGCCCGAGGAGCATGCGGCGAATGACCAGTTCACGCCGTGCTGCTCCCGGTCGAAGTCGGCGCGGCTGGTGCTGGATCTGTAGGGGCGATGCGCGCTCAAGCGCCGCCTTCCAGCGTGGCCCCACAGTGCCAGCAGTAGCGCGCGGCCTCGACGTGCCCGTTGGCCTGGCACGCGGGGCAGCGCCGGATCATGCTGACGGCGGGTCCGGCCCGGCGCTGTGCCGTCATCTCCGCCGTGACGATGCCCGTCGGCACGGCGAGCACGCCCCAGCCCAGCAGCATCATGACCGAGGCGATCAGCCGGCCGAGGTCGGTGCGCGGCGTGATGTCGCCGAAACCGACCGTGGTCATGGTGGTGACCGCCCAGTACATCGCCACCGGGATGTTCCTGAAGCCGTTCTCCGGTCCTTCCACCACGTACATCACGGTGCCCAGGACCAGCACCACCATCAGTACGAACGAAAGGAAGACGAAGATCTTGCGCCGGCTCGCCGCCAGCGCGCGGGCCAGCTGCGCGTACTCGGTCAGGTACTCGGTGAGGCGGAAGATCCGGAACACACGCAGCAGCCGCAGGATCCGCACGTCGATGAGCAGATGGCTTTCGGGCCACACCATCGCCAGGTAGGTGGGCAGCACCGACAGCAGGTCGATGATCCCGTAGAAGCTGAACACGTAGGCGAGCTGCCGGCGCACGCTTACCAGGCGCGCCACGTACTCCACCGTGAACAGAAGGGTGAAGGTCCATTCGGCAGCCGACAAGGCCGCGCCGTACCGGGCCGTGGGCACGAGCATGCTGTCGGCGATGACGACCGCCACGCTGAGCAGGATGGCCATGATCACGACCACGTCGAACAACTGGCCGCTGCGCGTATCCGACTCGAACACGATGCGGTAGAGGTCGCGTCGCCAGCCGCTTTCGGGCTTGCCGAATTCGTCGGCGTCCGGGGGCGTGGTGGGGAGGCTCATGGCGCCGTGTCAGCCGGGTGGATCGAGCTCGGTGCTGATCTCCGTCTTCACCTGCGTCATGAGCTTGTGGAGCGGGCACTTCTCGGCTACCGCGAGCAGTTGCTCGCGTTGTGCATCGCTCAGGGCGCCCGTGAGGTGCAGCCTGACTCGCAGCCGGTACAGGCCCTGGCGCTCCTGGCTGTCGTCGCGTTCCACCGTGACGTGTATGTCTTCCAGCGGAATCTGCTTGCGTTGCGCGTACCAGAGCACCGTCATGGCCTTGCAGGTTCCCAGCGCGCTGTCATAGAGCTCGTGCGCCGTCACTCCCTGGTCCTCGCCGCCGTTGCCGGCAGGCTCGTCCACGGCGAAGGCGTGCTGGCGCACATGGACCACGTGCTTCATCCGGTGTGCCCGGTCGCGGATCACGGCGATCGTCATGGTTGACTCCGAAGCTGTGGAGCTGATTGTGGCGGTGCCCCGCGCCGGATGTCGAAGGTGCCGGACACGACCGCATTGCCGCAACGAGCGGCTCATCGCCGTGCGCAAACCGCGCACTATTTCGCATACCGCACGCGCTCACGTTCAAGAGCGCCCCCGGATGGCCGATCTGACGACGGATGGACCAGGACACCGAGTCGTCGCGGGGGAATGTCAGCTTCGACCAGTGGTTGCTGGGCGCCCTGCTCGACCAGTTCGATGACCTCATCGTCGCGCTGGACTGCCAGCTCAGGCTCACGTTCGTCAGTTCCGGGGTGGGTCACGCCGTCGGGCGGGCGGCGACCGGCCTGCTCGGCCGCACGCTCGAGGAGATCGGGTTGTTCGGGCCCGAGGCGTCGAAGGTGCACGAACGGCTGGCGCAGGCCCGGGACGCGCGCGGATCCGTCCGCTTCGAACTGGCGTGGGATCGCCCGGAGGCGGGCCTTCGCATCTACGACATCCGCATCTCCTTCAAGCTCATGCCGGCAAGCGCCCAAGGTGGCGTGCTGCTGCGCGCGCAGGACATCACGACCCAGCGGCGCATCGAGGAGGACCTGCGCTTTCGGGAGCGGGAGTTCCGCACGCTGGCCGAGAACTCGCCCGACAACATCATCCGCTACGGCATGGACGGCCGGGCGATCTACTGCAACCGCGAGATCGAAGAGCGCGTCACGGTCTCGGCCCGGCGCATCGTCGGCCGCACGGCACGCGAAGGGGCGCCCCCCGGCATGGTGGGCGTGGAGGCGTATGAGCGGCAGTTGGCGCAGACCCTCGCGACCGGTGAGCGCGGCACGGTGGAGTTGCAGGTGCCGCACCCGAACGGCGACCTCCGCGTGCACAGCATCGCGATCGCCGCGGAGCGCGATGCCGCCGGCGAGATCTGCGGCGCGGTGGCAGTTGGGCGGGACGTGACCGATCAGGTCCGCATCCGGCTGGCGCTGGCGGAGAAAGAGCGCGAGTTCCGATCGCTGGCCGAGAACGCGGGCGACAACATCGTGCGCTGGGACACCGAGGGGCGACTGCGCTACTGCAACCCTGCCATGGTCAAGGTGCTCGGCGCGCCGGTCGAGCGCCTGTTGGGCACGACGCCGCTCGACGCGGGTCCAAACAGCCGCTTCCACCCCATCTACCACGCGGTGCTGCGAGTGGTGCGCGAAGGGCAGCCCGAGATGCTCCAGCTGCGCATCCCCGCGCCGCAAGGCGAGGGCGAGCAGGTGCACGAGATCCGTTTCGTGCCGGAGCGGGACAACGAAGGCAAGGTGTACAGCGTGCTGGGCATCGGGCGGGATGTCACCGAGCAGATCGCCCAGATGGAACTCATCGAGTCGCTGGTGCGCACCGATTCGCTTACCCGCCTGGCCAACCGGCAGGCGCTGCACGAGCGCTGGCCTGCGATCCTCGCTGCCGCGGCGCGCAGGGGCACCGGCGTGGCGGTCCTGGTGCTGGACCTCGACCAGTTCAAGTCCATCAACGACGGCATGGGGCACAGCGCCGGCGATGACATGCTGTGCGAGGTGGCGCGCCGCCTGGCCGCCTGCATGCGCGTGAACGACCTGCTGGTGCGCCTGGGCGGCGACGAGTTCGTCATCGTCGTACCCGACATCGGCGAGGCCCGTTCGGTGGCCGCGATCGCCGCCAAGCTGCACGGCACGCTCGCGCTGCCGCTGACCTTGTCGCGGCGCGACGTGCGCATCACGGCGAGCATCGGCGTGGCCATCTACCCTCAGGACGGTGCGGGACTGGAGGAACTGCTCGCCCATGCGGACAGCGCCATGTACCACGCCAAGCGCCTGGGCCGCGGGCGCACCGAGTACTACCGCGCCGAACTGAGCGAGGCCGTGCGGCGCCGGCTGGTGCTCGAGGAATCGATGCGCGACGCTTGCACGGGGCAGGGCCTTGTGCTGTTCTTCCAGCCCCAGGTCAGCCTGCAGCGGCCCGACAGCCCGGTTGGCGCCGAGGCGCTGCTGCGCTGGCGTCACCCCACGCTGGGCATGCTCACTCCGGACACCTTCATCCAGCTGGCCGAAGAGACCGGCATGATCGTCCCCATCGGCCGCTGGGTGCTCGAAACGGCCGCCCGCACGGCGACCCGATGGAACAGCGGCCGGGCCGAGCCGCTGTGCATCTCGGTCAACGTGTCGACCCGGCAGTTCATGCTCGACAACCTGCCCGAGGCGGTCGACGAGGTGCTTACACGCACCGGCTGCGATCCGCGCTGGCTGTCCATCGAGATCACCGAAAGCGCGCTGCTGGAGGACTCGAAGCTCGTGCAGCAGGCGCTCGAGGCCTTCCGCGTGCGCGGCATGCAGGTCGCGATCGACGACTTCGGCACCGGGTACTCGTCGCTCAACTACCTGGGCCGGTTCCATGTCGACTGCATGAAGATCGACAAGAGTTTCGTCCAGGCCATCGGCCGCAGCAGCCGCGACGGCGAGCTGGTGAAGGCCTTCGTCGCCATGGCCTCGGCGCTCAACCTCACCACGGTGGCCGAAGGCATCGAGACCGACGAACAGGCCGCCTTCCTCCTGGCCCATGGCTGCCGGCACGCGCAGGGTTACCGCTTCGGCCGCCCCATGCCCGAGGCGCAGTTCGAGCGCGAGGTGCTGCGTTCGGAAACTGCGCGAGCCGCGCTGGACCATTTGGCATGACGGGAGCGGGGCCGCGCTCCCAGGCGCATCGGCTGCCGTGAGAATGGCTGCCTGACCAGGGAGCATTCATGCAACGTCGCATTTCTTCCACCGACATTGCACTGCAAGGCGGGGGCAGCCATGGCGCCTTCACCTGGGGTGCACTGGACAAGCTGCTCGAAGATGGCAGCCTGGATTTCGCGGGCATCTCGGGCACCAGCGCCGGTGCGCTGAACGGGGCCGTGCTCATCTCCGGCCTGGCGCGCGGCGGCCGCGATGCGGCGCGTCAGGCGCTGCATGATTTCTGGCACGACGTCTCGGGCGCCAACAGCGCCCTGGATCCCTTCTTCGCGCAGAAGCAGGGTGGCGCCGCGCCCCTGTGGAACGCCTGGATCGCGCCCATCACGCAGGCCTGGGCGCACTGGGCCCGTGCGCTGAGCCCCTACCAGTTCAACCCGCTCGGGCTCAACCCGCTCAAGGACTTGCTGAAGCGGCATGTCGACGTGGCGGCGCTGCAATCGTCCAGGAAGCCCAGCCTCTACGCCGTGGCTACCTCGGTGCACACCGGCCGTCCGCGGGTGTTCTCGGGAGCGAATCTTTCGCTGGATGCCTTGCTCGCCTCGGCCTGCCTGCCGTACCTGTTCCAGGCCGTGGAGATCGACGGCGAGCCCTACTGGGATGGCGGCTACAGCGGCAACCCGGCGCTGTGGCCGCTCATCTACGAAACGGAGGCGGCCGACCTGCTGCTGGTGAAAATCCAGCCCATGCAGCGCCCCACCACGCCCCGCACGGCGCTGGAAATCGCCGAGCGGGCCGCGGAGATCAGCTTCAATTCGGCCCTGATCGGCGAGATGCGCGCCATCTCATTCGTGAAGCGCCTGCTGTTCGAGGAGCGCATCGACCGCGGCCGCTACAAGGACCTGCGCATGCACATGATTTCCGACGAGAAGGAACTGGCCCAACTGCCGGCGCAAAGCAAGCTGGACACGAGCTGGGATTTCCTGGTGAGGCTGCGCGACCTGGGGCGCGCCGCGGCGCAGGACTGGCTCGAGAGGCATCGCGGGGATGTGGGGGTGCGCTCGAGCGTGGATATACAGCGGCAGTTTCTCGGGATGGCGGGAGAGACGCGAAGGCGGCGTGAAGGAGGCTGAAGGAACCCGCCATGTCGGGTTCCACTTCAGCACCTGGCGAGCGGATCCTTCATGCCGATGGCTGGTCTCGGGTGCGGCGCGGGCGCCGTGCCCCGCACACGACCACGCCGAGGCCGAGCAACATCATGGCCAGCGTGTGAGCTTCGGGCACCGCGGAGGCAATGCGGAAGCTCAGGTTGTCAACCAGGATGCACGGGGCGCCAGGGCACATTCCGCCGAACTCGATCCAGTCGATGTCCTCCCATTGCGATCCCGTCAGCGTGTGCAGCACAGGCCCTTGCGAAGCACCCATGCTGAAGTCCAGGCGACCGCCCCTGGACGACAGGACGTAGCCTGAACTCCCGTAATGGGAGAAGCTGAGGAACGAGAACGATGCGCCGAAAAGGTCGACGTACACGTTGGCGTCGATCGGGTTGGGCGACAGGGGGTCGGGGTTCGTCCACTCGGCGTACGGAGTTCCGGGCAGGTCGCAGGCCCCGGTGTCGTATCCCATGAGCTTGCCTCCCGGCACGCCCTCGCGGTCGACGATGTCCGCGTGGCAGCGGGGCGAGAAACGAAAGCCCCCCGAGACGAAGTTCTCGGCGTACGCATCCTTCGCCAGGTCGTCGAACGTGACGACCGAGGTTTGCGCGAGAGCAGACACTGACATCAGGCCCGGTACACAAAGCAAAGCGATGGATCGCAGCAGTCGCCGCATGAACGCCTCCCAATGGTGTTGGTTGTGAACGGGGACCCTGCAGGGCACATGGCGGTCCCCGTGCGCGACGTTAGTGGCGCAAGCCGCCCACGCCTATCCCCAAAACGATGAGTCGCGCCGCGGTCGTGGCCTTCCCGGTGCCGGTGTTCAGTTTTTTCGGTGCGCCTGCTCCAGCCAGAGCAAGGCATCGACGTAGGAAATGAACCGGTTGAGGTACTCCGGCGAGAGGTCGCGCATCAGGGTGAGCGACCGGTGCACGAGGTGGTTGGAGTTGAGCGGGCCGGCATTGACCGGCACCTTGGCCAGCGACTGCGTGAGCCGTTGATGGGCGCTCAGCTTCGACCACGTGCTCCGGAAGTACCTGAGGGTCTTCAGTTCGGCGACGGGGCTGCCGGCACGGGGTGCGAGACCGCCGGCCGCGCGCTCGTCTTCATGGGGCGATGCATGACGTGCGATGTGGTCCACGAGTTCCCCCAGCATGCCGCGAGTCGCCAAGCGGGCAGGTGCGTCCGCACTTGGCGAGGGCAGGGCGCGGTCGCCGGCATCGGCGTGCGCGGGGCGGGCCTGTTCGATGGCATTGCCGTAGCTCGCCAGCAGCTGCGCCACCTTGTCGTGCAGGACCTGGCGCACCGGCCCCTCATGGGTGGCCGCCCGACGGGCCAGGGCCTCGATGAAACGAAAGCGCACGGGAGCGAAGCGGTGGGCGCCGCGTTCGCGCCAGGCCTCGATCGTGCCCATGACGTCGTCGCCCGTGTCGATGGACGACGCGCCGGCCGTCGGATCCTCGGTGCTACTCATGAGACTTCGCGGCGCCTTCCGGCTTGCGCGGCATGGGCGCCATTTCCACGCGCCGGTTCCGGGCTCGCCCCGCGGCATCGGCGTTCGATGCCACCGGCTGCTGCGAACCGAAGGCCGCGGCGAATATCGAGGACGACGGAACGCCTTCCTCGATCAGTGCGCGGGTCACCGTCAAGGCCCGCTGGGCCGACAGCTCCCAGTTGTCGGTGAACTCGCGGGTGCCTCCACGCACCTGCCGGTCGTCGGTGAAGCCACTGACCATCAGGACTTCGTCGCGGGCCTGCAGATAGGCGGCCAGCGGCACGGCCAGGCTTTTGAGCAGCTGCCGGCCTTCAGGCTGCAGCTCCGCGGAGTTGAAGGCGAACAGCACGCTGCCGCTGATGCCGATGCGCCCGTCGTTCAGCGTCACGCGACCCGCCGCCAGCGGTGCGGCGAGCGCCTGCTCGAGCGCCTGGCGGCGCTGCGTTTCCGCCTGTCGCTGCTGGACGACCGTCTCCAGCTTCGTGGCCAGTTCCAGCTGCATGCCCAGCGCGCAGACCAGGATCAGCACGAAGGCGCCCAGCAAGCCCGCCATCAGGTCGCCGAAGACCGCCCACACCGGCGCGGTCGCCTCCAGGCTGGCGTCGAAGTCCTCGCTCATCACGCCTCGTCGAGCGCGGGCGCCCGCTTGATGGAAAGCTGCTGCAGGTCCTCGACGATCTGCTTCTGGGACATGATGCTCAGGTCGATCACTTCCCGCGCCTGCGCCACGTAGTAGGCGAGCTGCTCGTCGCTGCGCGCCATCGATTTGCTCAGGGCGCCTTCGATGCGCTGCAGCTGAGCCATCAGCTTGTCGCTGGATTGGCCGAACAGCGTCACCGCGAAGCCGAACGCCTCGCCCAGGCTCGACACCTCCACGGCGCTGCCCGTGAGCTGCGCGGCCACCTCGGTCATCTTGCCGGTTTGCTCATCCACCTTCTCGGCGAACCGCGCGCCGGCGCCTTCCAGCAAGGCCGCCGAAGTGGCGACCAGGGCATCGATGGCGCCGCGCTGTTCCTTCGAGGCGTGGTTCAGCGCATCGAGCAGGGTGCCCAGCGTTTCCATGATGCGGCTGCGTTCGTCCAGCACCGCGTTGTCGCGCGCCATGCTGTCGGAGAGCTTCTGGCGCAGTTCGGCAATCACTTCAGCCGCGGCGCGGGGGGCTTGCGCCGCTGCCTGCACGAGCTGGGCAATCTCGGCGATGGTGTTGCGGGCGTGCGTTTCGGCCTGCGCGGCAATGGTGCGGGCGGTCTGCTCCAGCGTCCTGCAGATCTCCTGCTGCTGGGCCAGGGTCTGCTCGCCCGCGTGCTGCCACTCCCGCTGCAGCAATGCGGCCCTCGACTCCAGCGCATCGGTCCATGCCGCCAGCCGCTGCTGGTCGCGCGAGGCCAGCCCGGCCTGCAAGCCGGCATGCGCCTGTTCCACGCTGCCCAGCAGCGATGCCGAGCGCTGCTCGAACGTCTCGGCATGGCGGTCGAGCGACCTGCGCAAGTCGGCGAGCAGGTGATCCGTGGTGCGCTCGTGCTGGGCGAGGGCGGTCTTCCAGAGGTCGGCCATGGTGGCCGTGCTGGCATCGAGGCGGGTCGACAGGCCGTCGAGTTGCCGCTGCACCATGTGGCCCACGGTCTCGTGCAGCGCGGTCGTCTCGCGCGCGATGCCAGCCATCGTGGCCTGAACGGCAGGCTCGATCGCGGCGCCGGTGATGCGGGCGGTTTCCGCCACGCTTTCCTTGAGGGATCGACCGACGGAAGCGGCGAGGCCCGCATATGCCGCTTCGGCCTGGGTGTGGAAGCTCTCCTGGCTGGCGATCAGGCACGCGTTCAGCTCCTGGCCCTGCCGCTCCATTTGCGACGCCATGGCCTGCAGCCGATCCACCAGATCCGGCATCGCCTGGGCTTGGCGCTGCAGCAGCTTGAACGACTCCTCGCGCTGATGCGCCAGAGAGTACACACGCAAAGTCGTGGCGATGCGCATATCCAGCCTTTGCGCGGCCTGCAGCCGCTCGCGCCGGCACAGGGCCGACATCAGCCCCAGCATGGCGGACGCGGCCACGCCCGCGACGGAGGTGCCGAACGCCAGCCCGAGGCCCTTGACCGGCGCAGCCAGCGAAGCGCGGATGGCTTGCACGTCCGTCGCGCTTTCGAGCGCGATGCCGGTGCCCTTGAGCGTGACCACCATGCCGAGGAAGGTGCCCAGCATCCCCAGCAGCACCAGCAGCCCGGCCAGGTACGGCGTCATGGCCGGGCCGGGCAGGCCCACGCGCTCACCTTCGATGCGCAGGCGCACCGAGTTCTGCAAGGAAGGATGCAGCCGGTCGAGCCAGGGTCCGAGGCTCGGCAGGGGATTGGGCATCTCCGCCAGTGCCCGTGCCAGGCTGGAGGTGGCCTGGTGGAAACGATGCAGTTCGAGCGCGCCCATCGCGTAGAACGCACCGATGAGCACCGTCATCGCGAATGCCAAGGAGTGGGAGCCGATGTACCCGGCGGCGATCCAGCACAGGGCGGCCAGCCCGGCGATGAAAGCGGCGTGATGGAGAGATCTGTTCATGCCTGATTCAGTGGGCCAGTGTCGTGGACTGCTTGGAGCAGCCCTTCGACCGGCTGCAATCGGGTATCGAGTTCGGCGAGCAGGACGCCATGCATGTCCTTGCAGAAGGTTTGCAACCAGGCTGCCGGCCGCACCGGGAGGTCAGCGTCCGCGGGCTCTAGCGCATCGGCCTGCGTTTCCTCGTGGGCCTGGCGCAAGCGCTCGAAATGCTGTTCCAGCCACATGGGCACGCCCGACAGCAGACGGCGCTCATGCGGATTCAGGACCTGCTCCATGACGGCATCCACGGCGGCCAGCCGGGCCATGGCCGGCGATCTGTCCGCCAGGGCCGCCCGTACACGGCCGCGCAAGGGGCCGATGCTCGTCTCCATCGCCTTCTGCCGGGCGAGGTAGCGCCGGCGGTAGATCGAGAAGTCGGCGGGCTTGTCCATGGCGTCGCCGAGCGTGGGCGCAGGCAGGGTCGGAGGTCGCGGGTTGTCCGCGGTGCAGGCGCAGTCCTCGGCAATGGCGGTGGTCAAGGTGGCGCGCACCCGGGCGCATTCGCGTTCTTCGGCGCTTGCGGAGCGCGGTGTGCCGGGCCGGGCGCCCGTGGCTTTCGTCGGACCGCCATCCAACGCCGCGGACAGCGAGATGGCATCCGTCCAGGTGAGCCAATGGCTCAGCCTCTCCGCGAAAGCGTGCTTCGATTCCGGCGCGTCGACCCCGGATATCTGAGCGAGCAAGCGTATGAGCGCAGAACCCGTGAAACGTGTGCCCCGTGAGCCTCGCACCATACCGCCAGCAGAGGGTCCAGATGGAAAAAAGCGGGCAGTCTACTACCGATCCCCCGCGTAGCGACCCGCCCCGGCTGCACGGCCAAACGTCGGCCGGCATTGCGTGATGTGCTGCCTGCGCGGCGCATCCCCGGGAAGCGCGGATGGCCGCAAAGGCTCCGCTCACAAGGAAGCGCCGGGCCGCCCCAAGTTTCCTTGTCCTCCCGCGGGGGGGCGGCTGGGCGCAGCCCGCCCCTGGGGGCCCCACAATGCCCGCATGGGCACCTTGCTCGCCGCCGTGGTCGAAGCCTCCAGCCGCGTTGCGGACACGAACGGCCGCCTCGCCAAGCGCGACGCCATTGCCGCCTGCCTGCGCAGCGCGCAAGCCGACGAGGTCGAGATTGCGGTCGCCTACCTTTCCGGCGAGACGTGCCAAGGCCGCATCGGCATCGGCCATGCCACCCTCGCCGCGCTGCGAGGCTCGCACGCGTCGCAGCCGGGCCTTGCGTTGCGCGAGGTCGATGCGGTGCTGGAGCGCGTGGCGGCGACCAGCGGCAAGGGGTCGTCAGCGGAGCGCGTCGCGCAGCTGCGGGCGCTATTCGAGCGCGCCACCGCGGTCGAGCAGGACTTCCTGCTGCGCCTGCTGGTGGGGGAGCTGCGCCAGGGTGCGCTGGAAGGCGTGATGATCGAGGCCATCGCAGCTGCGGCCGGCGTGCCGGTCGCCGATGTGCGGCGCGCCGCGATGTTCGCCGGCAACCTCGGCGCGGTGGCGCGCGTGGCGCTCGCGGAGGGGGTGAGCGCCCTCGCGCGTTTTGCGGTGGCATTGCATCGCCCGGTGCAGCCCATGCTGGCACAGCCTGCCGATCGCGTGGGCGACGCGCTCTCGCGCCTGGGCACCGCGGCGCTCGAATGGAAGGTCGACGGCGCACGCGTGCAGGTGCACAAGGCGGGTGACGAGATCAAGGTTTACACGCGCAACCTGAACGACGTGACGGCCTCGGTGCCCGAAGTCGTCGAGGCCTTGCAAGGCGTGCCGGCGCGCGAGCTGATCCTCGACGGCGAGGCAGTCGCCCTTGCGGCAGGCGGTGCGCCGCAGCCCTTCCAGGTGACGATGCGCCGGTTCGGCCGCAAGCTCGATGTGGCGCGCATGCGCGCCGAGCTGCCACTCGCGGTGTACTTCTTCGACTGCCTGCATTGCGACGGCACGCCGCTCGTCGACTGGCCGGCGCGCGAGCGCTTCGATGCACTTGCCCAGCTCTTGCCCGCGCCGCTCGTGATTCCGCGCCTCATCACCGCGGACGTCGCCGCTGCCGAGGATTTCTACGCCGACGCGCTGGCGCGGGGTCACGAAGGCGTGATGGCCAAGGCGCTCGATGCGCCGTATGAAGCGGGCAGCCGCGGCGCAAGCTGGCTCAAGGTCAAGCGTGCGCACACGCTCGACCTGGTGGTGCTGGCCGCCGAATGGGGCCACGGCCGGCGCCGCGGCTGGCTGTCGAACCTGCATCTCGGCGCCCGCGATCCGGCGGGCGGCTGGGTGATGCTCGGCAAGACGTTCAAGGGCATGACCGATGCACTCCTCGAGTGGCAGACACGCGAGCTCCTCGCTCGCGAGTGCGGCCGCGACGACCACACGGTGTACGTGCGGCCCGAGCTGGTGGTCGAGATTGCATTCAATGACCTGCAGGCGAGCCCGCAGTACCCGGGCGGCCTGGCGCTGCGCTTCGCCCGCGTGAAAGGCTATCGGCCGGACAAGCGGGCCGAGGAAGCCGACACGATCGAGACGGTGCGGCAGCTGTCCAACACAGGGCCTCACTGAGCCGGCCCAGGTGCCCTGTGGTCGACATGCAGTCGACGCGGTACACGCAAGACAGGTCCCGTTCGCCGCTTCCATACAGCACATCGGACGCACTTCCAGACACGCCGTGCCAACGGTTCGATGTCAGCTCGTACTACGGATGAAACGTGGACGCCAGGAACCTCCTCGCAGCCCCAGCCCTCACACCGGCCGTTGATCGTGTCAATGACGGCTTTGCGATGAGATCGCCACCAGAGCGACTCAGCGCGACGAGCCTATCGAATGGGTTGCGGAAATGATCTCCTTCCCCACTGTGGAAACGGCGGATGTCTTCGAATGGCTTGCCCTCGTGGAGGCCCTGAGTTTCGAGGACCTCGATTTCATCGCCCTCAGCAGCGAGCCGATGGACAAGGTGCTGCTCGGCGGGCAGCGCAGCGTTCAGGAGTTCAAGGCCATCGATGGCGGCAAACGGCTCTTCGTGATGCCCGAAGCTTGCGAGCCGCTGGCCGCGTCGATGAGAGCGAACGACATTGCGTGCATACACACCACCCATCCGCTCGTGCCCGCGGCGTCCTTGATCGACGCGGGGTGTGTCTTCAGCCAGCTCGCCCACAGAGGCCTGCGCGTGTGCCTGCTCTACCGCTGCGGCCCGCGTGACGCGCACCGATGCAGCGAGGCCATCGAGACCTCTCAGTGGGCTGAATGGACCACGCCGCATGCGGAGCGCCCCTCGTGCAGCGGGCTGATGTTCTCGAAGCACTGGCGCAAAGGCGTGTCCGCCCACGCGGCACGCGTCATCGGCAATTACATGAACACCCTGGCGCCCCAGCACCAGGTCAGCGTGGCGTTTCACTGAGCACCAAAGACCCCGCGCATTCGATGGACCGTTGATCCTTCAACCAGGCAGGAAAGCATGTTCATGTCGATGCATCTCATCTACGGCCCCACCTCCGTGGGCAAGACAGCGGCTTCCATCGCACTGGCAAGGCGCACCGGCGCACCGGTCATCGCGCTCGACCGTATCCAATGTTGTCCCGAGCTCGCCACCGGCAGCGGCCGCCCGTCTGCCGACGAATTGAACGGCACGCGCCGGATCTACATGGCAGCGAGACGATTGCCGGAGGGGATGATCTCTGCGCAGGAGGCGAACCAGCGGCTCAAGGCACTGGTTGCCGCATGCATGGCGGGCGAGCGCAGCGTCATCCTGGAAGGCGGCTCTGTCTCTTTGCTCCAAGAGATGGTGTCCGATCCTCACTGGGCGGGCTTCTCGTGGTCGTGCACCCGTCTGCACCTGGCCGATCCGGCTTCCTTCATGTCGCGAGCGAGGCGACGCGTGCGGCAGATGCTGCATCCCGGAGATGGGCGTCCATCGTTACTGGAAGAGCTGCTGCGGGCGTGGCCTATCCCGGCCGCTCGCCCGATCATCGAGGACATCGATGGGTACCGATGCGCGATCCGGTTTGCACACGGCCATGGATGCGCAATCCCTGAATTGCTGCACCTCGACCCTGTGCTTGAAGAAGAACTGGTCGAGGAGATCGCGCAGGAGTACCTGCAGCACGCGAGGTGGCAAGAAGAGGAGTTTCCTGAGCTGCCCGCCGCCTGGGCGCGACCCGGTGTTGCGCGGCTGCCGGGTGTCGAGACTTTTCGTCAGCCTCGATCACCAGCACAGGGACGAGCCTTGCGACGAGTGTCACCGCGCTAACCGGGCTTCGTGATCATCAGAAGGTACACCACGAGCATCGCGGCGAAAGCCGGGTAGCCCAAGGCCTCCCACCATCGCATGCAGCGCCAGTAGTCGCCCGGCAGCGCCTGTCCGTTTCGCAGCGCTCGTTGTGCCATGGTCGCCATGCGCACCTGCAGCCACACGACCGGCAGCCAGCATGCCCCGGCCAGGAGGTAGAGCGCGATCGACGCCAAGAGCCACGGCGCATCGAGCGGATGGCCGCCGAGATGAGCGAGGACCAGGCCGGTCGCCGGCTGAATCAGCGCGGTCGGTGTGGTGAACCACCAGTCCGCTCGCACGACGAGACGGGCGACGGCCGCCTGCACCGCGACACTGTCGCTGCGGTTGGCGAAGTACATGTAGTACGCCGAGCCGAAGCCCGTGCCGACCAGCACGACGCTGGACAAGATGTGCAGCCACTTGACGATGAGGTAGGTGTTCATTGCGGCTCTGACCTGGCCTGCCATGCCTCGACCTCCGAGGCATGGCGATCCAGAAATCGCCGCAGCCGTGCGAAGCGTCGGCGAGTCTGCTGATCGAAGACCCACGCAACGAGCGGCTCGACCAGCCATCGCAGTCCACGAGGACCGGCTTCGAAGGTATAGGTGTAGACCAGGATCGATCCGCCTTCCGAGCCTGGGCGGTGCTGCATGGATGCTGCCCAGCGACGGAAGGGGAAGGACGCCCCGAGCATCGCCGCAGCGGCCACGCGCGGACGGTCGTGGGGACGAACTGCGTTCGCATCGACAGCAGCCGCAACGACCCCGCCCCGGTGTTCTCGGTGATCGCGCCCGCATGCGGACAAGGCGCTCCGCCTTGCACCCGCGTGGCCGAAACCAGCGAGTCCCACTGCAAGCGCCAGTGGTGGTAGTGGAAGGTATCGAACACGACTTCCGGTCGCGCGGGCATCGCGAACTCAAACCTTCGGTGTGCCATGTTCGTATTTCTCATCCCCCGCGCCCGGCGGGTGTGGCCGGTGAGCCGCCTCACGGTATCACGCCGTGTTGCAGCAGTGGCGAGCGATGGCGGCCACCGGCAGCCACCTCCCGCGTCCCGCGCGGTGTCGACCCCAGTCAGCGGATGCCGTAGGCGGCGCCGCTGGCAGTCGACGCAGAGTCCGAACCGTCTCGTACTTGTCGATCCTCCCGTTCCCGCCGGTCCTTGGCCTCGCGGACCTGGATGTCGGGGGGCACGGCCACGCCGTTCTTGGTGGCCAGGATGGCGGCCATGATGCTCACCGCGATCTCGGGTGGCGTCTTGCTGCCGATGTAAAGGCCGACCGGTCCTCGCAGCCGTTCCAACTCGTGCTCGGAAATGCCGAAGTGCTCGCGCAGCCTCTGCCGGCGTGCGTCGTTGTTGCGGCGGCTTCCGATCGCTCCCACGTAGAAAGCCTGCGACTGCAGCGCTTCGAGCAAGGCGAGGTCGTCGAGCTTCGGGTCGTGCGTCAGTGCGATGACGCAGCTGCGCCTGTCCGGCTTGAGCGCGAGCACGGCGTCGTCCGGCATGTCGGTCACCACCTGGGCGCCGGGCACGCTCCACGACCCTCGGTATTCCTCCCGCGGGTCGCACACGGTCACCGCGAAGCCGCACGAGATCGCCATGTGCGCCAGGCATTCCGCCAGCTGCCCCGCGCCAATCAGCAGCATCCGGTAGGCGGGGCCGAAGGTGTTGGAGAGCGCACCTTCGGCCAGCCGCAACTCCTCGGGCGCTTGCGCTTGCGCCTGCTGAACCTTCCCGTCGCGCAGACGCACCGTGCGGCGAATCAGCGAACCGCGATCGAGCGCGGCCACGAGTTCGCCGAGCGGCTCGGGATCCGGGTCGTATTCGAGCAGCAGCTCCAGCGTTCCCCCGCACGGCAGGCCGAAGCGATGCGCCTCGTCGGCGGTCACGCCGTACTTCACGAGCGTCGGAAGGCCAGGGGCCGCAGCCGCGTCGCCGGCGCACGACGCCCGGTACCGATGCAGCAGGTCGTCCTCGATGCAGCCGCCGCTCACCGAGCCGACGACGGCGCCACGCTCCGACATCGCCATCACGGAACCCACCGGCCGTGGCGAGGAGCCCCAAGTTCGCACCACGGTCGCGAGCAGGGCGTGCAGTCCCGTGCTGCGCCAACCGTGCAGCGCCCTCAGTACGGCAACATCAAGGTTCTCCATCGTGGCGCCTGGCCTCACGCCATGTCGAACGGGAGCTGTCGCACCGGCTTGCCGGTCAACCGGGCGATGGCATTGGCAAAGGCGGGGGCCAAGGGCGGCAGGCCGGGCTCGCCCATGCCGGTGGGAGGCTCGGCGCTCGGGACGATGTGCACGGCGATCGCCGGCATGTCGGTGATGCGCGGCACCATGAAGTCATTGAAGTTGCGCTGTTCGACCACGCCGTCCTTCAGCGTGATGGCCGCGCCGGGCAGGCACATCGACAAGCCCATCAGCGCCGCGCCCTGGACCTGCGCCTCCACCGTGCGGGGGTTCACCACCAGGTTGCAATGGACACCGGCCGTCACTCGGTGCAGCACGGGGCGACCTTGCTGCAGCGAGGCCTCCACGACGTAGGCCACGACCGAATCGAACGACTGGTGCACCGCCACGCCCCAGGTGCGGCCGGCGGGAAGCTTCTTCTTGCCGTAGCCGCTCTTGTCCACGGCCAGTTGCAGCGCCGCGCGGTGGCGCGGGTGCTGGTCGCCGATCAATCGCAAACGGTAGGCGACCGGATCCTGGCGCGTGGTCCGCGCGATCTCGTCGATCAAGGTCTCCATCACGAAAGCCGTGTGCGTGGAGCCCACGCTGCGCCACCACAGCACCGGCACGTTGAGCTTGGGGTGGTGCGCCGTGAGCCGCATCGGCAAGGGATAGGGGTCGCGCATGCCTTCCACCATGGTGGAGTCGATGCCGTTCTTCACCATCCCGCGCTCGAAAGGAGTGCCTGCCGTGATCGACTGGCCGACGATCGCGTGGTCCCAGGCCAGCACGCGGCCTCGCTCGTCGTACCCGATGCGGGCGCGGTGCAGGTGCATCGGGCGGTAGTAGCCGCCCCGGATGTCGTCCTCCCGGCTCCATACCGTGCGCACCGGCGCTTCCACGCCGAGGGCTCGTACCGCCTTGGCCACCTCGCAGGCTTCGACCACGTAGTCGCTGGTCGGGATGCCGCGGCGGCCGAAGCCCCCGCCGGCCGCCTGCACGTGAACACGAACCTGCTCGGCCTTCAGCCCCAGCACGCGCGCCGCGGCGGCGCCATCGAGGCCCGGCATCTGCGTGCCGACCCACAGCTCAGCGCCGTCACGCCCGATGCGCACGGTGCAATTGAGCGGTTCCATCGGCGCATGCGCCAGGTAGGGGAACACGAACTCCGCTTCGATCTGCTTCGGCGCGCCCGCCAGTGCAGCCATGTCGGCGTCGAAGTGCCGCGGCCCGGGCTGCCCGGCCAGTTCGCGGTACTGCGCCAGCTGTCGCGCGCTGTCCACCTTCCCGACGGCGGACGTGTCCCATTGCACCTTCAGCGCCTCGCGGCCCTGGTGGGCGGGCCAGTAGCCGTCGGCCACCACGGCAACACCCTCGGCTCCACGGTCCAGCGGCACGCGCAGCACCGCCTTCACGCCCTTCACTGCCCGTGCGGCGCTGTCGTCCAGCGTGGCCACCCGCGCTCCGAATACCGGCGGGCGGGCCAGCACCGCGCTCAGCTGTCCCGGCAGGCGGACATCGATGCCGAAGGCCTGCCGGCCACTGCTCTTGTCCCGGGCGTCCAGCCGGGTGGTCGGTCGGCCGATGAGGCGGAAGTCCTTGGGATCCTTCAGCGCGACCTTCTCGGGAACGGGTTGGACCATGGCCGCCTCGGCCAGTTCGCCGTACGTGGCCTTGCGCCCGCCAGGGCCCAGCACCTCGCCAGCTCGCGTGCGCAGCGTCGCCCGATCCACATTCCAGCGTGCAGCGGCGGCAGCCAGCAGCATCGCCCGTGCCCGAGCACCGAGTTCGCGATACTGGGTGTAGCTGTGCTTGACCGCGGTGGAGCCGCCGGTGACATGCATGCCCCACAGCGGGTCCGCATAGGCCGGGTCGTTGCTGCCGTGGCGGCTGCGAACCTTGCTCCAGTCGGCATCCAGCTCCTCGGCCAGGATCATCGGCAGCGCGGTCTGCACCCCTTGGCCGAACTCGAGTCGGTTGATCATGACGGTCACTTCGCCGTTCGGTGCGATCTGCACGAAGGCAGCGGGCTGCTGCGTGGGCTTGAGCGGCACGTCGGCCTTCGACGTGCCGGCTTGCTGCGCGCCTGTCGCGAGGGGAAACACCCCGAGCGCAAAGCCGCCGGCGGACAGGCCGGCTCCAAGCTTGAGGAACTGCCGCCGGTCGAGTTCTGCATGCACGCGGCGCTGTGAACTTGCGAGCCGGGCCATCAATTGCGTATGGTTCATCCGACGCTTCCCTTCATGCCAAGGTCTGGGCCGCATCCTTGATCGCGGCGCGGATGCGGGCATAAGTGCCGCAGCGGCAGATGTTCCCGGCCATGGCCGCATCGATCTCCGCGTCGGTGGGCTGCTTGCCCTTGGGCAGCGATTTCAGGAATGCCGCGGCGCTCATGATCTGGCCGCTCTGGCAGTAGCCGCATTGCGCCACGTCGTGCTTCACCCAGGCGGCGTGCACGGCACTGCCGATGCGGTCAGCGCCGCCGGTCACCGCTTCGATGGTGGTGATCTTGCGCCCTGCGGCGGCGGAGACCGGCGTCATGCACGACCGGATCGCCTGGCCGTCCAGGTGCACGGTACAGGCGCCGCACAGCGCGGCGCCGCATCCGAACTTGGTGCCGGTCAGGCCCAGCGAGTCACGCAGTGCCCAGAGGATGGGAGTCGCGGGGTCGGCGTCCAGCGCCTGCTCGCGACCGTTAACGTGCAGAGTCGTCATGGCGGACAAGAGGGTGGTGGTTGAGGGGTGGTTGTTGGGGCATGCCGCAGCGAAGGCGCTGTCCCGATCCTGTCGCAGGGCAGAGTCGGTGTGAGCCGGTGCAGCGGCCGCAGTGTCCGCCCGACGACGGAGCGCGCGTTAGCCTGAAGCTGCGAGTTCCTTGCCTGATCCTGCCGGCCCATGCACTCTTCGCCCCAGCTGTTGCTAGCATGGCTGCGCCGGCGAGTCGGCCGGAAAGTCTTGCTCTCCCCGCTCTGGACCATGTCAGCCATTCACGAATCCGAGGGTGACGCGCTGGCCGCCCTGCGGACCTCGCTCTCGGCGCGCGTGATGCACCTGACGCCCGGCGGCGGGCTGCATCGATCGCAGGCGCTGCCTGCGTTGATGTACTTCCGAAGCGACACCTCGCATCGCAAGGAGTGCCCTTTCTACGAGCCCTGCGTGGCACTCGCCCTGCAAGGCGCCAAGCGCGTGGTCGTGGGTGACACCACGCTGGTGTACGACGAGCGCCGCTATCTCCTGACCTTGCTCGACCTGCCGGCCGTGGCGACCATCCTCGATGCGAGCCCCCAACGCCCCTACCTCGCGCTGGTGCTGCGCTTGAACCTGCGCGAGATCGCCGACCTCATGCTCAGCGCGCCCATGCCGCAAGTGCCGCTGCTGGCGAGGGACAGCCCGGCGGCGGCCATTGGAGACATCACGCTGCCGTTGCTGGATGCCTTTCGCCGCCTGCTCGACTTGGCGGACCGGCCGCAGGACGTGCCCGTGCTCGCGCCGCTGGTGCAGCGCGAGATCCTGTATCGCCTGCTGATGGGCGAGGCCGGCGGGCGCCTGCGTCAGATCGTTTCGGTCGATGGCCAGGGCCAACAGATCGCACGCGCCATCGAGCGCCTCAAGACGAGCTACTCCGAGCCGTTGCGCGTCGAAGACCTGGCGACCGCGGTGCGCATGAGCGTCTCGACCTTCCACCACCGCTTCAAGGCGCTGACCGGGATGAGCCCGCTGCAATATCAGAAGCGGCTGCGGCTCACGGAGGCAAGGCGGCTCATGCTCGTGGAGCATCTCGATGCCTCCACCGCAGCCTACCGCGTGGGCTACGAGAGCCCGTCGCAGTTCAGCCGCGAGTACGGCCGTCAGTTCGGCGCGCCCCCTACGCGCGACATTGCCCTCTTGCAGGCAGTTCCAGAGGAAGCGCTCGGTCCTTGAGGTCGGTCCGGGCCTCTACGCGAGATACGCAAGACGAGCCGGGCCTCATTTGAAAGCACCGCCGTCCAGCGGAAGCGCCGTCGTGTACTTGATTTGCTCCATGGCGAACATGGATGTCACGTCCGCCAGTTCGGAGCCCTTGATCAACGCCTTGTACACACGGTCGTAGGCCTGGATGTTGGGCACGACGACCTTCAACAGATAGTCCGTGCTTCCGGTCACCCGGTAGAACTCCACCACTTCGGGCATCGAACTCACGAGCCGGTGGAAAGACTGGAACCACGCGATTCGATGCTGGCCGGTCCTGACCAGGGTGAACACGGTGACCTCCAGGTCGAGCTGCGCAGGGTCGAGCAGGACGACCTGCTTCCTGATGAGCCCCTGCTCCTTCATTCTCTGCACACGCCTCCAGCAGGGGGACGAAGTCAGGCCGACCCGTTGGGACAGCTCCGCTATGGAAACGCTCGCGTCCTCCTGCAGTACCTGGAGGATTTCGCGGTCATAGTGGTCCAGCTTCTCTGAAGAATTCGGCATGGGGAAAAATTTTGCCGCAAAGCGCTCGGCGGGGAGAAAGGATTGCTGTTATTCGGCTACATCGAGCGAAAGAACAGCAACACTTTTCGGTGGCAAGGACATAGAGTTTCGGCCCGAAAAGTCGAATCCGATGCCTGGAATGCTTCGCTCTCCGAAACAGAACATGCCCGCCGATTTCCACACACGACTGGTCCAGGTGGGACGGGCACCTTCCGAGCATGGAGGCATGGTCAATGTCCCCGTGTACCGAGGCTCGACGATCCTTGCGGATTCACTGGAGGAATGGGAGTCCCGCAAGAGCGACGACAACCCCATGGCCAGCTATGGCCGCTTCGGCACGCCTCTGACCCGCTCCTTCGAGCAGGCCATGGCAGAGCTCGAAGGCGGCTACCGGTCCATCGTGTTTCCGTCGGGGCTCTCCGCATGCACGCATACCCTGATGGGGCTGCTCGCGGCAGGCGACCATCTGCTCATGAGCGACAGCGTCTACGGGCCCACCCGCACCTTTGCGGAACGGGTGCTCAAGCGCATGCAGATCGAGGTCGAATACTTTCATCCCACGCGGCTGGAAGACGTGATGGCCAAAGTGAAACGCAGCACGCGCGTGGTCTATGTGGAGTCACCGGGCTCGATGACCTTCGAGGTTCAGGACATCCCGGCGATTGCGGACCTGGCACATGGCGTGGGGGCGTTCGTCGTCATGGACAACACCTGGGCCACCCCCTTGTTCTTCAGGCCCTTCGAGCATGGGGTCGATGTCTCCGTCCATGCGGCAACGAAGTACATCGTCGGCCATTCCGATGCACTGCTGGGTATCGCGACGGCGAACCACCGCGCCTGGCCGGCGCTGCAACTCAGCGCGCATCACTTCGGTGAAACTGCCGGACCGGACGACGTGTTCCTGGCGCTGCGCGGCATGCGCACCCTGGCGGTGAGGCTTCAGCGGCATTGGGACAACGGCGTGAAGCTGGCCACGGGCCTCCAGTCGCACCCCGCGGTGCTCCGGGTCCTGCATCCGGCCCTGCCCGAGGACCCGGGCCACATCACCTGGAAGCGCGACTTCCGAGGCGCGAGTGGTCTGTTCGGCGTGTTGCTGAAGCCGATGGCGCGGGAACAGCTGTCCGTGCTGTTCCGCAGCCTCAAGTTGTTCGGCGTGGGCCTGTCATGGGGTGGCTACGAGAGCCTCGCGCTCCCGGTCGATCCCCTGCCTGCCAGGAGCACCGGGCTGCCGTTCGATCACGGAACCCTGCTTCGATTGCATGCCGGCTTGGAGAACGCGGAAGACCTCATCGCGGACATGCGGCAGGCACTCGATGCGGCGTGCCGCGCAGATTTAAAGAGCGTCTGGATGGGGCGGCCGACGTTTCTCTGAACAGGTGGGTCCAAGGGTTCGATGGCGAGTGTCGTTGGCACCCGCTGCCTACTTCGCTCGCCTGGACCTCGCCTTTGCGCCCGATGTGTTGAGGGCGATCGCGGCACGAATGAGCGCCTTGAATGCGTCCGCGTCGACCTCCTCCCCCTCATGGATATCGATCGCGCGCCTGGTGTTCCCGTCGAGGCTCGAATTGAAGAGCCTCGCCGGGTCGTCCAACGAAGCCCCCTTGGCGAAGGTCAGCTTCACCACCGACTTGTAGGACTCGCCGGTGCAGAGGATCCCGTCGTGCGACCACACGGGCGTTCCCCTCCACTTCCACTCCTCCACGACATCCCCGTCCGCCTCCTTGATGAGCTGGCGCATCCTGCTCAAGGTCTCCCCGCGCCAGTCACCGAGCTCGGCGATCCTTTGGTCGATCAGCTCGGAGGCTGTGCTTGGGGTCGTGGACTTGGCCCCCGTCGTGGTGAGCACGACGGAGCGGGTGGGGTAGACCTTGGACGATGGCATCGCAGCTCCCGAAGTTCTCGATTCTCGGCCAGCGTGTCCGCCGGTGGTCCCCGTATGGGAACGAATATCGCTTTGGCACTTGGGTCGCATGCATCGATTCATTCGTGCGGTGGGTCTGCTCGCCTCCCTGGCCGCCCGAAAAGCGACGCTCACCGTGTGGCTGACGCAGGGATTGCGGTTCGCTTCCGCTGAGACTATGTTTGCTGCAGTGACACGAACCCGCCGCGGTTTGGGTGAAGCACGGCGCTCGCGCGGTCGAGGTCGGCAACAACCGTGCGGTTGGAAAGGAGCATCAAATGCTGGGCGAACGCATAGGCGAAGAATCCGGCAAGGTCACGTCGCAACGAGTGCTCCCGACGGCGAACGGAGCGCCGCGAATGGAGACATCGTTTCAGGCTGCCGGCTCGGTTTATGGAGTGGGAGCAACGGACACCGTAACGTACGTGGCGACCATGCGGCCTGACGGCATGCTGTACGGCGAAGGCCAGGGCGTGCTGATGGGCAAGGGCGGCGAGGCTGCCACGTGGATCGGCCAGGGCATCGGTACCATGAAGACTGATGGCTCGATCAGCTACCGCGGCGCGTGCTACTACCAAAGTGCCTCGCCTGCCTGGGTGAAGCTGAACGGGGTCGCTGGTGTCTTCGAATACGAGGTCGATGCACAGGGCAATACCAAGGGACAGCTCTGGGAATGGAAGTAGCCTGGCCGGTGGTGCTGCCCCGCGCGGCAGCTTCTTGACGGCCAGCGAGCCAGCGTCCCGACTTGTTCTGGGCCGTGCGCGGGGCGGCAGCATCTTCGGCGTCGTGACGAGCGCCTTGTTCAAGGCGCATCCGGTCCGGATGGTCGGTGGATCCATCCGGACCCGAAGAAGGCGGAGACGCTTAACGCCTGAGGATGGGCTTGCTGGAAGGCGGTTCATCTGAAGACGGCGACCGGCGACACCGGGGAGGCGGTCACCTGACCTGTGTGATGACAACGCATCGTGCAACGTTGTCAGGGCACGCGCACGACAATGACCGCCACGAAAGCCCAGAGCAATCCGCACCAGAAAGTGACGCTTCCTCTCAGGAGATGAGTACGAATGTGTTCTTCTCTGGCGAGGAGCTGAGCCTGCTGTCGCTCCAGTTCCATGCTCGCGGGTAACTGAAGAAGCTCAGGCAATCGGACTCTTGGAAGAAATCCCGTGCCGTAAAAGAAACCGGCCATGGCAAACAGAACGAACGGAGCGAGTAGTACGTACGTCTTCCAGTGTGTAGGGTCCGGTAGCTTCCCGGCATTCGCGAAGACGAGGGTTGCGCCATAGAGCGCGGCTACGGTTGCGCAACCGGTGGCCATGCTCTTGCACCCTTCAATTGGGAAGCTGATGGTGCCCTTGATCAACTCTTTGTAGAGTTCTGGAACAAGAAAATCATTCGAGATCTCGGCTTCTAATTGAGAGGTGTCAGATGCCTTATTCATGTGATTCTCCCTGGATGGTCGTGAATCTTCAGAACGCGTGCGTGTAGCGCAATTGGATGAAATTGATGCCGGGATTCGGGCGCTTGATGCCGCCATTAGAGAAGTGCTGCAGCCTCAGCGACAGTTCCTTCCTGCGCTCGGAATCGAACGAGCGGCCGAGCGCGATGTGGTCGCCGAAGTTGAAGGTCGTGCTGAATCGTCTGTCGCCGTCGCGAAACACGGGCGTAAGTATGTTGACGCCAATGCCAGCCTCGACGAACCACGGCGAATCTCCGCCATCCCATCGGTATCTCAATGCCGGCGTCAGCCCAAGCTGAGTGATCCAGGTCGTGAGCTGCACATCTTTGTCCTCGGTGCGCCAACGGCCGATCGATGCTTCCACATACGAGGACAGTTCGCCGCTGCCCCATTCGTGATGCCAGGGGAGGGCCCATTGAATTCCCAACGTGACCGTCTGCGTCGATGTGCCCTTCCCGAACTGGACAAAGGCAGCCTTTGACGCCAATGTGGAAGAGGTGGCGTGACAAACGCTCAGCCCCATTCCCGCCAACAGGAACGACGCGGCGACAGCCGCAGACACTCGGTTCATGATGAGTTCGTGGATGGGACTGTGTCACATCGAGCAAGCACCCAGCGCCAGTGGGCCTGAACGGCGTGTCGACGCGGCATCCGTCGTCGCGTGGGCCGGCTCTCCTATGGATGGCGCCCCTCCGTAGAATCCGCGCCCGATGCCTGACGCCCTACGCCACGCCACGCTGCGCCAACTGCAGATCTTTCTGGCCGCGGCAGAGCATTCGAGCTTTGCGCGCGCGGCCGACGTGCTGCATCTGACGCAGCCCGCGATATCGATGCAGATGTCGCAGCTGGCCGAGACCGTGGGCATGGCGCTGTTCGAGAAGCGCGGTCGCAGCCTCAGCCTCACGCGCGCGGGCGAAACACTGCTGCCCTACGCGCAGCGCATCGCGCAAACGCTGCGCGAGGCCGGCGAAGCGGTCGACGCGCTGCAGGGCCTGCAGCACGGCAAGATCAGGATCGCAATCGTGACGACGACGCGTTACTTTGCCCCACGGCTGATTGCGCAGTTCCGCAGCGAGCATTCGCAGATCGAGCTGGAAGTTGCGATCGCCAAGCGCGAAGACGTGATCGCCCAGCTCGAGAACAACCAGGTCGATCTGGCGATCATGGGCCGCCCGCCCACTCACCTGCAGGTGGTGGCTGAGCCGTTCGCCAAGCACCCGCACGGCGTGATCGCCCCGCCCGGGCATCCGCTGGCGGGGAAGAAGCGGCTGACGCCGGCCAGGCTGGCCAGCCAGCCCTTCATCGCCCGCGAATCAGGCTCGGGCACGCGCCATGCGATGGAGCAGTATTTCGCCGAGCATGGGCTGAACCCGACGATCGTGCAGGAGATGACGAGCAACGAGTCGATCAAGCAGGCGGTGATGGCCGGCATGGGCCTGGCGTTCATCTCGTTGCACACCGTCAGCCTGGAGCACCAGACCGGGCACCTGCTGCTGCTCGATGCGCAAGGCCTGCCCGTCGTGCGCAACTGGTATGTGATCCACCGGGCCAGCAAGTCGCTGAGCCCGGCGGCGCTCGCCTTCAAGCAGTTCATGCACGACGAGGCGCCGGGCTACATGAAGACGCTGCTGCCCGGCGCGAACACGTCAAAGCGCGGGCACGGCTGACGACTCCTCCTGCACGGCGGCCGGCGCGCGGTGAGCCTCGCGCGCAGGCTCGGGACGCCTGTACTTCGCGTCACCCGAATGGCGGCCGTCATAGATGATGCGGTCCTCGTAGTCCGACAGCCACAGCGCCTGCGGATTGCGGCGCGCGATGATGAGGTCGCCCTGGGTTTGGGCCGCGAAGGGCGAGCGGTGCACCTTCATCACCACGAGCCCCTCGCCGAACACGCTGGCCATGGCGGGCGCATGCGCGCCGAACGCGCCTTTCGACGGACCGTCGATGACCGCCACGACCTCCAGCTTGCCCGCCTCGGTGGACATCGCGAAGCGCGAGCGTGCGGTGTCGGACAGGCCCTTCTGCGATTCGTTGTGCAGGGCCCATGCCTTTTCGACCGGCACCGCGAAAGCGGTGTGGCCCTCGATCTCGCGGCACTGGAACAGGTACTTCGGCTTGATGCCGTTGCGGCGCAGTTCCTCCTGCAGGGTGCGCAGGCTGCGGGCATCGTCGTTCACGCGGGCGATGATGGGCGTCTGGTTCTCGAGGCTGACGAAGTCGAACTGCTGCACTGCGCCGAGCGCGTCGCGTACCGGCTTGAGCCAGCGGTAGTAGCCCTGCTCGTTGCGGATGTAGGCGTTGGCCTCATCGCGCTCCAGCATCTCGTCGGGGTGCGTGAAGTGCACGACGAAGTTGACGTGCACATCAGGGAAGTTCTGGTGGAAGAACTGCAGCGTGGCCGCGAGGTTGTGGTCGAAGCGCTGCGGGCGGAAGGCCATCTCCTTGGTGCCCACGCGCACCAGGTGCACGCCGGCTTCGGCAGCCGCCGCCATGTACTTGTAGAGGTTCTTGTTCGACAGCACCATCGGGTCGCCGCCGGACAGCAGCACCTCGCGGATGGGGTAGCGTGGCTCGCCGGTCTTCGGATCCACGCCGCCGTTCTCGGCGAGCTTGCTGTTGTAGTCGAGGATGTAGGCCTTCAGGTCGTCGGGCTTGATCAGGCCCTTGCCGGTGGAGCCGTTGAAGATGTCGAGCCGGTAGCAGTAGCGGCAGTGGGCCGAGCAGGCGAGGGCGGCGTAGCCGAGCACGATCTCGTCGTACTTGTGCAGGATCTTGCCCTTCAGGCTCTCGGGGCTGTAGCGGATCTGGTTCGACGGATCCTTCTCGCCGCTCAGGTCGTCGGCTTCGGCCATGATGGGCACGACCAGCGCCTCCAGCGGCTTGCTGGGCGGCATGGCCGGCAGCAGCACCTGGCCGGCCCCATCGCGGTATTCCTCGCCCTTCACCAGCGCCATGTAGTACGGATTGATGCCGAACATCATGCGTTGGTCCACGCCGTGGTCGCGCATGACCTGGATCTGCTGCACGGGGTAGAACTTCTCCAGCAAGGGCGCGACCGCCCCGTTGGAAAAGCGGCCGCGCGCAGGCTTGACGTCCTGCAGCGGGGTCTCGGGCAAATCGTCCATCGATTGAATCGTGATCATCGGTTTTGCTCCCTGAGGGTTGCTGGACATCAGAACGCAGCCAGCCACTGCGTGAGCTTTTGCGTGCCGCGCAGGGTCTTGGCGAAGATTGCCTCGCGTGCGGCCTCGTCGATCGGCCTGGACAAGCTGATCTCGCGCGACGCCTTCAGCGCCTCGCGCCCATCGAACTCCACATAGGCCAGGCGCGCGCACAGTTGCTCCGGCGGCATGCCGAAGGCGTTTCCTGGCAGCAGTGCGACGCCCGTGTCGGCCAGCAGCCGCTCGCACAGCTGCTGCGAGGTCTCGATGCCGCCACGCCTCAACTGCTGCGCATGGTTCGAGAAATCGGGGAAGAGGTAGAAGCCGCCCGTGGGGCGGTGCACGCGCACGCCGGCACCGATCAGCGCATCGGCCACCCAGCTGCCGATGCATGCGAGCAGGCGGCGCTGGTGCGCCAGGTAGCCGCTCACCTCGTCCGTCCAGCGGTAGGCCTCGCAGGCGGCGCGCTGCACTGGAATGGCCGCGCAGGAGTAGGTTTCGGAGGCGATCCCGAGCAGCGTTTCCTTGAACTCGCCCTGCAGCGTCTGGGGCAGCAGCGCCACGCCCAGCCGCCAGCCGCCCGCGCCGCACCACTTGGACAGGCCGCCGGTGACGATGCTGCCCTCGGGGTAGTGACGGGCCAGCGAGACATGCGCGCCAGCGTGATGCAACAGGCCGTAGATCTCGTCGGAGACGACGAGCACCTTGTGCTTGCGCAAGCTCGCCGTCAGCGCTTGCAGTTCTTCGGCGCTGTAGCTCAGTCCGTCGGGGTTGCCGGGGTAGTTGAGGATCAGCACCGTCGGCACGCTGGGGTCGGCCTTGGTCTTCACCGCGGCCTCCAGCGCTTCGGGCAGCACGCGCCAGCGCTGCTCGTAGCTTGTGTGCACACGGATCGGTGTGTGACCCAGCAGCCGTGCCTGCGGCGCATACGACACCCAGGCCGGCGCGGCCATGAGCACATCGGCCCGCTCGAATGCGGCCAGCACCGCATAGATGAGGATCTTGGAGCCTGGGCCGACCAGCACCTGGTCCGCGCTGATCTCGATGCCGTCCACCGTGCGGTGGAATTCGGCGACCTGCCGGCGCAGCTCCGGCAGGCCTTGTACCGGCGTGTAGTCCTTCGCGCCGGCATGGCTGCGCAAGGCCTCCGTGGCCGCATCCAGCGGTGGGAACGGCGACTGGCCGAAGCCGAACTTGAACACCTCGCGGCCGGAGCCTTCGAGGTTGCGCGACTGCTCGTTGAGCAGCAGGGTTTGGGATTTCTCGACCGACCTTAAGCGTTCATTCCACATCAGCTTGCCCCCTGACATCAGACTCGTCCTGCACAACCTTTGCACCGGCAGCACCGGCTGCAAATCTGCGGCGCAGTCTATGTCAGTGATGCTTATTTGTCATGTTATATAGATAAGAGATGCTTATGTGTTGGATCAGTGCATTCCGGCAATCCGGCGAACAATTGGCAACAGGTGTGAGGGCGGCCGAGGGACACCATGGCTTTTGCAGCGCTTGTCGGCGCAGCCGCGCTGAAGGGTTGTCATCCATTCGTCACGCGGCATTGCCATCCTTGAGAACGTCGAGTCCACGCAGCGACGGCACGATGCCGGCGCAAGGGCCCCGCAGCAGCACCAAGGAGTTCCAATGCGCCCGACACACCGCATGGCTGTCACCGCCCGCAAGCTCGGCTGGCACCTGTCGAAGGTGCGGCGAACTCGCCGCGCGGCCAGTGATCTTCCCCACGACGCCACGTTCGTCGTGCTGTTCCATGACGATGAACTCGCGCGAACCCAGATCTACCCGTTCCACCTGTGGGCGCGCGAGACGTCCCGGCGCTACGGCGCGCACCTGCATGAGATCGCCCTGTCGGACTTCATCGCCGCGCCGCCTGCCCGGCCTTGCACTCAGGTGCAGTGGCTCGCGTTCCAGACAGGTTGGGATTTGTCGCACCGGGAGATGCTGGCCCTGATCGAGAAGATCCGCGCCGCCTTCCCGGTGGCGGATCTGGTCTACCTCGACTGGTTCGCACCCCTCGACCTGCGATACGCGCAGGTGCTCGACCCCTACATCGCCCGCTATGTGAAGAAGCAGGTGTTCGCCGATTTCTCCAAGTACGGATCCGCGACGCTGGGCGACACGAACCTGACCGACTACTACGGCCGTCGCTACGGCCTTCCGATGCCGGAGGTCCGTTTCGAAGTGCCCGGCGGATTCCAGCGCAAGCTCGTGCTCGGTACGAACTTCTGCGTGTCGCCCGCGCTTCTCGATGCCCTGCGTGGCCGCCTGCGCGTCGGCGAGCGGCCGATCGACGTGCATGCACGCATCGCCACGCAGGGCACCGACTGGTACCGCGGCATGCGAGAGGAGGCGTGCAAGGCCGCGTTGACGGTCAAGGGTCTGCACACGGTTTCCGATGGCCGCGTGCCGCGCAAGCAGTTCTTCAAGGAACTACGCACCAGCAAGATCTGCTTCAGCCCGTTCGGCTACGGCGAGGTGTGCTGGCGTGATTTCGAGGCCATCATGTCCGGGGCCCTGTTGCTCAAGCCGCGCATGGACCACGTGAAGCTCGCGCCCGAGATCTTCATTCCGCATGAGACCTACGTGCCGATCGAATGGGACTATTCCGACTACGAGGAGCAGGTGAGAAGGTACCTGGCCGACGACAGGAAGCGCCTCGACATCTGTGCCCACGCCTTCGACCTGGTAAGGGGCTACCTGCGGTCCGAAGCGGGCATGCGCAGTGTGCAGGCGCTCTTCGAACCCGGCCGTCCCAATGCGATTGACGCGCCACGCGCTCATCGCGAGCCCTGTGCGCTAATCGCCAGCTCGAAAAACTCGAAGACTTGATGCCCACGCCCGGTCGCCGGGCGCGCCGGCATCGTCACCCTCGGCCTCTTCCCTACCCGTAGGGGGTTGCCCGCGCACGAGCACCCGCCTGACCATCGCCGCAAACGAATTCGGTTCGCCCGCCCTGTCGGGTATCGCGGCCGTTTCCGTGGGTGATGGCAAAGGCCTCGTGCCGTTGCTCCGCCAGCGAGAACGACCTCATTTCAGTGGAGGAACTATGGCTAGGACCATTGGCTCGTGGTGGATCAAGGATGGCATCGATGGCCGGCGTATCGAAGCGCAAGGCTTCGCGTCGACGCTGAACGCTCTCGTCGATTTCGACTGGACCATAGACCGAGGCGACTCCGGAGTCGTCGAGAAAGACTTTGTCGAGACCGCGTCCCACACCGAGCAGGTGGACGAGGTGGACGCGGTGCAGATGTCTTCACATGGCAATCCGGATGCCTTTGCGGTGTGGGACGGTTCCGTCTCCACGTCGGACACCATCCGCTTCGGCAAAAGCGATCTGGAGATCTTCGCGACGCACGCGTGTCACCTGCTCGAAAACTCCGCGGCGCACCCCGTGGGGCGCTGGTGCGGTGCCTTCGACCGGCTGCACTACATGTGCGGCTTCCATAACAGCTCGTACAGCGGCGGCGGCCAGAACGCGCGCGGCCAGTACTTTGCGATGTACGCGGCCTGGTTGCATGCGGTCCTGCCGTTCATGCCCCAGTACCCCGTGCGCGAGGCCTGGAAGATGGCCAACGTGATGGTCGAAGGTTCGAACGTGGAGTGGGCCTATCTGCGCGCTACCGGCACGGGTGCCGACACCTACAACGAACTGCTCACCGGCAGCGAGCCGGTCGATCCCACCGTCAACCGGTCCTTCTGGACCGCCCACGGCTCGTGCTGATAAGGAGGACGCCATGTCGATCAAGTTGAGCAGCGTGGAGATCCAGGCGAAGCTACCGTCCTGGTCCGCCACCGTGGCCGTGCCCTTGATGCGCGCGCCGTCGATCGAGGAGCGGCGCACGGCCGTCGGCCGCCTCGGTGAATTCATGCAGCTGGGCGCGATGCGCGCCGTGGAGATGGAACACGGGCTGGTGATGGCCAGCGAGCGCGGCGACATCACCTGCTTTCGCGCAAGCGGCGCCGTGTGGGCTCGCGACGCGATGGCCGCGGCCGATGCCCGCGATGAGCTGCGCCAGTGGGACGGCCTGATCCCCTCCACCGTGGACGGTCAGCGCGTCGCGCTGAACCGCGACATGTCGGCCAAGCTGGTCTCTCGCGCCAAGGAGCTGCTTCAGCCGCTCGACCTCCTCGGCAAGGAGGTGGCCTCGGAGGATGTGCAGCTCGAGCAGGTGGCGCAGCTCGACGAAAAGGGCAACGAGCTCAGGAACGGGGCCGGCCAGGCGACCGTGAAGTTCCAGTACGCCGTGAACGGCCTGCCGGTGCGCGGGGCCGGCGCCAAGACGCTGGCGTTCGCGGAACCGGGTAACGGCACGCCGCGCTTCGGCGGCATCTTCCACGCCTGGCGTCCGGTGGTGGGACAGGCCACCCTGAAGCTGCCGGTCCTGGAGGAAGCCCTGGGCGTGGGCCTGCTGACCGACCCTGAGCTCGACCGCTACAGCGAGGCAGGACACCGCATCCAGATCACGAGGCTGGAGCTGGTGTACCTCGCGCTGCCGGCGTTCCTGCAGCAGAGCCACCTTATTCCGGCGTTCCAGATCGAGGGGGTGGTGTCCGAAGGCAAGCTGGGCATCAGCTTCCACTTCGGGCGGTTCCACCACGCCGTGCCACCGCGCGCGTATGCGGAGGCCGGTCTCTTCGCTCCGTACCTGGCGCAGAACCCTGACGGCATCGCGCCGCGGCCGTCGCGCAGCGTCGTGGGCTGAGAGGGCAGGGGGCCCGCTGCCGTGCGGCGGCGGGTCCGATCGATGTCTGTACCAGGCGCGTGCCGCCCTGGATGGATCTTCGAGGTGGTTGACCTCGACGGCAATCGCGTGGACAAAGCGCGGTCAGTCGAAACGACCCACCAGGGAGCTACCTCATGATCTTTCCAGCGCTGTACAAGCAGCCCGTCGCACTCGACCCGGCCCGTCATGGTCGCCTGAAGATGAGGCTCGGCCAGCTCATCGACTGGCCGCGCATCGCGGCCATCTCGTCGTGCTACCTGCAGGCGGCGGAGTTTGCACACGCCTGCGTCGAGTTTCCGATCGTGTTTGTCCACATGCTGCCCGACCCCCAGACGGGCCAATCCGACATCGGTCCCGCCGGGGTGTTCGGATTCGGCAAGCACGAGAACCTTTATGTGGAAGAGGGCACGTGGCGCGGCGATTACGTGCCGGCGCACTTTCGTGCCTGGCCGTTCGGCGTGCAGCAACGGGACGATGGCAAGACGCAAGTGGTGCTCGACGAGTCGTGCCCCGGGCTCGACGAGAAAGAGGGCACGCCGCTGTACGACGACACAGGTGAGCCCAGCGCCTACACGCGCGAGGCAGTGGCCTTCGCTGAGAAGGTGTACGGCGAGATCGGGCGCACGCAAGCGTTCTGTGCCCGCCTGATGCAACTGGAGGTGCTGCAGCCCAGACGCTTCCATGTCGAAGATGTGGCGGGCGGGCCGATCAACGCCGAAGGCTTCCTGGCCATCGACGAGAGCAAGGTGGGCGCGCTGTCAGATGCCCAAGTGCTCGACCTGCACAAGACCGGCCTGCTCGGGCTATTGCATGCGCACCATCTGTCCCTGGACCGCATGTGGCGCATGGTGAAGTGGCACGCACAGCGTCATGCGAACGCGTGAACACCGCCTTGCGCACCGTCATGCGCGTTTCGCACCCATCGCATCCCTAGCTTGAACAACAAGTTGGGGATGTGCCGGGTACCCGCGGTGTCCACACTCGATGCCTCAACAAAAACCTCAGGGTGGCAACATGTTCCGCAAGCGTTCCTTGCTAGACCCTCTTTCATCGTCCCCGGCACCCGCATCGCGCGGGGCCGCGTGGTCGCGCGCCGGCCTGCTGGGCTGGATGCTCGCGGCCGCAGTGGGTGCGGCCTCGGCGCAGCCCGCTCCTCCCGAGCGCGCCGCTTCCGCCGTGGCGGTGTCCGCAGCCGCCGCTCTGCCCGCGATGCGTGTCGATGTGTCTCGCATCGCAAACTTCAGTGCGCTGAAGCAGCGAGCCACCCAAGTCGATCGCAAGGTGCGCGTCATCGCCCGCCTGTCGCAGGCGGCGGTGAGCGGCGGCAGCGTGGACGTGCCGGCCATGGTCAGCGGCGAAACCGTCGAATTGCGGGCCGCACGTGCGCGCATCAACTCGCGCCTGCAGCAGGTGGGCGTGCAGGCCCTGCAGGCCATCCCGAACACGGCCTTCGTCGTGCTGGAGGCGAACGCCGCCGAGCTCGACCAGCTCGTCGCGCAGGGCGAGGTGAGCGAGCTGTTCGAAGACGTGCCGGTGCCCACTACGCTGGCCGATTCGGGCCCGCTGGTACATGCACCGCAGGCGCGTTCGCTGGGGGCCCGCGGGGCGGGCACCACGGTGGCCATCCTGGACACGGGCGTGCAGAGCAACCATCCGTTCCTCAACGGGCGCGTGGTGGAGGAGGCGTGCTTCTCCACCACCTCGGCCGCGAGCAACGCGACGTCGGTGTGCCCGGGCGGCGCGAGCAGCAGCACGGCCGCCGGCTCCGCCGCGCCTTGTGCCATCAGCGGGTGTGATCACGGCACGCACGTGGCTGGCATCGCGGCGGGCCGTGCCACCGGGGCCACCACCTTCTTCGGCGTCGCGCCCGACGCACACATCTTTGCCGTGCAGGTGTTCTCGCGCTTCACCGACACGCCGGGCAACACGCCCTGCGCCAACGCCGGGCGGGCTTCGCCTTGCGCGCTGAGCTTCACGTCCGACCAAATCCGCGGCCTGCAGCGCGTGCTCGATCGGCGGGCCGCGCGCAACGTGGTGTCGGTGAATATGAGCCTGGGCGGCGGCAACAACACCTCGGCTTGCGACTCGGATGCGCGCAAGGCGGTGATCGATGACCTGCGCGCCGTGCGCGTGGCGACGGTCATCTCCTCCGGCAATAGCTCGCTGACCAACGGCGTGGGCGCGCCGGCCTGCATCTCCACTGCGGTGACGGTGGGTTCCACCACCAAGGCCGATGCCGTCTCGGATTTTTCCAACAGCTCTTCGCTGGTGGATCTGCTGGCGCCCGGCTCCAGCATCAACTCGTCCGTGACCGGCAGCGTCTTCGGTGTGAAGAGCGGCACGTCGATGGCCGCACCCCATGTGGCCGGCGCCTTCGCCGCGGTGCGTTCGGTCGTGCCCGATGCCACGCCCGACCAGATCCTGGCGGCCTTGCAGGAAACCGGGGTGGCCGTCACCGACTCGCGCAATGGCATCACCCGGCGGCGCATCAACGTGGAAGGCGCGGTGCAGCGGCTCGCGCCGCAGCCCTTTGCACTCAGCCCGGGCGGTCTCTTCCAGCTGCATGCCGATGGCAGGATCTGGGCGCACACAGGCGTGGCCTGCGACGGTCCGGCCTGCCCAGGGTGGGTGATGCTCGACAACAACCCCAGCACGCGCGCCATCGCCGCGGCCGGCACGGCGCTGTACCAACTGCACGCTGACGGCAAGATCTGGCGCTATACCGGCGTGCGCTGCGGCGCGGGCGCCTGCCCCGGCTGGCAGTTAATCGACAACAACCCGCGTACCGTGGCCATCGCCGCCGGCGGCACCCGGCTGTACCAGCGTCACAACGACGGGAAGATCTGGCGTTTCACGGGAGTCGCGTGCAGCGGTGCGTCATGCCCCGGCTGGACCATGCTGGACAACAACCCCGCCACCGTCGACATCGTGGCCGACGGCACCCAGCTGTACCAGCTCCACAACTCGGGCCGCATCTGGCGCTCGACCGGCGCCGCGTGTTCCGGCAGCTCATGCCCCGGCTGGACGATGCTCGACAACAACCCCGCCACCAAGGCCATCGCCGCGGCCGGCGGGCAGCTCTACCAGCTGCACGGCACGGGCGCGATCTGGCGGTTCACGGGCACCGTGTGCAGCGGCAGTTCCTGCCCCGGCTGGACCAAGCTCGACAACAACCCTGCCACGCGCGACATCGCGGCCAATGTGGGTGGGCTGTTCCAGCGGCATGAGGGCGGGCGCATCTGGCGCCACACCGGCACTGCATGCTCGGGCTCGTCCTGCCCCGGTTGGCAGATGCTCGACAACAACCCCGCCACGGTGCAGATCGAGGCATCGACCACCGGCCTGTTCCAGCGCCATGGCGATGGCCGCATCTGGCGCTCGACCGGCACCGCGTGTTCCGGCGAGTCGTGCCCAGGTTGGGTGATGCTCGACAACAATCCCGCCACCCGAACCATCGTCACGGCCCAGCCGTGAAGCTGCCCGCCCGAACCCTGCGCGCCGCCCGTCCTTGCCTGCTGGCGGTGTGCATGGGTCTGGCAACCGTGGCCTGTCGAGGCGGAGACGGGTCGACTCCCGTTTCGGCCTCGGCCCCTTCGGCTGCGATGCCCTCTGTCGCCATGTCCAGCGCACCCATTGATCCCGAGACGCAGAAGCTGCTCCAGCAACTCGAGAACTCGCCGGCCCGCGTGGTGCGGGCTATTGCGACGCTGAAGGCGGGCGACCCCGCAAAGGCCCA
>CBINBY010000031.1:0-49050 GCA_966248995.1 uncultured Burkholderiales bacterium | reverse complement strand
CTTCGGTGCATGCCTCCTGGCAGCTGGCCGCGCAGGCCGTCGGATCGCTCGCCCGCGGTCCACCCCCGCTCGCCTGATCCCCGGGGCCACCTGGCCCCTGTCTGTCGCATCAGGTCGGCCCGCGAGGGCGGCCGCGTTCGCGCATGTGCGCGTGAACGATCCGTTTTCACCGCTCCGGCATGGCTGCGCCGGAGCGCCCGGTTCCACGCCGGGCATCGAACACATCATGCACACCATCTCCCCGCGTATTCCTTCCTACACGCTTCATGCCCTGGCCATGGCCGCCTGCCTGGCGTGCTGTTTTGTGGTCCACGCCGAAGAGCCTCCGGCCTCCGTCGCCGCAGCCACGCTCGACACCGTGGTCGTCACGGGCAATCCTTTGGGCAACCGCCAGATGGCGGCACCGGTGTCAGTGCTGAGCGGCGACGAACTCGTGCTGCGCCGGGGCACTTCGCTGGGCGAGACGCTCGCCCAGCAGCCCGGCGTGTCTTCCACCTATTTCGGTCCCAATGCCAACCGTCCCGTGGTGCGAGGTCTGGATGGCGACCGTGTGCGGATCCTGTCGAACGCGGGTGCGTCCATCGACGCCTCCAGCCTGAGTTACGACCACGCCGTGCCCATCGATCCGCTCATCGTGGAGCGACTGGAGGTGCTGCGGGGCCCCGGCGCGCTGCTGTATGGCGGCAGCGCCATCGGCGGTGTCGTGAACGCCATCGACAACCGCATCCCGGCCCAGCGCATCGAGCGCACGAGCGGGGCCATGGAGCTGCGTCTTGGCGGTGCCGAGCGGGAGCGTGGCGGGGCCGCGCTGGCCGAAACCGGCAACGGTACCTATGCGTTGCATGTGGACGCCTTCGGCCGCCATACCTCCGACCTGCGCGTGCCGAGCTACACGCCCATCGACGACGGCCAGCCACTGCCCGAGAGCACGCGAGTGCGCAACTCCGCCAGCCGCACCAGCGGCGGGGCCGTGGGGGCGTCGATGTTCTTCGAGGGTGCGCGCGTCGGCGTGTCGGCCGATACATACGACAGCCGCTACGGCACGCCGGCCGAGCCAGATGTGACGATCGACATGAAACGCAACCATGTCGGCCTGGCCTTCGAGACGCGCCAGACGACGGGTCCGCTGCGCGCCTTGCGCGTCAACCTGAATGGCACCGACTACCGCCACCAGGAGGTGGAGGGCGACGGCACCGTCGGCACGGTGTTCAAAAGCCGGGGACAGGAGGCGCGCATTGAGGCGCAGCATGCCGCCATCGCCGGCGTGCAAGGTGCCGTGGGCCTGCAGTGGGAGGACTTCGACTTCTCCGCCCTGGGCGAGGAGGCCTTCGTGCCCAGCACGCGCACGCGCAAGCTCGCCGTCTTCGGGCTGGAAGAACTGCCTTGGGCCGCTGGCACGCTGAGCGCTGGTGCCCGCCTCGAACGCGCCCGCATCAGCTCAGAGGGCGATGCGGATCCGGCGCAGGCGCGCTTCGGCCCCGCGGCCGAGCGCCGCTACACGCTCTACAGCTTCTCGCTGTCCAACGTGATGCCGATCGCCGCGGGCTGGTCCACCAGCGTTGCCGCCAGCCTGAGCGAACGCGCGCCCACGTCCTACGAGCTGTTTGCCAGCGGCGTACACGCGGCCACTGGAGCCTTCGAGCGCGGCGACCCCACGCTATCGAAGGAGCGCGGGGCGAACCTGGACATGGCTGTCGAATGGAAAGGCGAGGCCGGCCGGTTGCGCGCTGGGGTGTTTACCGCGCGCTACTCCCGTTTCATTTCGCTGGAGGCGACCGGCGCCACGGTGGACGAGGTCGACGAGCAGGGCAATCTCGTGCCTGTCGCCGAGTTCGCTTATCGCGCGGTGCGGGCTACCTTGCGCGGCATCGAGCTGGATGGGCGCCGCCGGCTCCTCGACGGGCCGTGGAAGCTCGATCTCGGCGGCAAGCTCGACTACACCCGGGGCACCAATGCAGATACCGGCGAGCCGCTCCCGCGCATCGCGCCGCTCCGGCTGACGCTGGGGCTGGACGCCATGCGCGGGCCGTGGGGCGCCGGAGCCGAGTTGCAGTACGCCGCGAGCCAGCAGCGCGTGCCGGCCACCGACACGCCTACCGGCGGTTACACGCTGCTGAACCTTTCGCTCACGCGGTCCTTCGAAATGGGGGAAAGCGATGGGCTGTGGTTCCTCAAGGTCGGCAACATCGGGGACCGGCTTGCCTACAGCGCGGCAACCATGCAAACCGTGCGCGCTGTCACGCCGCTGCCGGGCCAATCGATCAAGACCGGGGTTCGCCTCAGTTTCTGAATCCATGAGAGCTCCGTACACTGGCTCGCAGCGACTCCTGCCCGGCGCAGTGTTACGGGTGGACGATCCGGTGAGGTGTATGGATCAAGTCTGGCAGTCGGCGCCCGGAATGGCGATCAAGGTCTGGCATGACGGCGCGCGGCTCGCCTGGACGGCGAATCCGGCACTGCTCAATCGCGCGAGCTTGCGCGGGGCCAGTGCCGCGCAGTGGCAGGCGCTTGCAGCCTCGCTGCAGGCGCTGCCCCTGGCGACCGAACCGGTGCCAGGAAAGGTCGGGTTCTGCGGCGAGCAGTACCGCGTCACTGCTTGCATGCTCGAGCCGGGCCGCCTGTATTGGCTGGAACCGCCACACGACGAGGCGTTCGAGTCTTGCCGTGATGCGCAATGGCTGGCATCGATGTTCGACCTCGGGCAGCACGCGAATCGCCTGGTCGCCTTCGAGCGGAACCTGCGCAGCGACCAGGGACGTTGGTCGCCCTCGGCGTTCCGCGTGTTGGGCTTCGATCCCACCCAGGGAGTGCCGCCCGTGCAGGCGGTCCTCGAGCGCGTGCATCCGCAGGAGCGGGAGGCGGCAAAGCAGAACTGGCGGCAAAACACGGGCGTCCCCGGATGCCGCGAGCACCGCACGCGCCTGTTGCTGCCGGACGGCCGTGAGCGCCATCTGCATGTCGTCACCGATGTGCGCAGCGGGATCGACGGACAACCCGAGATTCTGCGCGGGGTGATGATCGACGACACCGAGGCCGTGGAGCTGCGCGCGGAGCAGGTCAAACTCAGTGCGGAGCGGCTCGACCTGATCACCCGGGGTCTCGGGGTGGGGGTGTGGAGCATCGATCCCGCCACCGAAGAGACGCAGTGGAACGAACAGATGTTCCTCATCCACGGCGTGCCCCTGGCGGCTAGGGCACCACACATGAGCTACATCGTGCGGCACCTCATCCATCCCGAGGACCGCCAGGTGGTGGCTCTGCAGCGCGAGCGCATGGTCCGCCAAGAGGCGGACGACATCATGCACAACGAATTCCGGATCATCCGGCCCGATGGAGCGGTGCGCTGGTTGTCCAATCGCTGGCGGTGCGAGTTCACCCCCGAGGGCCGCCCGATGGTTTATGGCGTCATCGTGGACGTGACCGACCGCCACGCGGTTGAGGAGTCTTTGCGTGCCGTCGAGCAGCATTGCACGCTGGCCTCCGAAGCTGCGGAGATCGGCATGTGGCAGCGCAACGCGACGACCGGCGAGACGACGTGGAACGGGCAGATGTATCGGCTGCGTGGCTACGCGCCGGATTGCGGGCTCACGCCCGAGCAGGTGCGGCAGGCTTCGCACCACCCGGAAGATGCACCGGCCGTCGAGCAAGCGTTCGCCCGGGCGTTTCGTACCGGCACGGGTTACGAGATCCAGTTTCGCGTGATCAGGCCGGACGGGTCACTGCGTTGGTTGATCAGCCGCGGCGTTGCACAGCGCGATTCCGCGGGTCGCTTCGAGCGGCTCGTCGGCGTCAACTGGGACATCACGGACAGCAAGCGGGCTGAGCAGGCCCTGCGCGGAACGGCCGAGGCCGAGCAGGCCATACGGGCGAGATCCGAGTTCCTGTTCCGCATGGGCCAAGAACTGCGAACGCGGCTGACGGGCATGCTGGGCATCGCCGAGATGCTTGCGCACGACCGCGAGGATCAGATCAGCGCGCGCCATGCCGAATGGGTAAGTCATATGCATGCATCGGGCATGCAGCTCACGTCTCTGATCGACGACGTCCTGGACTTGGCGTCCATCGAAGACAACCGCCTGAGTCTCGATCTGGAGCCGGTATCGCTGCAGGCGGCCATCGACGATGTCCTTCGCGGCACACAGGAGGCGGCCAAGGCGGCCGACGTTTTGTTGCACGCCGATGCCACTAGTGCGTGGGTGCAAGGCGATGCGCGCCGGCTGCGTCAGGTGCTGGCGATCCTGGTGAACAACGCCATTGAATTCAACCGGCCGCAGGGGCAGGTGCATATCGCCGTTCAGCCCTATCCCGTGCGTGGTGGCGAGGGTTGGCAGCTGCGCGTGCGCGACACCGGGCGCGGCATCTCGCCGCAGCAGCAGGCGCACCTGTTCGAACCGTTCAGCAGCCAGAGTGTCCCGCCGGAAGGCATCACCCTGCCCGGCATCGGGCTGGCCACGGCGCGCCGGCTGGTGGAACTGATGGGCGCCAGCATCGAAGTGCGCAGCGAGCCGGGAAAGGGCACCGAGTTTCGCGTGGGCATGCCCAGCGCCACGGCGCCCCATCCTGCGCCGCGGCCGGCTGCCGCGCCGGGTTAGGGCGCCAGGCGCTCGCGTACCCAGCCGCCTTCATGCAGGCGGTAATGCAGGCGGTCGTGCAGCCGCGACTTGCGGCCCTGCCAGAACTCCCAGGCATCGGGGACGAGGCGGTAGCCGCCCCAATGCGGTGGGCGGGGCGGATCGAGCAGGTATCGGGCGCTCACCTTGGCGGCGTTGCCCACCAGCACTGCACGCGACGCGATGACTTCGCTTTGCGGCGAAGCCCATGCGCCGATGCGCGAGTCGAGCGGCCGGGAGCGGAAGTAGGCATCGGACTCTTCGTCGCTCACCTTCTCGACGCGGCCCTCGATGCGCACCACGCGCTCCAGCTCCACCCAGTGGAACTGCAACGCGGCATGCGGATTGTTTGCAAGCTCCCGGCCCTTGCGGCTTTCGTAGTTGGTGTACCAGACGATGCCTCGTGCGTCGCAGCCCTTGATGAGCACGACGCGCGTCGAGGGCCGTCCGTTCGGGCCCACGGTGGCCAGCGTCATTGCGTTGGGCTCGGGCAGCTGGGCCTGCAGCGCCTGCTGCAACCACAGCTCGAACTGCTGCATCGGATCGGCGTGCGAGCTGTGCTCGTCGAGCTCGGCACGCTCGTAGCTCTTGCGGAGATCGGCCAGGGAAATCATGGGGTCAGTATAGGAACGGCCCCTCGCATGACCTTCGGCACAAGCGGGTCCGAGGTTGCCTCGGTGGAATCACCACCACGGAAACGCCTACGTGAAAGGCCTTAGGTAAACGTCCTCTGGTTGAAAGCGCATTCAGGTTCCATTCTTGTGTGGCGCAGCAATGCGCTGGGGTGAGTCCACGCAGTCGTTTGGAGGAAAGATGAAGTCGCGGCCGGCAGTGATTGTGTTGGCAGCCGGAACGGGTTCCCGCTTCGGCGCACCTGGCCACAAGCTCACCCAGCGCCTGGGCGCATCCAGCGTGCTCGGCACGACGCTACGGCACGTGCTGTCCACGCATTTGCCCGTGGCGGTGGTCACCACACAAGGTCTCGCGGAGGTTGCATCGCACGATGTGGCCTCGCGTGATGTGGTGGTCGTGCCCGCGGTGGGCACACCTTCGGCGCAGCCTCTGGGCATGGGGTACTCCATTGCCAGCGGCGTCGCCGCGAGGCCCCATGCGAACGGATGGCTGGTTCTGCCTGGCGACATGCCTATGGTCCAGCCCCGCACGCTGCTGGCCGTGGCTGCCGCGCTGGATCACTATCCCATCGCCTATGCGCAGCACCGCGGCCGTCGCGGTCACCCAGTGGGCTTCTCGGCGGAGCTGTACTCGGAACTCGTGAAGCTCTCAGGCGACGAAGGCGCGCGCAGGCTCATCGCGCGCTATCCGGCGCATGGCGTGGAGGTCGATGATCCCGGCGTGCTGATCGACGTCGACACCGAGGCCGATCTGGCGCAGTTGCGCGTGGCTCACGCGGCAGGGTAGGCGCGCAGTTCAGTCCGTCAGCGCATGGCGGCGAGCCAGCCGAACCAGGCGCTCGATCTCGCGGTCGCGGATGCCGCGCGCACGCAGGCATGAAGCCGTGCCGATGAGGTAATCGAGCGTGGTGCCGTAGCGGCCGCGCGCCGTTCGCAACACCGCCACGATTTCCTCGTCGGTGAGCCCTGCCACGTAGCTCGGGCTGCGGCGGCTGAGGGTGAATGCGAGCGCCTGAACCGTACCGACAGGCGTGCGGCAGGGCAGCCATCGCGGGTCGTACACGCCCGTGGGCATCTCGCGCAGCCACAGCCGCTCCAACTCGTCGTGTGCACGCGATCGTTCGATGCGGTACGCCATGCCCCGGCACGAGCCGCCGGCAAGCAGCGCGAACACGAGGCCGGGGCATTCGGCTGTGCCGCGGTTGATGCTCGATCGCATCTTCAGCGCCCGATGCCAGCCGTACACCGTGGCGGGCCGCTGCTCCGCTGCGTGGAACTCGGGTCGCCAGATCAGCGACGCATAACCGAAGACCCACAGGTCGTCGCTTCCGCCCCATTCGGCGTGGACTCTCAAGAGCTGGTTGGTCGGGTGGCGAGGATGCGTCGGCAGATGCAGCGTCATGGCGAGAACATCGGCTGAGCGGGACAGGGTCGTGTTCGCCCCTTAACGGTCCACGGGATGAGGCAGGCGACAGAGCTTCAAAGTATCCACGTCGCCCAGCGGTTCTTGCCGGGAAGATTTGACGCTGTAACTGGGTTACAACAGAATCGTCGTGGCAGTTACATTACCCGCAGGGCCCGCGTCATGAACCCGACCGTCATCGCCGTCACGCAGCGCATCCGCCAGCGCAGTGCTGCCAGCCGGGAGGCCTATCTCCAGCGTGTGGATCAGGCGGCGCGCCGCCCGCCGGGCAGCGAACGCATGGGTTGCGCCAACGTGGCCCATGCCTACGCTGCACTGCCCAAGGACGACCGGTTGCGCATCGTGACCGAAAGGGCGCCGAACATCGGCATCGTGACGGCCTACAACGACATGCTGTCGGCGCACCACCCGTACGAGCGCTTCCCTGATGTGATCCGCGACGAAGCCCACCGGCACGGCGCCACCGCGCAGGTGGCTGCAGGCGTGCCGGCCATGTGCGACGGCGTCACGCAAGGCCTGCCCGGCATGGAGCTCAGCCTGTTCTCGCGCGACACCATCGCCATGAGCACCGCGGTGGCGCTCACGCACGACGTATTCGACGCGGCGTTGCTGCTCGGCATCTGCGACAAGATCGTGCCCGGCCTGCTCATCGGCGCGCTGCACTTCGGGCACCTGCCGTGCGTCTTCGTGCCCGGCGGGCCGATGAGCAGCGGTTTGTCCAACACCGAGAAATCGAAGATCCGCGAGCAGTACGCGCAAGGTCTCGTCGGGCGCGACAGGCTTCTCGAGGCGGAGTCCGCCGCCTACCACGGCCCCGGCACCTGCACCTTCTACGGCACCGCCAACAGCAACCAGATGCTCATGGAGGCCATGGGCCTGCATGTGCCCGGCGCGGCCTTCGTCCATCCACACGATGGCCTGCGCGAAGCACTGACGCGCGCGGCGGTGCGCACCGCGCTGTCCATCACGCAGGGTGAGCGCTTCGCGCCCATCGGCCGGCTGGTCGACGAGCGAGCGATCGTCAATGCCATGGTGGCGCTGCTGGCCACGGGCGGATCGACAAATCACCTCATCCACTGGGTCGCGGTAGCGCGCGCGGCGGGCATCCTCATCGACTGGACCGACTTCTCAGAACTTTCTCAGGTGACGCCGTTGCTGGCCCGCGTCTATCCGAACGGCAGCGCCGACGTGAACCAGTTCCAGGCCGCAGGAGGCCCGGGCTACGTGATTCGCGAACTGCTGCGTGCCGGGGTCATGCATGCCGATGCGGCGACCGTTGCCGAGGGTGGCATGCCGGCCTATGCCCGCCTGCCGCATCGCGACGGGCAGGAGGTGCGCTGGAGCGAACTGCCCGACCTCAGCGGCGACGCCTCGGTGCTGCGCACCGCAGCCGATCCCTTTAGCCGTACCGGCGGGTTGAAGCTGCTGACCGGCAACCTGGGCCGTGCGGTGATCAAGGTGTCGGCCGTGCCATCGGACCGGCATGTCGTGGAGGCACCGGCCATCGTCTTCGACACGCAGGAGGACCTGATGGCCGCCTTCCAGGCGGGCGAACTGGCGCGCGATTTTGTGGCGGTGGTGCGTTTCCAGGGGCCGACCGCCAATGGCATGCCAGAGCTGCACAAGCTCACGCCGCCCCTGGCCGTGCTGCAGGGCAAGGGGTTTCGCGTTGCGCTCGTCACCGACGGGCGCATGAGCGGCGCCTCCGGCAAGGTGCCTGCGGCCATCCATGTGAGCCCGGAAGCCGTCGCCGGTGGCTCGCTCGGGAAGGTTCGGCACGGCGACCTTATCCGGCTGGACGCGATAGCCGGCACCCTGAACGCGCTCGTCGATCCGATGGAGTGGAACACCCGCGTGCCGGCAGCGATGAGCGACCGCCAGCGCGACATCAACGCGCACGGACTGGGCCGGGAGCTTTTCGGCGGTATGCGCCGCAATGTCCGCTCCGCCGAGGAGGGCGCCATCACCTGGCTTTGATACGCATGCAGACACTCGAACTCGCCCACCACGGGCCGGTCATCCCGGTCATCGTCATCCACCGTGTCGAGCACGCCGTGCCCTTGGCGCAGGCGCTGGTCGACGGCGGCGTCAAGGTCCTGGAGATCACCTTGCGCACGCCCGAGGCGTTGCGCGGCATGGAGCTGATCGCTCGGGAAGTGCCGGAGGCCATCGTCGGCGCCGGCACGGTCCGCAGCGTGGCGGATGCGCAATCGGCCCGCGATGCGGGTTGCCGCTTCGCGGTGAGCCCCGGCTACGTGAGCGAGCTGGGCGTGACCTGCCGCAACCTCGGCCTGCCCCTGCTGCCGGGCGTGGCCACCGCCAGCGAGGTCATGCAAGCCAACGCCGATGGCTACTTCTTCCTGAAGTTCTTCCCGGCCACCGCCGCGGGCGGCATCCCCATGCTCAAGGCCCTGGCCGGTCCGTTTCCCGACGTGGCTTTCTGTCCCACGGGTGGCATCACTGTGCAGACCGCGAGCCAGTTCCTCGCGCTGCCCAATGTGCGGGTGTGCGGGGGCTCCTGGCTCACTCCATCGGACGCGGTCGAATCCCGCGACTGGGCGCGCATCACGCAGCTCGCACGGGATGCAGCAAGTTTGCGAGTACCCCCATAAGGGGGGTTCGCTCATCGACCCTACGCCGCCAAAATGTGCGCCAACGCGGGTGGACAGGGACCGCGGGGTAGGGAGAGCAAGACAGCGAGGGCGCCGAGGGGGCGCCCTCGCTGTTTTTGCGTTTCACGAACCTTCGCTTTCCTTCCGTTCGATCAGCTCGATCTTGTAGCCATCCGGGTCGGTGATGAATGCGATCACCGTGCTGCCTCCCTTCACCGGGCCGGGCTCGCGGGTGATGGCGCCGCCCAGGGCCTGGGCCTGGTCCCGCACCGTGTTGCAGGTGGCGGCCACGTCCGGAACGCCGATGGCGATGTGCCCATAGGCAGTGCCCAGTTCGTAGCGTTCCACGCCGTAGTTGTAGGTGAGCTCGATCTCGGCGTGTTCCGGGTTGCGCCCATAGCCGAGGAACGCAAGGTCGTACTGCTGCTCAGGTCGGCGCGTCGTGCGCAGCAACTGCATCCCCAGGACCTGTGTGTAGAAGTCGATCGAACGCTGCAGGTTGCCGACCCGCAGCATGGTGTGTAGCAATCTCATGTCGTCCTCTGGTTCACCGATGAGTCTCACGTGGGGACGGTGTAGTTGAGCGCCAGCCGCCCGCCGTCCACGTACACGATCTCGCCGGTCATGTAGCTCGCGGCGCTGCTGAGCAGGAAGGCCGCCACCTCGGCCACTTCGGCGGGCTCGCCCAGGCGCCTCATCGGCGTGCGGCTCAGGATCCGCGCGCGGGCATCGTCGCTGGTGAGCACCGCGTTCTTCGCGAGCTCGGTGGCAATGGTGCCCGGTGCGACCGCGTTGACGCGGATGCCGCGGTCGGCCAGCGCGAGCGCCATCGCACGCGTGAGCTGGTCGATGCCTCCCTTGCTCGCGTTGTAGCTGGCGATGTTCGGGATGGCCATGATCCCGTTGACCGAGCTCATGTTGACGATGGCGCCCCGGCCTGCCTTGGCCATCTCGCGGGCCACCGCCTGCCCCACCAGGAAGGCGCCCTTCAGGTTCACGCCGATCACGGCGTCCCAGTCCGCTTCGGTGATGTCGAGGAAATCCGCGGCCTTGAAGATGCCGGCGTTATTGACGAGGCCGTCGATGCGGTCGAAGGTGGCAAGCGTCGTCGCTACCGCCGCATCCACCTCGGCCTTGGAGGCCACGTTGCAATGCACGTGGATCGCGCGTGTGCCCGATTGGGCCAGCCGCGCCGCGAGCGAACGACCTTGCTCGTCGTCGATGTCCCAGAGCGCTAGTGCTGCTCCGTCGGCGGCGAAGCGCTCGGCACAGGCGGCGCCGATGCCCTGGCTTGCTCCAGTGATCACCACAACCTGGCCTTCCAGGTCGAAACGTACGCTACCCATGCCCTCTCCTCAGTGGGTGTCGACGCGGTCGAGCCAGATCCCCAGGCCTTGCGCGTTGAGTTCGATGTCCATGGCCAGCAATTCCAGCACATGCTCTTCGCGCATGGCACATCCATGGGCCCTGACGCGCTGCAGGTACAGCTTGGCCAAGCCTTGCTTGAGGACTTCATGGCGCTGCGGGGCCGTCTTGCAAGCCTGGCCCAGTTCCACCATCTCGTCGATCTGCTCCAGCAGCTGCGTTCCCAGCGCCTGGACCTCGCCCACCGGCCCGAAGTGGGTGAGGTACATCCATTGCGGGTGGAAGGCCAGAAGGCGCCGCACCGATTCGCGCAGAGCGTCGGGGTCGAATTGCACCGGCGTGGTGGTGGGCAAGAGCCACGAGCCTTGTTTGGTGTCGAACTCGCGGTACGAAAGTCCGAAGGTGTCGCCGGTGAAGAAGCCGCGCGAGCGCGCGTCCCACACGCAGTGGTGATGACGAGCGTGCCCCGGTGTGTCGACGAACAGCAGCGGACGGCTGCCCCAGTCCAACGCCATGCCGTCGTGCGTGATGCGCACACGGTCTTCGGGCACGGGGACGAGATCCCCGTACGTTTGTGCCACGGCTTCGGCGCCATACACCTCCCGCGCGCCGTCCATGAGCTTTGCGGGGTCGATGAGGTGCCGCGCGCCCCGAGGATGCACCACCAGCGTCGCGTGAGGCAGATGCTGCATGAGCAGGCCCGCGCCGCCCGCGTGGTCGAGATGCACATGGGTGGCGATCACCCAGTCGACGTCGGTTGGCGCAAGACCCGTGGCATGGAGCGCTGCCAGCAGGCGCGGGACCGCACTGTTCGGGCCGGTGTCGATGAAAGCGCCGCGACCCTCGTCGACCAGCAGGTAGCACGCGTCGAAGCGCGGGCGGTGAAAGCCCGTGTCGATGACGTGGATGCCATCGCCGTGGTTCTGAATCACGCCTTCCTCAGGCAGCATGGCGGGACGGGGAGTAACAAGACGGTGCCAGGTGCGAGCAAGCTTTCGCCTTGGGTAACCGCGGTTGACCAGGCACCAGCTGCCAGGACTCCCGATGACCCGCCCCATCCTCTATGGCATCACCAACTGCGACACCGTCAAGCGCGCCCGCGCTTACCTGGAGGATCGCGGCATCGAGCACTCCTTCCACGACTTCAAGAAGATGGGCGTCCCGGGCGACCGGATGGACCGTTGGATAGCTGCCCTGGGCTGGGAGGCGCTGCTGAACCGTCAGGGCACCACCTGGCGCAAGCTGGACGACGCCACCAAGGCGGGCGTGACCAATGCGCAAGCGGCTCGGACGGCGATGATCGCCCACTCGAGTCTCATCCGCAGGCCGGTGGTCGAGTGGCCGTCCGGCGAGATCACGATCGGGTTCACGCACGACTCGTTCAAGCAGCATACGAGAGACACCTAGCTCGTCAGGTCGTCAGCAATTGCCGCAGCACGAACGGCAGGATGCCGCCATGGCGGTAGTAGTCCACCTCGATCGGGGTGTCGATGCGCAGGGTGAGCGGCACGCGGCGCCGGCTGCCGTCGGAGGAGGCGATGACCAGCGTGGCCTCCTGCTGAGGTCTCAGCGGCGGCTGCAGTTCGATGTCGAAGAGCTCATCGCCTCGGATGCCGAGCGACTGCCAGCTGTCCGTGCCCTTGAACTGCAGCGGCAACACGCCCATGCCCACAAGGTTGCTGCGGTGGATGCGCTCGAAGCTGCGGGCGATGACGGCCTTGATGCCCAGCAGCTGGGTGCCCTTGGCAGCCCAGTCGCGTGAGGAGCCGGTGCCGTATTCCTCGCCGCCGAAGATCACCGTGGGCGTGCCCTCGGCGATGTACTTCATCGCCGCGTCGTAAATGGTCATCTTGGCGCCGCCGGGCTGGAAGAGTGTCAGGCCGCCTTCCTCGCGGCTGCCATCGGGCAGCGGCGGGATCATCAGGTTCTTGATGCGCACGTTGGCGAAGGTGCCGCGCATCATCACCTCGTGGTGGCCGCGCCGGGAACCGTAGGAGTTGAAGTCGGGCTTGAGGACGCCGTGTGCCTTGAGCCACTGGCCTGCGGGTGAGGTCTCCTTGATGGAGCCGGCCGGCGAGATGTGGTCGGTGGTGATCGAATCGCCGAACAGGGCCATCGCGCGGGCGCCTTTCACGCCCAGCGAACCGGCCTGCGGCTCCATCGCGAAGCGCTCGAAGAAGGGCGGCCGAGCGATATACGTGGAAGACGGCCACGTGTAGACCTGCCCCTGCACGCCGCCGATCCTCTTCCACAGCTCGCCGGGTTCGGAGGCGACCTTCTCGTAGTTCTCGCGATAGGCCTGGGGGTTGAGCGCGTGCCTGAGCAGTGCATAGACCTCGCTGCTCGATGGCCAGATGTCCCCGAGGTAAATGTCGCGTCCGCCGGCGCCCGTGCCCACCGGCTCGGTCATCAGGTCTCGCAGCACCGTGCCGGCGATGGCGTAAGCGACCACCAGTGGCGGGCTGGCGAGAAAGTTGGCCTTGATGTTCGGGTGGATGCGTGCCTCGAAATTGCGATTGCCCGACAGCACCGCGGCGCACACCAGGTTGTTCGTGTAGATGGTTTCGTTGATCTCGGGCGTGAGGTCGCCGGCGTTGCCGATGCAAGTGGTGCAGCCGTACGCTGCGACCGTGAAGCCCAGCTCCTCCAGGTAGGGCAGGAGCTCTGTTTTCTGCAGGTACTCGGTGACGATGCGCGAGCCCGGCGCCAGTGAAGTCTTGACATGCTTCTTCACCTTCAGACCGGCCTTCACCGCCTTCTTGGCGAGCAGGCCCGCCGCCAGCAGCACGCTGGGGTTGGAGGTGTTCGTGCAGGAGGTGATGGCGGCGATCAGCACGTCGCCATTGCGCAGCTCGATGCCGTCGCGGGTGGTGAACACCTGGTTCAGCTTCTCGGCCGGCTGGTTGAAGCCGTTCTCCGCCACGGGCTTGGAGTAGAGGGCGGTGAACTGTTCCCTCACACGGCCGATCTCGATGCGGTCTTGAGGTCGCTTGGGGCCCGCGAGGCTGGGCGCCACCGTGCCGAGGTCCAGCCGCACCACGCTGCTGTAGTCGATCTGCCCCGGCATCGGCACGCCGAACAGGCCTTGCGCCTTGAAGTAGGCCTCGAAGGCCTCGACTTCCTTCGGTGAGCGGCCGGTGCCGCGGAAGTAGTCGATGGTCTTGTCGTCGACCGGGAAGAAGCCCATGGTGGCGCCGTATTCGGGCGCCATGTTGGCGATGGTGGCGCGGTCCGGGACAGTGAGGCTGGCGGTGCCCTCGCCGAAGAACTCCACGAACTTGCCCACCACCTTCTCCCGCCGCAGGATCTCGGTGACGGTGAGCACCAGGTCGGTGGCAGTCACGCCTTCACGCAGCTGCCCTGTGAGCTCGAAGCCCACGACGTCGGGCGTGAGGAAGTACACCGGCTGGCCCAGCATGCCCGCCTCGGCTTCGATGCCGCCGACGCCCCAGCCCACCACGCCAATGCCGTTGATCATGGTGGTGTGACTGTCCGTGCCCACCAGCGTGTCGGGGTAGTACACGTCATCCGGTGCGCGATGCACGCCGCGAGCCAGGTACTCCAGGTTCACCTGGTGCACGATTCCGAAACCGGGTGGCACGACGCGGAAGGTATCGAAGGCCTGCATGCCCCACTTCATGAACTCGTAGCGCTCCTGGTTGCGCTGGAATTCGAGCTTCATGTTGAGGTCCAGCGCATCCCGGGTGCCGTAGTGATCGACCATCACTGAGTGGTCCACGACCAAGTCCACGGGCACCAGCGGCTCGATCGTCTTGGGGTTCTTGCCCATGTCGGCGGCCACGTTGCGCATGGCGGCCAGGTCGGCCAGCAGCGGCACGCCGGTGAAGTCTTGCAGCACCACGCGAGCCACCACGAAGGGAATCTCGTCGGTGCGCGGCGTGTTGGGTTTCCAGTTCGCGAGTTGCGTGACGTGCTCGGCGGTGACCTTCTTGCCGTCGCAATTGCGCAGTACGCTTTCCAGCACCACCCGCAGAGAGACCGGCAGCCGGTTCACGTTGGGATGCATTCGGGCCAGTTGAGGCAGCGAGTAGAAGCTGCCCGCGCGGCCAGGGCCGGCGTTGAAGCTCTGCAGGGTGTCGGAAAACGCGTGGGGAACGGGCGCGTCAGGCATGGCGGCAGACCTCTGGCTTGAGTGGCGAAGGCTCGCGGGCGGCAAATTATTGTGTGAACCGCTACGCCCGCACAGGATGGCGGGCAATTCCTGCAACGAGGACAGGCCATCGATCTCATCGCGCACTGGCCGATTGCTGCGTGCGGTGATCGCCAGGAACGAAAACGGCCACACCGGAGACCCGGTGCGGCCGTGATTTCAGGTGCCGAGGTGCGGTCAGGCCGTCACGGTCTGAGCAGCCTGAGCGAAATCGCCGATGCGGTCGAAGTTCATGTACTGGTAGATCTTTTCGCCGTGCTGGTTGATCACCCCGATGTCAGCCAGGTACTCCTGGCGCGTCGGGATGCGGCCCAGCCGCGAGCAGATGGCGGCCAGTTCGGCCGAGCCCAGGTACACGTTGCTGTTCTTGCCCAGCCGGTTCGGAAAGTTGCGCGTCGAGGTGGAGAACACGGTCGCCCCTTCCTTGACCTGCGCCTGGTTGCCCATGCACAGGCTGCACCCTGGCATCTCCATGCGCGCCCCGGCGCTGCCCAGCACGCCGTAGTGGCCTTCCTCGGTGAGCTGCTTCTGGTCCATGCGCGTAGGCGGGGCGACCCACAGCTTCACGGGGATGTCGCGCTTGCCCTCCAGCAGCTTCGAAGCCGCGCGGAAGTGCCCGATGTTGGTCATGCACGATCCGATGAACACCTCGTCGATCTTCGCGCCGGCCACGTCGGTCAGCGTCTTCACGTCGTCCGGGTCGTTGGGGCAGGCGACGATGGGCTCGGTGATCTCGGCCAGGTCGATCTCGATGACTGCCGCGTACTCGGCGTCGCTGTCGCCCTTGAGCAGCTTCGGGTCCTTCAGCCAGGCTTCCTGCGCGGCGATGCGCCGCTGCAGGGTGCGCGCGTCCTGGTAGCCGCTGGCGATCATCCACTTCATGAGCGTGATGTTGCTCTGGATGTACTCGACGATCGGTTCCTTGTTCAGGTGCACGGTGCAGCCCGCGGCGCTGCGCTCGGCCGATGCATCGGAGAGCTCGAACGCCTGCTCCACCTTCAGGTCGGGGAGTCCCTCGATCTCCAGGATGCGGCCGGAGAAGATGTTCTTCTTGCCCTTCTTCTCGACAGTGAGCAGGCCCTGCTTGATCGCGTACAGCGGGATCGCGTTGACGAGGTCTCGCAAGGTGACGCCGGGCTGCATCTTGCCCTTGAAGCGCACCAGCACGCTCTCGGGCATGTCCAGCGGCATCACCCCCGTGGCTGCGGCAAAGGCGACGAGGCCCGATCCGGCCGGGAAGCTGATGCCGATGGGGAAGCGCGTGTGGCTGTCGCCGCCGGTGCCCACCGTGTCGGGCAGCAGGAAGCGGTTGAGCCAGCTGTGGATCACGCCGTCGCCTGGGCGCAGCGCGATGCCGCCGCGCGTGCTGATGAACTCGGGCAGTTCGCGGTGCATCTTCACGTCCACCGGCTTGGGGTAGGCCGCCGTGTGGCAGAACGACTGCATCACGAGATCGGCGGAGAAGCCGAGGCAGGCGAGGTCCTTGAGCTCGTCGCGCGTCATCGGGCCGGTGGTGTCCTGCGAGCCCACGGAGGTCATGCGCGGCTCGCAGTAGGTGCCCGGACGCACGCCCTTTCCTTCGGGCAGGCCGCAGGCACGGCCCACTATCTTCTGCGCGAGCGTGTAGCCGCGGCCCGTGTCCGCCGGGTCCTGCGGCAGTCGGAAGAGTGTGGATGGCGGCAGGTCCAGCGCCTCGCGCGCCTTGGCGGTCAGGCCGCGGCCGATGATGAGCGGGATGCGGCCACCGGCACGCACTTCGTCGAACAGCACGTCGCTCTTCACCTTGAACTCGGCGATCACCTTGCCGTTCTTGAGCGCCTTGCCTTCATAGGGGCGCAGCTCGACGGTGTCGCCCATTTCCATCTGGCTCACGTCAAGCTCGATCGGCAGCGCGCCCGCGTCTTCCATGGTGTTGTAGAAGATGGGAGCGATCTTGCTGCCCAGGCACACGCCGCCGTAGCGCTTGTTGGGTACGTAGGGGATGTCCTCGCCGGTGAACCACAGCACCGAGTTGGTGGCCGACTTGCGCGAAGAGCCGGTGCCCACCACGTCGCCCACATAGGCCACGAGATGGCCCTGGGCACGCAACGACTCGATGAACTTCACCGGGCCGCGCTTGCCGTCTTCCTCGGGCGTGATGCCGGGGCGGGCGTTTTTCAGCATTGCCAGGGCGTGCAGCGGGATGTCGGGCCGGCTCCAGGCGTCAGGGGCGGGCGAGAGGTCGTCGGTATTGGTCTCGCCTGTCACCTTGAACACGGTGATCTTGAGGCTTTGCGGCAGCTCGGGGCGGCTGGTGAACCACTCGGCATCGGCCCAGCTGCGCAGCACGGCGCGTGCGTTGGCGTTGCCCTGGTCGGCCTTCTCCTTCACGTCGTGGAACTGGTCGAACATCAGCAGCGTGTGCTTGAGGGCCGATGCAGCCACCGGGCCGACCTCGGCGTCATCGAGCAGCTCGATCAGCGGGCCGATGTTGTAGCCGCCCAGCATCGTGCCCAGCAGCTCGGTGGCCTTGGTGCGCGAAATCAGCCGGCAGTGCTCGGCGCCGTGCGCCACCGCGGCCAGGTACGACGCCTTGACCTTGGCCGCGTCATCCACGCCGGCGGGCACGCGGTGGGTGATGAGCTCGACGAGGAATGGCTCTTCGCCCTGCGGCGGCGCCTTCAGCAACTCGATGAGCTCGGCCGTCTGCGTGGCGGTGAGCGGCAGGGGCGGGATGCCGAGGGCGGCGCGTTCGGCGACATGTTGACGATAGGCGTTGAGCATGTGGTTGTTGGCGAAGTGGGAGGGAAAGGAGGAGGCCCCGGACAGTTACGCCGCCTGGGGCGTGATGAGCTTGAGGCCCTTGAAGTACTCGCGGAAGAACCCCGCATCGCGGGTGATGAGGCCGGTGCACTGGAGCAGCGCATGCGCGCCCACCAGGAAATCGGGAATGGTCCGGGGCGTGGCGAGAGCTGGCTGGCCGCTCGAGCGCGTGCGCTCCTTGTACTTGCGCTGCATCTCGCCCGCGCGCACGGCGGCACGCTGCTCGATGGCGGAGTACGCGAGGCCCATGTCCTCCAGCGCGTCCATGACCTGTGCGCCATGGCCCAGGCCGGCGGTGACCTCGCTCACCACCACGTCGCACACGACGACCGGCCCGCGGCCCAGTGCCATGCGCAGGCAAGCCTCGGCCGCATCGGCACGAGGGTCGTCGCCGAGCAGGTCGATGAGCACGGAGGTATCAACGGCGATGGTCACGGCTCGACCGGATCGCCGGGCGCGCGGCCGCGCAGCTCGCGCATGACATCGTCGGTAGACAGGCCCTCAGGCAGTTTGAAGCGCCCGCGCGCGCGGGAGATGGCGTCATCCACGTTCTTGCGCAGGATGATGCGGCTACCGTCGAGCTCGACCTTGAGCAAGGTGCCCTTGGTCAGGCCCAGCGCATCGCGCACAGCCTTGGGAAGCGTGATCTGCCCGCGTTCGGCCACGGTGGCTTCCATGGGTCTGCTCCTGGAGTCGGTATGCATTCATTCTACATACCTGGTCAGGCATACCCGCACGCGACACGCATGAAAAAGGGCGCCCGCGGCGCCCTCCATGAGATGGGGTAGGAAGCGGCTAGAGCGACGTGCGCTGCTGGTTCTGGGTGCAGCTGTCGACCATACGTTGGCCGACCTTCGTGTTCATCAGCATCGACTTGGTGGGAATCTGCAGCCACATCACTCCGGCGCGGCGGTCTTCCAGCCGCACGGCGCCCGTGCTCGTTTCCTGCGGGACCATCATGTAGGTCGCGTTCTTGTAGCCCACATGGAAATGGCCCGGCTTCCCCTCCACGGGGAACACGGTGACCTGCTGGTCGAACTCGCACTTCGCGTGGCCGGTCAGCACGCGGGAGGCGATCTCCAGCTGGGTGGGGGAGAGGGTCTCGGCCAGGGCAGTGCCGGAAAGGAAGGCCATGGAGGCCGCGCTGACCGCGGCAAGGACGAACGGACGGATCATGGAAGGGCTCCTCGTAGACCAGGGCCCCGCAACGCCAGGGGCCAGGTCTGATGTTCGGCACGACCCGCGCAGGGCTTGAATAGCACTGCGTGACAAGTTGGACATCTCGCCCGGTTTCTCGAAGGTCGTGCCGATACCTTGTGCCCAGGCCACCACGCGCATGAGCAGTTCGCGTGCCGGCCCGAAATGGCCGGCGTCGTTGCGAACCACCCGATAGGACTGTGTTCCTGCGCCCCGTGCGTCACCACGCGGGTTTACGTGGATGGCCCTTGCTCGTCCGTGAAGAATGCCGCGAGCACGTCGGGCGGGAATACATGCCCAGTGCGCTTTGCGCGCTCTATCACTTGCCAGTAATAGCGGTAGCTGGCCCGGTCGTGCAGCGTGTCGCGATGCCGGATCGGAGCCCATTGCGCGGCCTGGGCGGCCAGCACGATCTCGATGGCCTGGTCCACCTCGGTGCTCGTCGGCGCGAAGGCATCCACGATGGGACGGATCTGGTTCGGGTGGATGCTCCACATGCGCGTGTAGCCCAGTTCCCGGCACGCCTTGCCGGCGGCCTGCGCGATGGCGTGGGCGTCGTTGAATTCGGTCACTACGCAATGCGAGGGCGTCTTGCCGTGTGCGTGGCACGCCGCCGCGATCTCCAGCTTGGCGCGCAGTACAAGCGGGTGGCTGAACTGGCCTTGCGCATTCATCCCCTGCGCCGGGATGGCGCCGCGGTGTGCCGACACGAAATCCATCAGTCCGAAGGACAGTGATTCCACGCGTTCATGGGAGGCGATGGTCTCCACGTCGCGCAGCGCCCCGTGCGTTTCGATCAGGAAATGCACCGGGATGCGCCGGCCGTGGCCATGTACCCGGATGAAGTGATCGACTTCCAGGCAGGCCCGCTCCACATCCGCCAGGTGTCGCGGCTTGGGCACCATGAGATAGGCCAGGCGGTGGCCGGCGCGGCCGATGAGCGTGTCGAGGTCCTGCTCGAACACGGCATGGTCCACGGGATGCACGCGGACGCCAACGCGGTCGTGACGATTGAGTGCAGAAGACGCCAGCTCGGCTACCAGCTGCGCATGCTCTCGTTCGCCGCCTATGGGCGCGCCGTCCTCGCAGTCCAGAGTGACATCGAACACGGGTCCCATTTCGGCCTGAAGCTCAAGGCTCTTGCGCATGCGTGCCTCGACGCCGGCGTAGTGGTCGCACACCGGGAGCATCGTCGCAGCCTCCCCAACTTCAAAGAGTGCGTCGCGCGGATGGATCAGAGGCCGGCTCATCGAGCTTGCGGCAGCATCGCCGGCTGCAAGCCGGCCGAGGGGTGCTTCAGTCACGGAGAGGGACTGCGCGGCAGCAGGCAGCGGCCTCCGCGTTGCGTCGCTTTGCTCGCGAGCAGGTCACAGCAGGTGCTTCACCGCCTCCTGCTCCTCCTGCAGTTCCTTCAGCGTGATGTTGATGCGCTCCTGGCTGAAGGAGTCGATTTCCAGGCCTTCGACCACCTTGTACTCGCCACCCGACGTGGTCACCGGGAAGCCGAACATCGTGTCCCTGGGGATACCGTACCAGCCGTCGGAGGGTACACCCATGGTGACCCACTTGCCCTGGCTGCCCAGCGCCCAGTCGCGCATGTGGTCGATGGCGGCGTTAGCCGCCGACGCGGCCGAAGACAGGCCGCGCGCCTCGATGACGGCCGCACCGCGCTTGCCCACGGTAGGAAGGAACACGTTGCGGTTCCATTCCTCGTCGTTGATGAGCTGCTTGACGGGCCGACCGTCGATGCTGGCAAAGCGATAGTCGGCGTACATCGTCGGGGAGTGGTTCCCCCATACGGTCAGTTTCTCGATGGAGGACACCGGCTTGCCGCTGCGCGTCGCGATCTGGCTCAGCGCACGGTTGTGGTCCAGGCGCAGCATGGCGGTGAAGTTCTTCCGCGGCAGGTCGGGCGCGCTCTTCATTGCGATGTAGGCATTGGTGTTGGCGGGGTTGCCCACCACGAGGACTTTTACGTTGCGCGAAGCGGCGGCATTGAGCGCCTTGCCCTGCGCGGTGAAGATCTGGGCATTGGCGGACAGCAGATCCTTGCGCTCCATGCCGGGGCCACGCGGACGGGCGCCCACGAGCAGCGCGTAGTCGGTGTCCTTGAACGCGGCGTTCGGGTCGCTGTGAGCTTCCATCCCGGCCAGCAGCGGGAAGGCACAGTCCTCCAATTCCATCATCACGCCCTTCAGCGCCTTCTGTGCCTTCTCGTCGGGAATCTCCAGCAGCTGAAGGACGATGGGCTGGTCCTTGCCAAGCATTTCGCCGGAAGCGATGCGGAACAGCAGCGCATAGCCAATCTGGCCGGCGGCGCCGGTCACAGCGACACGAACGGGTTGCTTGCTCATGGAAGACTCCGATAAGAGGTGAGGTGAGGTCTGCGCGCCGGTTGCGGTCGGCGCGATGCTGCAGAGCGGCAAGTGTAGGCAAAGGCTTCTGGCCGGCGACCCGTTCAGCCTCAGGGTCTACCCCAGGTGCCGATGCTCTTATGTCTTACATAAGACAACTGTCAACTTTTCATGGACGCGGCTCGCCCTCCTGTGCTGCAATCGAGGCATGGTCGCGCCTTCGTCGTCGTCGCATGCGTCACGGGAGATTGATGGCCCGGCCTTCAGCCCCCTGTACCGACAGATCAAGGTGCTGATCACCCGCAGGCTCGAGGCCGGCGAGTGGCGTCCCGGCGAAGCCATACCGAGCGAAACGGAATTGGCTGCCCGGTTCAAGGTGAGCCAGGGCACGGTACGCAAGGCCATTGACGAACTGGCCATCGAGAACCTGTTGGTGCGCCGCCAGGGCAAGGGCACGTTCGTTGCCACGCACGCCGAGGAAAAGGTCCAGTTCCGCTTCCTGCGCCTGGCCCCCGACGACGGCGAGCCGGCAGGTGCCGAGCGGCTCTTCATCGACTGCCGACGGTTGCGCGCCCCATCCGACATCGCACGCGCCCTGGACCTCAAGTCGGGTGATTCGGTGGTGCAGGTGCGGCGCGTGCTCCGGTTTCGCGGTGTGCCCGTGGTGCTCGATGACATCTGGCTGCCCGGTCAGCTCTTCAAGGGGCTCACGGCCGAGCGCCTCAGTGGCTACAGGGGGCCCATGTACGGGTTGTTCGAGAGCGAATTCGGCGTGCGCATGATCCGCGCTTCCGAGAAGATCCGCGCCGTGGCCGCCGATGCAGCCGCGGCCGAACTGCTCGGCGTGCTGTTTGGTGCGCCACTGCTGAGCGTGGAGCGCCTGTCCATGACCTACGGCGACAAGCCGGTGGAGCTGCGGCGCGGCCTGTATCACACGGCTGCGCATCACTACCGCAATGAGTTGAGCTGAACAGGGCACCGTAACAAGGATGCAGTTCAATGCATGCGGTCGGAGCGCTGGTGCATTGCAATAAAATCGATAGGTTTCGTTTGATTACAAGGCGTGGGGTATGGCGGCAGAGACAACGACAAGGCAGCGACCGGGAACCATGCGTCTCATCGACGCGCTCACGGTCTACCGGTATCCGGCGATGGCGATCGTTTCGATCCTGCATCGGGTCAGCGGCATGCTGATGTTCTTCCTGCTGCCTTTCATCGTCTGGCTCTTCGACGCCAGCCTGTCCTCCGAGATCACCTACGCGCGCTTCACCAGTGTCTTCGTGGCGGGCGTCGGCTTCCTACCCGGCTGGTTCATGAAGCTCGTGGCCTTGGCCCTGATATGGGCCTATCTCCACCACTTCATCGCCGGCATGCGGCACCTCTGGATGGATGCCACGCACGCGGTGGGCCTCGAATTCGGGCGTCAGTCGGCGTTATTCACGCTGGTGGCAAGTGGTCTTCTTACGCTGGTGCTGGGCGCCAAGCTCTTTTTCTTCTGATCGGCATCACATGGCACAAACCTATGGCTCCAAGCGCATCGTGGTCGGTGCGCATTACGGCCTGCGCGACTGGCTGGCCCAACGCATCACCGCGGTGGTGATGGGCGCCTTCACCATCGTGCTGCTCCTGGCGTACCTCCTGCCGTCCTACGGGCCGGGCGTCGCCGGCGAGCGCGTTGCGCTCACCGGCTATGACAAGTGGGCTGGCATCTTCGCGCCGCAGTGGATGAAATTGTTCACCTTCGTGGTGATGGTCTCGCTGGCCTACCACGCATGGGTGGGCATGCGTGACGTTTGGATGGACTATGTCAAGTCCTTCGCCTTGCGGCTCACGCTGCAGGTGCTCACGATAGTGTGGCTGGTGGCCTGCCTCGGTTGGTCGATTCAAGTACTGTGGAGATTGTGAACGTGGCGGCTATCCGATCCAACCTCAGCAAACGAAAGTTCGATGTCGTCATCGTCGGTGCCGGGGGATCCGGCATGCGCGCCTCGCTGCAGCTCGCCCGTGCCGGTTTGAGCGTGGCGGTGCTGTCCAAGGTGTTTCCAACCCGTTCGCACACCGTGGCCGCGCAGGGTGGCATCGGGGCCTCGCTGGGCAACATGAGCGAGGACAACTGGCACTATCACTTCTTCGACACCGTCAAGGGCTCCGACTGGCTAGGCGACCAGGACGCCATCGAGTTCATGTGCCGCGAGGCGCCGCACGTGGTCTACGAGCTCGAGCACTTCGGCATGCCGTTCGACCGCAATCCGGACGGCACGATCTATCAGCGCCCGTTCGGCGGGCATACCGCCAACTACGGCGAGAAGCCCGTGCAGCGAGCCTGTGCCGCGGCCGACCGGACCGGCCATGCCATGCTGCACACGCTGTACCAGCAGAACGTGAAGGCGCGCACTCAATTCTTCGTCGAGTGGATGGCGCTCGATCTCATCCGTGACGCCGAGGGTGACGTCCTGGGCGTCACGGCGCTCGAGATGGAAACCGGTGAGGTCCACATCCTTCAGGGCAAGACCGTGCTGCTGGCCACGGGTGGTGCCGGTCGGATTTTCGCGGCCTCGACCAACGCATTCATCAACACTGGTGATGGCCTCGGCATGGCGGCGCGTGCCGGCCTTCCGCTGGAGGACATGGAGTTCTGGCAGTTCCATCCTACGGGCGTGGCCGGAGCAGGGGTGCTGCTCACCGAAGGTTGTCGCGGCGAAGGGGCCATCCTGCGCAACAACAAGGGCGAACGCTTCATGGAGCGCTATGCCCCGACCCTGAAGGATCTGGCCCCGCGAGACTTCGTCTCCCGCTGCATGGACCAGGAGATCAAGGAGGGGCGTGGTTGCGGGCCGAACAAGGACTACGTCGTGCTAGACATGACGCACCTCGGCGCCGACACGATCATGAAGCGCCTTCCCTCGGTTTACGAGATCGGCCACAACTTCGCCAATGTCGACATCACCAAGGAGCCGATCCCGGTGGTGCCGACCATCCACTACCAGATGGGCGGCGTTCCAACCAACATCCACGGCCAGGTGGTGGTGCCGAAGAACGGCAACCCCAACAGCGTGGTCAACGGCCTGTATGCCGTGGGCGAGTGTTCCTGCGTGAGCGTGCACGGCGCCAACCGGCTCGGCACCAACTCGCTGCTCGACCTGCTCGTCTTCGGCCGAGCGGCGGGCAAGCACATCATCGACACGGCGCTGGCCAGCAAGGCACACAAGGATCTGCCGGCCGATGCGGCTGAGTACACGCTGTCGCGCTTGGCCCGGTACGAGTCGAGTACCGGTGGCGAATACGCGCAGGATGTGGCAAACGACATCCGCCGCACCATGCAGCAGCATGCCGGAGTGTTCCGCACACAGGCTTCCATGGACGAGGGCCTCGAGAAGATCAAGGCAGTGGCCGAGCGGGTGAAAGGCATACACCTCGCAGACAAGTCCAAAGTATTCAATACCGCTCGTATCGAGGCCTTGGAAGTCGAAAACCTTGTCGAGGCGGCGCTGGCGACCATGGTGTCTGCCGCGGCACGCAAGGAAAGCCGGGGCGCACATACCGTGAATGACTATGGCGACACACCCGAATTCCCCAATGGCCGCAACGACCGCGACTGGCTCAAGCACACGCTGTGGTTCAAGGACGGAAACCGCCTCGAGTACAAGCCGGTCAACATGAAGCCCATCAGTGTGGATTCCATTCCGCCGAAGGTGCGCTCCTTCTGAGCGCCGTGGGGACACGAGAGAACCAGATGACCAAGCGCGTATTCCACATCTATCGCTACGATCCCGACGTCGACGCCAAGCCGCGCATGCAGACCATCGAGGTCGAGCTCGACGGCAGCGAGCGCATGCTGCTCGACGCGCTCATGAAGTTGAAGGCAGTCGATCCCACGCTCAGCTTCCGCCGCTCCTGTCGGGAAGGCGTGTGCGGCTCCGACGCGATGAACATCAACGGCAAGAACGGGTTGGCATGTTTGACCAACATGCGCACGCTCAAGGACCCGATCGTGCTCAAGCCGCTGCCCGGGTTGCCCGTCATCCGCGACCTCATCGTCGACATGACGCAATTCTTCAAGCAGTACCACTCCATCAAGCCCTACCTGGTCAACGACGAGCCGCCGCCCGAAAAGGAGCGTCTGCAAAGCCCCGAGGAGCGCGAAGAGCTGAACGGCCTTTACGAGTGCATCCTGTGCGCGAGCTGTTCGACCAGTTGCCCCAGCTTCTGGTGGAATCCAGACAAGTTCGTGGGCCCGGCCGGTTTGCTACAGGCCTACCGCTTCATTGCAGACAGCCGCGATCAAGTCACCAGCGAACGGCTGGACAACCTCGAAGACCCGTACCGATTGTTCCGCTGTCACACCATCATGAACTGCGTAGACGTTTGTCCCAAGGGGCTCAATCCGACCAAAGCCATCGGCAAAATCAAGGAACTGATGGTCCGGCGTGCCGTGTGAGGCGGCGTCGCTCAGCTTCCGCAAGCTCCCTTATGCAAACTCCGGTCGATGCCCGAACCTTGAGCAAGCTGCGCTGGCGCTGTCGTCGCGGCCTGCTCGAGAACGACCTGTTCATCGAACGCTTTTTTCAGCGCCACGGTACCAGCCTCACGCAGACGCAGGCGCGCGGGCTCGAGGCCTTGATGGAACTGTCCGATAACGACCTTCTGGACCTGTTGCTCGCCCGTACGGAGCCGGCAGGCGAATTGCTGCGCGAGGATGTGCTGCACGTGCTGCGGCTCATGCGCACGCAGTAGCACAGCCGGCACACAAGCAGCCTTCCCCTTTCTTCCAAGGAACGACCATGATTCCGTCCGATGTGAAAGCCACCCTGTCGTTTTCCGACGGCAGTCCGAATATGGAATTGCCGATCTACAAGGGGAGCATCGGCCCGGATGTGATCGACATCCGCAAGCTTTATGCGCAGACCGGCAAGTTCACCTATGACCCGGGGTTCCTGTCGACGGCGGCGTGCCAGTCCACGATCACGTACATCGATGGCGACAAAGGAGAACTGCTCTATCGCGGCTATCCAATCGAGCAGCTGGCCACGCAATGCGACTTCCTCGAGGTGTGCTACTTGCTGCTCAAGGGCGAGCTGCCCACGCCGCAGCAGAAGCACGACTTCGTCAAGCTCGTGACGAACCACACCATGGTCAACGAGCAGATGCAGTTCTTCCTGCGTGGCTTCCGTCGCGACGCGCACCCCATGGCTGTCATGACGGGTCTGGTTGGAGCGCTCTCGGCCTTCTATCACGACAGCACCGACATCAACAACCCGCAGCACCGCGAGATCTCAGCCATCCGCTTGATTGCGAAGATGCCCACGCTCGTGGCCATGGCCTACAAGTACGGCGTCGGCCAGCCCTACATCTACCCGAAGAACTCGCTGTCGTACTCGGCAAACTTCATGCGGATGATGTTTGCCACTCCGTGCGAGGAGTACGAGCCCAACGACGTGCTCGTGCGTGCGATTGACCGCATCTTCATCCTGCATGCGGACCATGAGCAGAATGCCTCCACATCGACGGTGCGCCTGTGCGGCTCCTCCGGCACGAACCCCTTCGCCGCCATCGCCGCCGGTGTGGCTTGCCTCTGGGGCCCGGCGCACGGCGGCGCGAACGAGGCTGCGCTCAACATGCTCGAAGACGTGCAGCGCATGGGCGGCGTGGAGAAGATCGGTGAGTTCATCAAGCAGGTGAAGGACAAGAACTCGGGCATCAAGCTCATGGGCTTTGGCCACCGGGTCTACAAGAACTACGATCCACGCGCGAAGCTCATGCGCGAGACCTGCCACGAAGTGCTGGATGCGCTGGGCCTGACCAATGACCCTATCCTCAAGCTCGCCATGGAGCTCGAGAAGATCGCTCTGGAAGACGAATACTTCGTTGCTCGCAAGCTCTACCCGAACGTCGACTTCTACTCGGGCATCGTTCAGCGTGCCATCGGCATCCCGGTGAGCCTGTTCACTGCGATTTTCGCGCTGGCCCGCACGGTGGGCTGGATCGCGCAACTCAACGAGATGATCGGCGACCCCGAGTACAAGATTGGCCGTCCGCGCCAGCTGTATCACGGAGCGGCGAAGCGCAGTGTGGTGCCGCTCGGGCAACGGAGCTGATCCCGCGGTCGACCCGCCGCTCAGCTTGCCGTGAGGGGCGATCCTCGCCCGTCCTTCTTCCAGCGCACGGGAGAGGGACGGGTTGCATGCCGAACATTTCCACCAGCGACTGCGCCAACTCCGCACGAACCGCCTGACCCGGCGTGACCACCTAAAATCGCCGGTTCCCACGAACTCGGACGCCGCCATGGGCCGCACGCTCTACGACAAGATCTGGGACGAGCACGTCGTCCATACCGAAGAAGACGGCACCGCCATCCTCTACATCGATCGCCACCTCGTGCACGAGGTCACTAGTCCCCAGGCGTTCGAGGGTCTGCAGCTCTCCGGCCGCAAGGTGTGGCGCATCTCGGCCAACCTAGCGGTCAGTGACCATAATGTGCCCACTACCGACCGGTCGCATGGCATTGAAGATCCGGTCTCTCGTCTACAGGTCGAGACCCTGGACGCGAACTGCGACCGCTTCGGCATCACGCAGTTCAAGATGAACGACAAGCGCCAAGGCATCGTTCATGTGATCGGTCCGGAGCAGGGCGCCACCCTGCCGGGCATGACGGTCGTCTGCGGCGACTCCCATACGTCCACGCACGGAGCGTTCGGTGCTCTGGCGCACGGCATTGGCACCAGCGAAGTCGAGCACGTGCTTGCCACGCAAACGCTTCTGGCCAAGAAGGCCAAGAACATGCTAGTCAAGGTCGAGGGGCAACTGCCTCGAGGCTGCAGTGCCAAAGACATCGTGCTGGCCATCATCGGCCGGATCGGTACGGCCGGTGGCACCGGCTACACCATCGAGTTTGCGGGCTCGGCCATTCGAGCACTCAGCATGGAAGGCCGCATGACGGTGTGCAACATGGCCATTGAGGCGGGCGCGCGTGCCGGCCTTGTGGGCGTCGACGAGACGACGCTGGCTTACGTGCAGGGCCGACCGTTTTCGCCTAAGGGTGTGGAACTGGAGCAGGCAATAGCTTACTGGCGGACTCTGCGCTCCGATCCTGATGCCGTCTGGGATGCGGTGGTCGAGATCGACGCCTCGTCCATACGCCCGCAAGTGACCTGGGGTACTTCCCCTGAAATGGTCGTTTCCATCGAGGACCGGGTCCCGGACCCGGAACGGGAAAAGGATTCCACGCGGCGCAATGCCATGGAACGCGCGCTCGCCTACATGGCCCTGGAGCCCAACCGGTCCATCTCTGACATTCACATCGACAAGGTCTTCATCGGCTCGTGCACTAACTCGCGCATTGAAGACCTCCGTGAAGCCGCAGGCGTGGTCCGCAAGCTGGGTGGCAAGGTCGCGCGCAACGTGAAGCTCGCCATGGTTGTGCCTGGTTCTGGCCTCGTGAAGGAGCAGGCCGAGCGGGAGGGTCTGGACCATATCTTCAAGGCTGCGGGCTTTGAATGGCGTGAGCCGGGGTGCTCTATGTGTCTGGCGATGAACGCCGACCGGCTCGAGCCCGGTGAGCGCTGTGCCTCCACCTCGAACCGTAACTTCGAAGGCCGGCAGGGGGCAGGTGGTCGCACCCACCTCGTAAGCCCTGCCATGGCGGCAGCGGCCGCGATGGCGGGCCACTTCGTCGATGTGCGACGCCTTGCTTGAAATTCGAACCGGAAGGAGCAGTCGCCATGCAGCCGTTTCGCATCCATAAAGGTTTTGTAGCCCCGATCGACCGCGACAACGTCGACACGGACGCCATCATTCCCAAGCAGTTCCTGAAGTCCATCAAGAAGTCCGGATTTGGACCCAACCTGTTCGACGAATGGCGTTACCTCGATCCCGGCTATCCCGGCCAGGATCCCGCCTCGCGCAAGCCCAATCCAGATTTCGTGCTCAACCAGCCGCGATATCAGGCGGCTTCCATCTTGCTGGCGCGCCGCAACTTTGGTTGTGGCTCCTCTCGCGAGCATGCTCCGTGGGCCATTGAGCAGTACGGCTTCCGCGCCCTCATTGCGCCCAGCTTCGCCGACATCTTCTCCAACAATTGCTTCAAGAACGGCTTGCTGCCTATCGTGCTCGCCGAGCACGAAGTGGCCCGGCTGTTCGACGAAGTGACGGCTTTCGCGGGATACGAGCTGAGCGTTGACCTCGAACGCCAAGTGGTCGTCAAGCCCGATGGAAGTGAACTGCCCTTCGAAGTGCAGCCGTTTCGCAAGTACTGCCTGTTCCACGGGCTGGACGACATTGGACTCACGCTGCGCCACGCCGATGAGATCGGAGCCTTCGAGTCCGAGCGTTTGATGCGCAAGCCCTGGCTGACCAACCGCATCTGACTCATCTGGCGGAACACACACAAAGGAATTCAGTCGTGAAGATCGCAGTGCTGCCGGGCGACGGCATCGGGGTCGAGATCGTGGCCGAGGCCATCAAGGTCTTGAAGGCACTGAACCTGCCTATCCTGATGGAGGAGGCGCTGGTCGGCGGAGCTGCGTACGAGGTGCACGGCCATCCGCTGCCTGATTCCACGCTCAAGCTCGCGCAGGCGGCCGACGCGGTGCTGTTCGGTGCTGTGGGTGACTGGAAGTACGACAAACTGGAGCGCGCCCTGCGCCCGGAGCAGGCCATCCTGGGCCTGCGCAAGCACCTGCAGCTCTTTGCCAACTTCCGCCCTGCGCTGTGCTATCCCGAGCTCACGCATGCCTCCAGCCTGAAGCCTGAACTGGTGGCAGGGCTCGACATCCTCATCATCCGTGAACTGACGGGTGACATCTACTTCGGCCAGCCGCGCGGACGTCGCGTGGCGCCAGATGGTGCATTCGCAGGGCAGACCGAGGCCTTCGACACCATGCGCTACGCGCGGCCGGAGATCGAGCGTATTGCCCACGTCGCGTTCCAGGCAGCGCGCAAGCGTCAGCGTCGCGTGACCAGTGTCGACAAGGCCAACGTGCTGGAGACCTTCCAGTTCTGGAAGGACATCGTCACCGAGGTGCATGCCCAGTATCCAGACGTGGAACTGGAGCATATGTATGTGGACAACGCGGCCATGCAATTGGTGAAGGCGCCGAAGAAGTTTGATGTGCTGGTCACTGGCAACATGTTCGGCGACATCCTCTCGGATGAGGCGGCCATGCTCACCGGCTCCATCGGCATGCTGCCCTCGGCCTCGCTCGACGCCGGTGGCAAGGGCCTGTACGAGCCGAGTCATGGCAGCGCGCCCGACATCGCCGGCAAGGGGATCGCCAACCCCCTGGCTACAATCCTGTCCGCTGCCATGATGCTTCGCTATTCCCTCGCCCAGCCCGAAGCCGCCGATCGCATCGAGTCGGCGGTCAGGCACGTTCTGGCGGCGGGCCTGCGCACCGCGGACATTTGGTCGGAAGGCACCAAGCGGATCGGTACCCAGGAAATGGGCGATGCCGTCGTGGCTGCCCTCGTGACTGCGACCACGAAAACCATTATCAAGAGCTGATCGGCTCCGGATCGTGTCGCCCTCACCTCTCCGGCGATTCGTTCCGGAGAAGTTGGAGAGGTTTGGACAACCATAGGGCTTCCAGATGAGACTCGTAGGATTGGTGGGATGGCGTGGCATGGTCGGCTCCGTCCTGATGGACCGCATGCAGGCGGAGGGCGACTTTGCTCTCATCGAGCCGGTCTTCTTCAGCACCAGCGCGGCCGGCGGCAAGGCACCGGCTTACGCCAGGAACGAGGCTACGCTGAGGGACGCCTACGACATCCAGGCACTCAGGCACTGCGAAATCATCATCACTTGCCAGGGGGGGGACTACACCACTGAAGTCTTCCCCAAACTGCGAGCCGCAGGCTGGACCGGTCACTGGATCGATGCCGCTTCCACTTTGCGCATGAAGGACGACGCAGTCATCGTGCTTGACCCGGTCAACCTCCCGGTGATCAAGAACGCGCTGACGAAGGGCGGCCGCAACTGGATCGGCGGCAACTGCACCGTGAGCTGCATGTTGATGGGCGTGGGTGCGCTCTACAAGGCCGGCCTCGTAGAGTGGATGAGCACGCAAACCTACCAGGCGGCCTCCGGTGGTGGCGCACAGCACATGCGGGAGTTGCTCACGCAGTTCGGTACGCTGAACGCCGAAGTGCGCGAGTTGCTGGCCGAGCCTACGAGCGCCATCCTGGAAATCGACCGCCGTCTCATCGGCAGGCAGCGATCCCTCAGCGAAGCCGAGACGGCCAACTTCGGCGTGCCGCTGGGTGGCAGCCTCATCCCGTGGATCGACAAGGATCTTGGCAACGGCATGAGCCGCGAAGAGTGGAAAGGCATGGCCGAGACGAACAAGATCCTCGGGCAGGGCGAGAGCTTCGGCTCGCCTGCCGTACCAGTGGATGGTTTCTGCGTTCGCGTTGGGGCCATGCGATGCCATAGCCAGGCGCTGACCTTCAAGCTGAAGAAGGACGTGCCACTGGCTGACCTTGAAGCGATGATCGCCGCTGACAACACCTGGGTGAAGGTGGTTCCGAACACGCGTGAGGCGACACTGAAGGACCTCACTCCGGTAGCTGTGACCGGCACCCTTACCATTCCCGTGGGGCGGCTGCGCAAGATGGCCATGGGGCCTCAATACCTCGGCGCCTTCACTATCGGCGATCAGTTGCTGTGGGGCGCGGCAGAGCCGCTGCGGCGCATGCTGCGCATTTTGCTGAATGCTTGAGTGCGCGCTTACCGTACTTTCGCTGTTGCCGGACCGCGACATATTGACGAGTTCGGGGTTCGGCAGGGGCAGCGAGTCAATGTCAGCAAAAGCATGAGCTTGTCACCGTATCTGCTTGATGCTATTGTGATTTCTTAATTTTTGTCGCATCTTGGTGCGCGCCAGGCGCCGAGAAAGGCGAGTGCGAGTGAGCATTCGCAAGATCGAGTTGGGAGACCTCTTGAAACGAACCTCGCGGTACACCGGGCGATTTGCCTTGACGACAGTGGCTGCAGCAGCGCTGTGCCTCGCCGCACCCGGAGCATGGGCGCTCGGCCTGGGACGCCTCAATGTGCAATCGGCGCTGGGCGAATCGCTGCGAGCCGAGATCGACGTGACGAGCCTCACTTCGGAGGAGTCCGCCAACCTGCGCATCAGCATTGCACCGCCCGAGTCGTATCGAGCCGCCGGAGTCGACTACAACTCGGTCCTGCCCGGTACGGCGGTGCAGCTCCTGCACCGCTCCGATGGCCGACCGTACGTACGTCTCAGCAGTGACCGGCCTGTCCAGGAGCCCTTCGTCGATGTGATCCTCGAGATTTCGTGGAGCACAGGTAGGCTGGTGCGTGAATACACCTTGCTGTTCGATCCCCCGTCACGGAATTTGGCTGAGGCGCCGGTTCCTGCCGCCGAGCCGGTGATGAGCGCTGCTCCGGTGGTTCCTGCGGCCCCCGTTCAGGCCGAGCCTCCTCCGGTGGTCGCTGTGAGACCCGAGCCGACGATCGAGCCCGAGATGCCCGCGGCGCCTGCGCTATCCGAGCCTCGGACCACCCCACCGCGTACCGTGAAGCGCGCCCCAGTTGCGCCTCGAATCACCGAGCGAGCACCGGCGGCGCCACGTGTCGTGGAACGCAAGCTGCCTGCGCCGTCGGCAGCAACAGAGCCTTCACGTTCAGCGCCAAAGCGAACTGCCTCCGAAGGGGCGGGCGACTACCGCGTGCGTCCCGGCGATACGCTGTCGCGCATCGCTGGTCGACAGACACGCGAGGGGGTCTCGCTCGATCAGATGCTGGTGTCGCTGTACCGGGGCAACACCCATGCTTTCCTCGGTAACAACATGAACCGGCTCAAAGCTGGTGTCGTGCTCTCCGTCCCGAGCGCTGAGCAGGCACGTGCCGTCAGCCCGGAAGAGGCTCGCGAGGTCATCCAGGCTCAAAGCGCCGACTTCGGTGCGTACCGTCAGCGCCTCGCCGCTGCCGTGCCGGAGGCAGCCGGACAAGGTTCCGCTCGAGCGGCCCGAGGGAAGGTCGAGGCGAACGTTGAGGATCGCAAGCAAGCCGTCGCTTCCTCTCCGGACAAGCTCACGCTCAGCAAGGGCTCGGTGGCCGGCAAGTCGGCTTCGCCGGAAGAAAAGGTTGCCAAGGAGCGCGAGAAGCAGGAGGCGGACACGCGGGTGGCTGAACTGTCGCGCAACGTTGAGGCGCTGAAGCGGCTGGCCGGCTCCTCATCGAACGCTGCTCCGTCACCGGCGCCGGCTGCCTCGTCGGAAACGCTTGGCGTGACAGTGCAGGCACCCATTGCTACCCCGACGGTGTCTACCCCGACTGGCCCCGTTATGCCGGCAGACCAGCCGGCATCCTCCGCCGTGACTGCCTCACCGGCCGCTTCGGCGGCATCCGAAACGACCACCGTTGTCGCCGCCCCTGTGGCGAGTGCTCCAGCCATCGCGACAACTGCCGCCGCCTCACGGCCGGGGGTCGCTCGACCCGCTGTGGCAGCTGCGCAAGAGCAGGGCGTGCTCGCGAAGATATTCGAAGACAACCCATTCGCCCTGGGGGGCGCGGCCGCACTCGTGGCCGCCCTGGCCGGGTTCGGCATCTTCCGCTTCACGCGACGTTCGAAGAAGGACAGCGGCGAAACGTCCTTTCTGGAGAGCCGCTTACAGCCCGATTCGTTCTTCGGTGCCAGCGGTGGCCAGCGCATCGATACACGGGATGCGGGAGGAGCTTCATCATCGATGAGCTACTCGCTGAGCCAACTCGACGCGATTGGCGACGTGGACCCGGTGGCCGAAGCCGACGTATACCTCGCCTATGGCCGCGACCTGCAGGCCGAGGAAATCCTGAAGGAGGCCATGCGCAGCAGTCCTGATCGCCTGGCCATTCGCACTAAGCTGCTCGAGGTGTACGCCAAGCGTCGTGACACCAAGGGCTTCGAACTGCTTGCCACCCAGTTGTACTCGCTCACCCATGGTGAGGGCGAGGACTGGGCAAAGGCACAGGATCTGGGTTTGCAAATCGACCCGGAAAATCCGCTGTACCAGCCGGGTGGCGCGCCACCCGTGCCGACTGGCGAAGCGGCCGCACGCAGCGAGCCGCTGGGAGCGAGCACCATGCCGCAGTCGGTGCTGCCGTCGGCCTCGCAGTTCGAACGTGCCAAGCTTGCGGTCGACGACCGCCGGCATCCGCCGCAGAGAGAGGCTGCGGATGGCGCATCCCCGGTGGATCTCGATCTGGATCTGACTCTCGACGCTCCCGCGACGCAGTCCAGGGAAGCCGCCAGCGCGCCTCGTTCTGCTGAGGCGTTTGCACGACAGCCGGAGCCCGAGCCCAACAAGTTGGACAGCGGCCTGTTGCAGTTCGACAGCATGTCTGACGTGCCGGCCACGCCAGCGGTGGCTGCCTCCCCATCTGGGCCGTCGTCCGACTTTGCGATGGATTTCGATCTTTCCGCTATCTCCCTGGACCTCAACGCGCCAGGCGATGGGCAAGCGGGTGCGGCAACGCCCGTTGTCGGGGAAGCGGACCTGTCGAGCATCGAATTCGGTTTGGACAGCCAAGAGACCGGCGGCGATCCTTTGGCCCGCAAGCTGGAACTGGCCGAGGAGTTCCGGCAGATCGGTGACATGGAAGGCGCACGCGATCTGCTCCAGGAAGTAGTTGCCAAGGCGAACGGTGCGCTGAAGAGCAAGGCCCAGGGCATGCTCAACAGCTTGGCCTGAAGACTCCGCGGCATACGTGCGAAGCGCGGCCCGGCTGGATGGGGCCATGATGCGACTTGCCCTCGGTGTTTGCTATCGCGGGCGGTCTTATCAGGGCTGGCAGAGCCAGCCCGGTGGCCAAACTGTGCAGGACCGGCTAGAGCTGGCGCTATCGCAGTTTGCCGATCGGCCGGTGCGAACGGTCTGCGCAGGTCGAACCGATGCTGGGGTGCACGGTCTCAACCAGGTCGTCCATTTCGACGTGGAGGTGCATCGCGAGCCGTTTTCCTGGGTGCGCGGAACCAATCGGTACCTCCCCCACGATATCGCCGTGCAGTGGTGCCGGCCGGTGTCGTCTGAGTTCCATGCGCGCAACAGCGCGATCGGACGGCGCTACGCCTACCTGCTCCTTGAGTCTCCGGTGCGGCCATCATTGGAGGCCGGCATGGCAGGCTGGGTGTTCCGCCCACTTGATGCCGCCACGATGCAGGCGGCGGCGCGTGTGCTCCTGGGTGAGCACGACTTCAGTGCCTTTCGGGCCGCCGAATGTCAGGCGGCCTCGCCGGTCAAGCAACTGCGCGCGATTGATATACACCGCCGGGGCGTGTACTGGCGCTTCGAATTCGATGCCAGTGCCTTCCTACACCACATGGTGCGCAACATCATGGGCTGCCTCATCGCGGTAGGCACCGGCACGCGGCCGCCGCAGTGGATGGGCGAGGTGCTCGCGTCGCGCGACCGCACCCTGGCGGCACCCACCTTCGCCCCCGATGGCCTGTACTTCATGGGGCCGTACTACGATGTGCGGCACGCCATTCCGGAACATGCGCCCGCGATGGATTGGCTGCCCTGAATCCGTTCAAATGCCAGCTCGAACCCGTATCAAGATCTGCGGCCTCACCCATGAGGCAGACGTGGACGCCGCAGCGGATGCCGGTGCCGATGCGGTCGGCTTCGTGTTCTACGAGCTCAGCCCGAGGCATGTTCGTGTGGACCGCGCGGCGCAGTTGGCCCGCCGGCTGCCTGCGTTCATCACACCGGTGGGCCTGTTCGTGAACGCCTCGGCCGAGGCCATCGCCGAGGCGATCCATGCCATTCCGCAGCTGGTACTGCAGTTTCACGGCGACGAGACGCCGAAGACCTGCTCAGCGACTGCACGACCGTACCTGCGGGCAGCGCGCATGGGGCCGGGTTTCGATTTGCTAGACTTCGCGGCGCGTTATCCTGACGCGCAAGCCCTCTTGCTCGACGCCCACGTCGAGGGTTATGGCGGCGGCGGAAAGGTCTTCGATTGGTCACTGATTCCCGCAGCCGTCTCCCGTCCGGTCGTTTTGTCTGGTGGGTTGCATGCCGCAAATGTGGTCGAAGGCATTCTTCGGGTGCGGCCTTGGGCCGTTGACGTGAGCTCCGGCGTTGAGGCTGCCAAGGGGATCAAGGATCCTGTTGCTATCCACCGGTTCTGTGAAGCGGTGCGTGAGGCTGATGCCCGCATCGCCTCCAGCGAAGCCTGAACCACCACCCGAACATTGTTTCATGGCGAATTACCAGCAACCCGATGCGCGCGGGCACTTCGGCCCTTACGGCGGCACTTTCGTTGCCGAGACGCTCATCCACGCGCTCGACGAGCTCAAGGTCGCCTATGCCGAGGCTCAGGCCGATGCGAGCTTCACGGCCGAATACCGCCATGAGCTCGCCCATTTCGTCGGACGCCCCAGCCCCGTGTACCACGCTACGCGCCTCAGCCGCGAACTCGGCGGCGCGCAGATCTACCTGAAGCGTGAAGACCTCAACCACACGGGCGCACACAAGATCAACAACGTCATCGGCCAGGCCATGCTGGCGCGGCGCATGGGCAAGCCGCGCGTGATCGCCGAGACGGGAGCAGGCCAGCACGGGGTGGCTACCGCCACCATCTGCGCGCGATATGGTCTGGAGTGCGTCGTGTACATGGGCAGCGAGGACGTGAAGCGCCAATCGCCCAACGTGTACCGGATGCACCTTTTGGGGGCGAGCGTCGTCCCCGTCAACAGCGGCTCAAGAACACTCAAGGATGCGCTCAACGAGGCGCTGCGCGATTGGGTCACGAACGTCGAGAACACGTTCTACATCATCGGCACGGTGGCTGGCCCGCATCCGTACCCCGCTATGGTGCGTGATTTCCAGCGCGTGATCGGCGACGAATGCCTGGTACAGATGCCAGAACTTATCGGACGCCAGCCCGACGCCGTCATCGCGTGTGTTGGCGGCGGTAGCAACGCCATGGGCATTTTCCATCCCTACATCGAGCACTCGGGCACGAGACTCATCGGCGTGGAAGCTGCGGGGCTGGGTCTGGCGACCGGCAAGCACGCGGCCTCGCTGTCCGCAGGTGCGCCGGGCGTGCTTCATGGCAACCGAACGTACCTGCTTCAGGATGCCAACGGGCAAATAATCGAGACACATTCCATCTCCGCGGGCCTCGACTATCCGGGCGTCGGACCCGAGCACGCCTACCTCAAGGACGTCGGGCGCGCGGAGTACGTAGGCATCACCGATGACGAGGCGCTGCAGGCCTTTCACCGGCTGTGTCGCACGGAAGGGATCATTCCTGCGCTGGAGTCGAGCCATGCCGTTGCTCAAGCCATCAAGATGGCGCCGTCGATGCGGCCCGATCAGCACCTGCTGGTCAACCTCTCGGGTCGCGGTGACAAGGACATCGGCACGGTCGCCGATCTGTCGGGTGCCGAGTTCTACTGTCGACCCTCGTGCCGGGGCGAAAGTGTCAAGGGCGCACATACCACCGTGGTGAAGGGGCCGCGATGAGCCGCATCAGAACGGTTTTCGAGGCCCTGCAGGCGAGAGGACGCAAGGCATTGATCCCGTACGTGACCGCCGGCGATCCGCATCCCGAGGCTACCGTGGAAGTGATGCTCGCCATGGCGCGGGCCGGTGCCGATGTCATCGAACTGGGCGTGCCGTTCTCCGATCCCATGGCGGACGGCCCCGTGATCCAGCGCGCCGCGGAACGCGCGCTCACGCGCGGTATCGGGACGAATCAGGTGCTGGACTATGTCCGAGCCTTCCGCCGGGAGAATGACGACACGCCCATTGTGCTTATGGGGTATGCGAACCCGATCGAGCGTTATGGCATCGCCCGCTTTGTCGTCGACGCCAAGACGGCTGGCGTAGACGGTGTGCTCGTGGTCGACTACCCGCCCGAGGAATGCCAGGCCTTCGCCGCCATGCTTCGAGAGGCCAGCCTGGACCCGATATTCCTGCTTGCGCCAACCTCCACCGAGCAGCGCATGAAGGACGTCGGCCGCGTGGCGAGCGGGTACGTGTACTACGTGTCGCTGAAGGGTGTGACCGGCGCCGGCCACCTCGACACCGATGAAGTGGCGCAGATGGTGCCGCGCATCAAGTCGCATGTAAGGGTGCCGGTGGGTGTCGGTTTTGGCATTCGCGATGCCGAAAGCGCCAAGGCGGTGGGTGCCGTGTCCGATGCGGTGGTCATCGGCTCGGCCATCGTCCAGTTGCTGGAAACGCAGACGCGCGAGGAGGTGGCTGCCGCCGGTGCGCGCTTCATTGCCGGCATCCGCAGTGCCCTCGATTCTCTACAAGGAGCAAAGGCATGAGTTGGCTCGAAAAACTGCTGCCTCCCAAGATCCAGCAGACCGATCCGAGTGAGCGCCGTTCGGTGCCCGAGGGTCTTTGGATCAAGTGCCCTGCATGCGAGACGGTGCTGTACAAGACTGACCTGGAGCAGAACCTGAATGTCTGTCCGAAGTGCGGCCACCATCACCGCATCGGTGCACGAGCGCGCCTCGATGCCTTCCTCGATCCCGAAGGGCGCTACGAGGTCGGCCAGCAGGTGGTACCCGTGGATGCGCTTCGATTCAAGGACAGCAAGCGTTACACCGATCGCCTGAAGGAAGCGCTGGAAAGCACCGGCGAGACTGATGCCCTGGTGGTGTTGGGTGGTGCCGTTCACAGCATTCCGGTTGTGACCGCCTGCTTCGAGTTCGATTTCATGGGCGGGTCCATGGGCTCGGTGGTGGGCGAGCGCTTTGTGCGCGGTGTGGAAGCGGCTTGCGAGCAGAAGACGCCCTTCGTCAGTTTTGCGGCCACGGGTGGCGCTCGCATGCAGGAGGGGCTGCTGAGCCTCATGCAGATGGCCAAGACCAACGCGGCACTCACCAGGCTCGCTAAGGCGAAGCTGCCCTACGTCAGCGTCCTCACCGACCCCACCATGGGTGGGGTGTCGGCGAGCTTCGCCTTCATGGGCGACGTGGTCATCGCCGAGCCCAAGGCACTTATCGGATTTGCGGGTCCGCGCGTGATCGAGAACACCGTGCGCGAGAAGCTTCCCGAGGGCTTCCAGCGCGCGGAGTTCCTCTTGCAGACAGGGGCTATCGACATGATCGTCGACCGCCGCGAGTTGCGCGCCGTCGTGGCCCGCCTTGTGGCCATGCTGCAGCGCCAAAGCGCCGACGCGGTGGCCTGAGCCCGGATCCCTCGCGCCGTGCGGCTTGCCGGCGCCCGTTCCACATACGGTTGCCGATGCCCATCCACCGGTTGAATAGTCACGCGCGGTATGCGGAGTACACCGCCGATCGCCTGGGCCTGTGCTTCCAGCTGCTCGATGAGGCCGATGGCTACCTCTTTGAGGTCGGCAATGGCGAGCGGCGGCATGTGTTCGCTGCTGGATCGGCGACGCCTTATGTGGAAAACACTGCTGCAGCCTACACGGTGGCGCGCGACAAGTACTTCGCCGCAGAAGTGTTGCGCCGAGCCGGCGTGCACTGCCTGACTGGCATGCTGTTCTTCCTTGATACACGCATGCGGCACTTGCGATCTCCCGGGCGCGAGGCTAGTGACGCGCTGATGCAAGCGGCTCAATTCATTTATCCGGTGTTCTGCAAGCCCAATGCAGGCAGTCGCGGGGAAATGGCCGAGCAGGTCGACACGCCAGAGGAGCTCGCGGACTATTTGAACCGCGCCGCGGCGCTGCACGACGCCGTCCTTGTGCAGCCTGTGCACGTGGGAGACGAGTATCGAGTGCTCGTCTATGGAGGTGAGGCGCTGTTTGCTTACCGCAAGCAACGCCCGGGCAACCCGGCCGGGGGACGCGCGCAGCCGCTCAATCGCGCCGTGGGTGGGCATGCCGAGGCGTTCACGACCGAGGTGCCGCTGCCGCTCGCGAGCACGGCCCTGGCCGCCTGCAGGGCCATCGGACTCGGCGTGGCGGGCGTAGACCTTTTCGCGGGCGTCGGAAGCAGGGCAGGCGAGGGCCCGTGCGTGGTCGAGGTCAACGCCAGTCCGATGATCGAAACGCTGGAGGATCAGGGACGTTGGGACCTCATCGAACTGATATGGACGCGCAATCTGACAGCGGCGTTGCGCTAGCTTTGCGGCTTCCCAAGTACCCGAAGTACGGTGCCGGTATCAGCTTGCACCGTGTGGAGTCCCTCGCACGAGAGCTTGGGCTGGATCTCGCGTGCTGGTCTTCGCGCTCGTGCAACGTGGCCGGGTCCAGCGGCAAGGGCAGCGTGGCGATGAGTCTTTCGTCGATGCTGCACGCGGCCGGGCTGCGAGTGGGCTGCTTCACCTCGCCGCATCTCTTTTCAATCCATGAGCGTTTTCGCATCGACGGACACGCCATCGACGACCTAAGCCTCTCGCGACACTGGCAGCGCGTGGAGGCTGTCTGCGATACCTACCAGCAGCAACACCCGGCCGACGTGATCGGCGGGTTCGAGTTCCTCTACTTGGTAGCCTTGGCTTGGTTCGAAGAGCGCGAGATCGACTTCGCCGTCTTCGAGTGCGGCATCGGCGGGCGCTATGACCCCACCAGGCTGGGCCGGCCCACGCGCAGTTGCGTGGTTTCGGTGGATCTGGAGCACACGCAGATCCTCGGCAAGACGCTGGAGGAGATTGCCTGCGACAAGATCGACGCCTGCGCCAACGGTGGCACGGTGTGGCTGGGAGACAGCCTGCTGCCGCTGAAACCCTTGCTGGAGACCTACTGCCGACTGCGCGACGTGCACCCGAGGTTCATTGCGCCGGGACAGAACTGGGAGCCTACCGGTTTCGATGTGCATGGCACCCGGCTGCGCGTGCGTTTGCATGACGGATGGGCGCCGCTGAGCGCTCCGCTGCCCGGCGAGTTCCAATGCAACAACCTTGCCATTGCCTCGCTCATGGCCGAAGACGTGCTCATTCATCGCTTCGGTCAGGCAGGCGCCGCGGTGCGCGAGGCGATGTCGATGGGCGCTCGTCGGGTGACATGGCCCGGGCGGATGGAGGTTCTCAGTGAAAGCCCTTTGGTGGTCGTCGACGTGGGGCACACGCCACGAGCCGTGCGCATGGTGCTCCAGTCGCTTCAAGCCATAGCGGATCCTGCTCGGACGGTCCTGGTGTGTGGCGTGTCGATCGACAAGAACGCGGCGCAGATCCTGGAGGTTCTCGCACCTCGATTTGGCACCATCGTCTGCACTTGCGCGGCTCACAAGGGCCGCGTGGCCGAGGATATCGCCCGCCTCGCTTCAGCCGCAGCACCGCAGGCCAGAGTCCACATCGCGCACACGGTGGCCGAGGCCTGCGCGGTCGCCTTGCAAATGGCCTGCCGGGAGGGCCTGGGCGTTTACGTGGCGGGAGGGCTGTTCCTTGCGATCGAATTCAAGGCCGTGTTCGAAGGGCACAACCTCGCCGGGTTGCGATTCTTTTGATCGCTGTTCGGATTCCCGGAGTTGACATGGGGCTCGTACACGCCGACGGGGAAACGGCACGAGCTATCATGCTCGCGCCTGATGAGGGTGCGAAAACTTGTGAGGGTTCTAGCAATCCGATTTGGCAGGTTCTAACGAATCCCTGCCCGTATTGCCCGATGAGGCAGCTTGGGGCGGCATCACCGTGATGCAAGTCGTTTTGCAGCTGGCGCCCTTTCCGGGGCGCGCTGCGTCGACATCTGCCGGGCGGCCTGGTAGGCGCCGGCAATCCTACTGAGCGATGAACGGCATGGCAGCACGCACGGACCCTGTGTCTTGGTCCACCGAAGACTGGCGGCATGAGGTCGTACGGCGCGGCGGCGCGCGCATTGACATGACCCTCGACAGAGTTCGGGCCGTACTGCCCGCCCTGCATTTGCGGATGCCGACTGCTGTGCTTGTGGTCGCCGGAACCAACGGAAAAGGCTCGGCGTGTGCCATGGCGGAGTCGATCATTCGCCACGCCGGCTACCACACCGGCGCGTACTACTCGCCGCCGTTGACAAGCCTGCGTGAAACCATACGCGTTGATGACCAGCCCGTCACGGAGGCTCGGTTGGCCGCTGCCATGCACGACGTCAGCCTGGCCAGTGCGCAGGTGGCGCTCACGTGGTACGAGCTATGCACCCTGGCGGCGCTCGTCGTGCTGTGCGAGAGCCGGCCTGATGCGCTGGTGCTCGAAGTGGGCATGGGGGGGCGCACCGATGCAGTCAACGTCGTCGATGCCGACTGTGCACTGATCACCAGCGTGGATCTCGACCACACCGAGTTCCTCGGCGCCGATCGTGAATCCATCGGCCGCGAGAAGGCCGGGATTTTCCGCACCGGAAGGTCGGCTGTCGTGAGCGATCCACAGCCGCCGCAAAGCGTGATCGATCGTGCTCGCGAGATCGAGGCCGACCTGTGGCTGTTCGGACGCGATTTCAACTACGCGGGTGACCGACAGCAGTGGTCGTGGGCGGGGCGCAACCGGCGCTACAACGGGCTGGCGTATCCCGCGCTGCGCGGGGCGAACCAACTGCTCAATGCATCCGGCGTGTTGGCCGCGCTCGAGTCGCTACGCGAGCGGCTTCCGATCAATGCCCAGGCGATACGCATGGGCCTGGCGAGCGTCGAATTGCCGGGGCGCTTTCAGATCATTCCGGGCCAGCCTACGCTGGTGCTCGATGTGGCGCACAACCCGCACTCCGTTGCCACCCTGACCGTCAACTTGGACCAGATGGGTTTTTATCCGCGCACGCATGCCGTGTTCGGTGCCATGCGTGACAAGGATATCAGGGGCATGCTGTCCCGCATGGCGCGTGTGGTGGACGCATGGCATTTCTGTGACCTTCCTACGACGCGCGCGGCGACTGCCGAGGAGATCGAAGCCGTGCACCGGCAACTGGCCCTCACGGGCCCCGGCGAGGACGTTCCGGTTCAGGTCCACAAGGGGCCCGCGGAAGCACTGCGCCGCGCCCTGGCCGGCGCAGACCCCGCTGATAGAATCATCATCTTTGGATCCTTCTACACCGTGGGGGGTGTCCTGAAGGAAGGGCTGCCCCGGCTGAGCGCTGCACACCTCGGCTAAACCGGTCGCCGTGCGCCGGGCATCATGGGCCACTTCGCGGCCTCTCGGCCTCACCAAGTACTGCACCGCATGGATCTCAAGTCGATCTTCCAGCGCAAGCCGGGCCGCTCGGCTGCTCCCTCGGCCGAAGCGCCGACCGATCAGGTGCAGCAAGCACGGCTGCGGGCGCGCCGTCGGTTGATCGGTGCCGTCGTACTGGTCGTGATCGGCGTCATCGGATTCCCGCTGCTGTTCGAGACGCAGCCTCGCCCCATTCCGGTCGACATTCCGATCATCATTCCACGCAGGGACACCGCTCCTGCGCTCGTCATGCCGGCTCCACGGCCATCAAGACAGGCTGCTGCAGCGTCTGCTTCGTCGTCAGGCGCAGCGGAGACCGTCGAAACGGCTGAAGCCGAACGCGAGGTACCTGCACCGAAGGCTGCCCAGTCGCTGTCCGAAAGGGGGGACGCCGCGCCTCGCACGGTGCCGACGCCTTCCACGGCCGCCGCCTCCGCACCTCCCGGGGCATCGTTCGACAAACCTGCCGTGGCCGTGAACCCATCAGGTGGCGAGCCAAAGCGTTCACAGGCGGTGCCCGACGCCAAGGCAACCGACAAGACGGCGGCTGAGCGCGGCGGGCGCTACGTCGTGCAGGTCGGTGCTTTTGCTGACAGTGCCAGTGCGCGCGAGTTGCGGCAGAAGGTGGAGAAGCTCGGACTCAAGACTTACACGCAGGTCGCCGACACAGCGCACGGTCATCGAGTGCGAGTACGCGTGGGTCCCTTCGCCACACGTGAGGAGGCGGATCGCGCGCTCGCGAAGATCAAGGCCTCTGGCGCCCCGGCCGTGGTCATCACCTTGTGAGGCGGCGATGGCAGGCGTGGGCTGGGTCGACTGGGTCTTCATCGGCATCCTCGCGCTGTCGGTCATCGTCGGTTTGATGCGCGGATTGGTGTATGAATTGATGTCTCTCCTCGGCTGGTTGGTCGCTTACTTCAGCGCCCAGTGGTTCGCGCAGGATGTCGGACCTTACCTGCCGGTCGGCACGGCGGGTTCGGCGGTCAACCATGCAACGGCCTTCGCAGCGGTGTTCGTCGGCGTGCTGCTCCTGTGGGGCCTGGTCGCGCGGCTCCTCCGGTTGTTCCTGCACGCTACGCCGCTAAGCCTTCCCGACCGGGCGCTGGGCGCCGCCTTCGGCGTGGCGCGCGCCCTGGTCGTCATGCTGGCCATGGCCACGGTGGTGACGCTGACTTCGCTGTCTCACTCGCCAGCGTGGCAGACCTCACACGGTGCGGCATGGCTGAACGACGCGCTGCGCGGCATGAAACCCATGCTGCCTGCCTCCATTGCTCACCATCTTCCGCGGTAGCTGTCCGGGCCGCCGCTTTTTCACTTCCTCGGGACTTTCTCATGTGCGGCATCGTCGGTGTGATCTCCAAGGCGCCGGTCAATCAGCTGATCTACGACTCGTTGCTGCTCCTGCAGCATCGCGGCCAGGATGCCGCCGGCATCGTCACGATGCAGGGCACGAAGTGCTTCATGCACAAGGCGCGCGGCATGGTGCGCGACGTGTTCCGCACCCGAAACATGCGCGCACTGCCGGGTACGGTGGGCCTCGGGCAGGTCCGCTACCCCACGGCGGGCAGCGCCTACAGCGAGGAGGAGGCGCAGCCGTTCTACGTTAATGCGCCCTTCGGAATCGTGCTTGTGCACAACGGCAACCTGACCAATGCGCCTTCGCTGAAGAAGGAGCTCTTCGACATTGATCGCCGCCATATCAACACGGAGAGCGACTCCGAGGTACTGCTCAACGTACTGGCACACGAACTGGAGAGGGCGGCGCGCGACCTCCCCCTGACCCCCGTCGAGATCTTCAAGGCCGTGCGCGCAGTGCACAAGCGCGTGAAGGGCTCGTATGCAGTGGTGGCCCTCATCGCCGGTCACGGTCTGCTGGCGTTTCGCGATCCGTTCGGCATCCGCCCGCTGTGCTACGGCGAAGGCATGACCGCGGAAGGACGCGAGGTCATGGTGGCCAGCGAATCGGTGGCCATAGAGGGCACCGGTCACCAAGTGGTGCGCGACGTGGCGCCGGGCGAGGCGATCTTCATTGACCTCGAGGGCCGCGTGTACCAGCAGCAGTGCGCCGATCACCCGTCATTGAACCCCTGCATGTTCGAGTTCGTCTACCTGGCGAGGCCGGACTCCATCATGGATGGTGTGTCGGTCTATCAGGCTCGCCTGAACATGGGAGAGACGTTGGCGCAGCGTCTGATCTCGACGATCCCGCCGTCGGAGGTCGACGTGGTGATCCCCATTCCGGAGTCCAGCCGGCCGTCGGCGATGCAACTGGCCCAAAAGATCGGCAAGCCGTATCGCGAGGGCTTTGTGAAGAACCGCTACGTGGGACGCACGTTCATCATGCCTGGGCAGGCCGTGCGCAAGCGCTCAGTGCGCCAGAAGCTCAATGCCATCGGCGTCGAGTTCCGGGGGCGCAATGTGCTTCTCGTCGACGATTCGATCGTGCGCGGCACCACCTCGAAGGAGATCGTGCAGATGGCGCGCGAAGCGGGCGCAAACAAGGTCTACATGGCCTCGGCCGCGCCGCCGGTGCGCTATCCCAACGTGTATGGCATCGACATGCCCACCCGGGACGAACTTGTCGCATACAACCGCAGCGTCGAGGAGGTTCGGCAGTTCATCGGTGCCGATGCCTTGATCTACCAGGATGTGGCTGCCATGAAGCGTGTGGTGGGGCAGCTCAATCCCAAGCTCAACGGCTTCGAGGCCTCATGCTTCGATGGCCACTACATCACCGGCGACGTCACGGCGGCCGACTTCGACGCGATTGCTGCCCAGCGCCAGCAGCAAAGCGAGGAGGACGATACGCCCGATCGCTCGCGCCTGGCGCTGCAGAATGCGACCAGCCTGGACGGCAGGTGAATCATGAGCACGACCGACAAGAAGATTCCCCGCGTGCAGCTCCCCGAGGGTGTGCGGCTGGACACCCTCGCCGTGCGCGAAGGCCTTCCGCGTACCGCGTGGGGTGAGAACTCGGAGGCACTCTTCCTTACCAGCAGCTTTGTACAGCCGGATGCGGCGACGGCCGCTGCGCGCTTCGCCAACGAGGAGGAAGCGTTCATCTACTCGCGCTTCACCAACCCCACCGTCACGATGATGGAGCGGCGGCTGGCGGCGCTCGAAGGCACCCAGGCATGCATTGCGACCTCGAGCGGCATGAGTGCCATCCTTCTGCTGGCCATGGGCCTGCTGAAGGCGGGCGATCATGTCATCTGCTCACGCAGTGTGTTCGGTTCGACCATCATGCTGCTTGGCCGCGAGTTCGCGAAGTTCGGCGTTCAGACGAGCTTCGTCTCGCAAACCGATATCGACGAATGGCGGCGCGCTGTGCAGCCGAGCACGCGGCTCATGTTCGCCGAGTCGCCCACGAATCCCCTCACCGAGGTCTGCGACATTGCGGCGCTGTCCGGCATTGCAAAGGACTGCGGTGCACTGCTGGCCGTGGACAACTGCTTCTGTACGCCTGTGCTGCAAAAGCCGGTCGCCTACGGAGCCGATCTCATCATCCATTCGGGGACCAAGTACCTTGATGGGCAGGGCCGTGTCCTGGCCGGGGCTCTCTGCGGCAGCGAGCAGATGATTAACGAGAAGTTCGTGCCCGTCATGCGCAGCGCAGGTATGAGCCTGTCGCCGTTCAATGCATGGGTGGTGTTGAAAGGGCTGGAGACGTTGTCGATCCGCATGCAAGCGCAGAGCGAGCGGGCTCTGGCCCTGGCCACCTGGCTGGAGCAGCAGGAGGTTGTCGAGCGCGTCTACTACCCCGGGCTTCGGTCGCATCCACAGCACGAACTGGCAATGATGCAGCAGTCGGGCTGCGGCGGCGCTGTCGTGTCATTCATTGTCAAGGGACAAGCTGTGGGCGGCCAGGCGCAAGCGCGCAAGAATGCGTTCCAAGTGATCGACCGGACCAGGATCTGCTCCATCACCGCCAACCTCGGCGACACCAAGACCACGATCACCCATCCAGCCAGCACCTCTCACGGGCGACTCACCGAGGAGCAGCGCCAGGCAGCGGGCATCACGCAGGGCATGGTCCGCGTGGCGGTCGGGCTCGAGGATGTGGAAGACCTGAAGGCCGACCTGTCGGTTGGGCTGGACACCCTTTGATGCTTCGTTCATGACTAGAAAGATCCGCACCCGCATTGCGCCGTCTCCCACGGGCTTCCTCCATCTGGGTACCGCCCGGACCGCGCTGTTTTCGTGGGCCTTTGCTCGCCACTACGGCGGTGAGTTCATTCTTCGCATCGAAGACACCGACGTTGCACGATCAACGCAGGAGGCCGTGGACCAGATCGTCCAGGCCATGCATTGGTTGCGCCTCGACTACGACGAAGGCCCGTACTTCCAGATGCAGCGCATCGGTCGCTACCGGGATGTCATCGCGCAGATGCTGGAGGCTGGGACCGCCTACCACTGCTACTGCAGCCCGGAAGAGCTGGAGGCCATGCGAGAGGGGCAAAGGTCCCGAGGTGAGAAGCCTCGCTATGACGGTCGTTGGCGACCGGAGCCTGGAAAGACACTTCCTGCGATGCCCGAGGGGGTGCATCCAGTCGTGCGCTTTCGCAACCCGCTGGATGGCCATGTGACCTGGAACGACCTGGTGAAAGGGCCCATCACCATCAGCAACCGCGAGCTCGATGATCTCGTGATCGCGCGAGCCGATGGCACGCCGACCTACAACTTCTGCGTGGTGGTCGACGACTGGGACATGCGCATCAGCCATGTGATCCGGGGCGACGACCACGTGAACAACACACCGCGCCAGATCAACATCCTGCGTGCACTGGGCGCCGATCTTCCTGAGTACGGGCACGTGCCCATGATCCTTGGCCCTGACGGTGACAAGCTCTCTAAGCGCCACGGGGCGGTGAGCGTCATGCAGTACGAGGAGTCTGGGTATCTGCCGGAGGCGATGGTCAACTACCTGGCGCGTCTTGGTTGGAGTCACGGCGATGACGAGCTGTTCACTCGCTCCCAGCTCGTCGAGTGGTTCGACGGCTCGCATCTGGCCCGGAGCGCCGCGCAATGGGATGCAGTCAAACTCGGCTGGGTCAACGCTCACTACCTGAAGACCATGGACGAGGCCGAGCTCGCACACTCTGTTGTCACGCAACTCGCTCGCCGCGGCATCATTGCCAGCGATGAGGAGGTGCGTCTGCGATGCAGCCTCTTCAAGGATCGATGCAGCACGGTCGCCGAGCTCGCTGATTGGCTCGTGATGTACTTCGTCGAGGTGCGGGCGCGGGAGGAGGATGTGGTGACCTACGTCACCGACCAGGCCAAGCCCGCGCTTGCGACGTTGCGCGACAAGCTGGCCTCGGCGGAGTGGAACAGGGCAGCGATCAACGCAGCGATCAAGGAGACCATCACCGTGCACGGCCTGAAGTTGCCGCAACTGGCGCATGCCGTGCGCGTGCTGGTATGCGGGAAGACGCAGACGCCCTCTATCGATGCAGTGCTGGAACTGTTCACTCGCGAAAACGTACTGAACCGTTTGCGAACCGCCTAAGAATCCGTCTATACTCTCTGTCTTGCTTGAACGGCGCGACACCTCGGAAAGAATTACGGGGGTATAGCTCAGCTGGGAGAGCGCTTGCATGGCATGCAAGAGGTCAGCGGTTCGATCCCGCTTACCTCCACCAGAGTGTCGATGGATTCGTCCAAAGGTTTTGACCCTATCGTCTAGAGGCCTAGGACATCACCCTTTCACGGTGAGTACCGGGGTTCGAATCCCCGTAGGGTCGCCAGTTTTGCAGCACTGACTGCGCAAGCAGTGAACGTTGCACCGACGCGGAGTGGTAGTTCAGTCGGTTAGAATACCGGCCTGTCACGCCGGG
>CBINBY010000030.1:0-50320 GCA_966248995.1 uncultured Burkholderiales bacterium | reverse complement strand
GCGAAGGAGCGGGCCGCCGTGCTGATGAAGTGGTTCCAGCTCATGCACCAGCATGCCGACGACCTGGCACGCATCATGACTGCCGAGCAGGGCAAGCCGCTGGCCGAGGCGAAGGGCGAGGTGATCTACGGCGCCAGCTTCGTGGAGTGGTTCGCCGAGGAGGCGCGGCGCGTCTACGGCGAAACCGTCCCCAGCACCGACACCAACAAGCGCTTCCTCGTGATCCGACAGCCCATCGGCGTGTGCGCGGCCATCACGCCGTGGAACTTTCCCATCGCCATGATCACGCGCAAGGTGGCGCCCGCGCTGGCGGCCGGGTGCCCGGTGGTCATCAAGCCTGCCGAGCAGACTCCGCTGTCGGCACTGGCGCTGGCCGAACTCGCGCAACGTGCCGGCATGCCGGCGGGCGTGCTCAACGTGGTCACTGCCGACGCCGCCGGCTCGATCGAGGTGGGCCGCATCCTGTGCGAGAGCGACATCGTGAGGCACCTGTCCTTCACGGGCTCCACCGAGGTGGGTCGGATCCTCATGCGCGAGTGTGCCCCGACCATCAAGAAGCTCTCGCTCGAACTGGGCGGCAATGCGCCCTTCATCGTGTTCGACGATGCCGACCTCGACAGTGCGGTCGAAGGCGCCATGGTCAGCAAATACCGCAACGCCGGGCAGACCTGCGTGTGCGCCAACCGGCTGTACGTACAGGACGGCGTGTACGAACGCTTCGTCGAAAAGCTCGCCGCCAAGACCCGCGACATCAAGGTTGGCAACGGCTTCGAGCCCGGGGTAAACCAGGGCCCGCTCATCGACGAGCAGGCGCTGGCCAAGGTGGAACGGCACGTGGCCGACGCCACTGCGCGGGGAGCCCGGGTGATCACGGGGGGCCGGCGCATCGGCACGCGGTTCTACGAGCCCACGGTACTCGTGGATGCCCGCTCCGAGATGCTTTGCGCACGCGAGGAGACCTTCGGCCCCGTAGCCCCCGTGTTCCGCTTCTCCTCGGAAGAGGAGGCGGTGGCAATGGCGAACGGCACGGAGTACGGCCTGGCAAGCTACTTCTACAGCCGTGACATCGGCCGCATTTTCCGAGTGAGCGAGGCGCTCGAATACGGCATGGTGGGCGTCAACACGGGTCTCATCTCCACCGCGGAAGTGCCCTTCGGTGGTGTGAAGCAGTCAGGTATCGGCCGCGAGGGTTCGCGGCACGGGATGGATGACTACCTGGAGATGAAATACCTGTGCCTGGGCGACATCCTGAAGTGATTCAGGCAGCCGGGTCGTTGGCCGCGGCACTGCGTGCGCCTGCTGCCCTTGCGGCAGGGGCGGAGGCTGCCAGCCCCATCGCGCGCCTCAGGAGCTCGGCGGCATCGTTACCGTCGCCGGGGTAGTGAGCCACCCCGTAGGCGGCCGCGAGCCCAACCTGCTGACCGGCGATCATGAAAGGCGCGCGCAAGGCAGACGCGAGCTTCACGGCCACATGCTCCGCGTCGCGAACGTCATGAAAGCGCGGCAGCAGGACGGCGAACGCGTCGCCACCCAGCGAGGCCACCACATCGCTTGCGCGCAGACCCGCCCGCAAGCGCACGGCGATCTTGCGCCGCATGACGCGAGCCGGCTCGCTGCCCAGGCGCGCGTCGACATCACCCAGCCCTTCCAGTCGCAGGGCGAGCAGTGCCATGGGCGCCGGCTCCCGCTCGCGCAGCGCGATGAGCTGGCTCAGGTGTTCCAGCAGTTGCCCCTGGTTGGGCAGCCCGGTGGTGAGATCCATGGCATAAGCCTTGCGGGCGAGCCGGTCCTGGACCTTGCGTTCCACGGACAGGCGTATGGCGCGCGGCAAGGCGTCGACCGGGTCGATGGACAGCGGCAGCACGTCCTGCGCTCCCTGCCGAATCAGGAGCGTGGCGAGTTCGGCGCCCGGTTCGTCGACCGTAAGCACCAGCAAGGCCGGCTCGCTCGTGGCCTGCGACAGCGCGGGCCAGGTCAGCAGCCTTCGCGCATCCGCGGTGCGTGCCGCGACCAGGACGGCATCGAAACGCTCGGCCGCGAGGTGCTGCGACGCGTCGTCGAGCCCGTCGCAAACGTACAGTTCGAAGGGGCCGAAGGCAGAGGCGGCCGAAACCGCGGGCACCGCGGCTCCGGGCCCGCCGACCATGAGCACACGCAGTGCGGGAGCGTTCATGCCAGCCAAAAGAAAAAGGCCGCATGCGCGGCCCGAGATGTTGGAGCGGGCGAAGGGAATCGAACCCTCGTATGAAGCTTGGGAAGCTGCCGTTCTGCCATTGAACTACGCCCGCGTTCGGAGGATTCTACAGTGCAACGTCTCGTTGGCCGAGCCAGCCAAAGCCCGATGTCACGTCGAGTAGCATCGCGCCCTTTTCGATGGAATCCGAGCCGGCACGCCGGTACGCCAGCAGATGACTGACGCCTCCCGTCCGCAGGACGATGACTTTCCTCACCGGCGCAGCGTGCGCAGTTTCGTCGTGCGCGCCGGGCGCATGGGTACCGGCCAGGCTCGGGCGCTGGCGGAGCTCGGCCCCCGGTTCGTACTGCCGTACGTCCCCACTTTCATCGACAGGGAAGCAGTGTTCGGACGCCGTGCGCCGCTGGTGATGGAGATCGGCTTCGGCATGGGCGACGCCACCGCTGCCATCGCGCAAGGCATGCCGGACACTGACTTCCTCGGCGTGGAAGTGCACCCGCCGGGCGTGGGAGCATTGCTGAAGCACATCGGCGACCAGGGGCTGCACAACGTGCGCATCATTCAGCACGATGCCGTGGAGGTGCTGGAGCACGTGATCGCGCCGGGTTCGCTGGCCGGTGTGCACGTGTTCTTTCCCGATCCCTGGCACAAGAAGCGGCACCACAAGCGGCGGCTCATTCAGCCGGCCTTCGTGCGCCAACTCGCCACGCGTCTTGCACCCGGGGGCCGGCTTCACTGTGCGACTGACTGGCAGCCCTATGCCGAGCAGATGCTTGAAGTGCTATCGGCCGAGCCGCTGCTGGAAAACACCGCGCCGGGTTACGCGCCCCGCCCGGCATACCGGCCGCTCACCAAGTTCGAAAACCGGGGCCTGAAGCTGGGACACGAAGTTTGGGATCTGGTGTTCCGCCGGGTGTGAACAGGGTTGCGCGACAAGACACTAGTCCCGCCACTCGACCCAACCGCCCCAGGCGGTAATGAGGACAATGGCGCCGAAGACGATGCGGTACCAGGCGAAGGGCACGAAGTCGTGCGTGGACACGTAGCGGATCAGCCAGCGTATGCAAAGCAGCGCGCTGAAGAATGACACCACCAGGCCCACGGCAAAGACCGGCAGGTCGGCAGCGCTGAGCAGCGCACGGTACTTCCACACGGAATAAGCGCCCGCCCCCATCAGAGTGGGTATGCCCAGATAGAAGCTGAACTCGGTGGCGGCTTTGCGCGACAGACCGAACACCATGGCACCGATGATCGTCGCGCCCGAGCGGCTGGTGCCGGGGATGAGCGCCGCGCACTGAACAAGGCCGATCTTGAAAGCATCAAGGACCGTCATGTCGTCGACGGTTTCCACGCGCGCATGGCGGCGCCCCTGTAGATCGCGCTCGCCGTAGCGTCCATGATGGCGCTTCTCGACCCACAGGATGATGAGGGCGCCCACGATGAACGCGGCGGCCACGGGCAGAGGATGGAACAGGTGGGCCTTGATGGGCGCATTGAACGCCAGTCCGAACGTCACCGCGGGCAGGAATGCGATGAGGAGATTGCGGACGAAACGCTGGGCTACCGGATCGTGCGTGATGCCGGCCACCGTGCGAAGAAGCCGGGCCCGGTATTCCCAGATCACCGCAAACATGGCGCCGGTCTGGATGGCGATCTCGAAGACCTTGATCTTGTCGCCGGTGAAGTCGAGCAGCGAGGCGGCGAGGATGAGATGGCCGGTGGAGGAGATCGGCAGGAACTCCGTCAAGCCCTCGACGAGCCCCATGACGGCGGCCTTGATCCAGAGCTCGACTTCCAAGCGCATCCCCTTAAAAAAGACGCGGGATGATACCTGCGTGCGTTCTCCGCGCCGGGGTGCCAAAGGTGGCGCAACAACAAGCGGCACTTTGCGCACAAGTTCTCGACCACCCCGCGCATGAGGGGGGTGGACTCTCAAGGGCACCGGATCCCGTCCGAATCACGCCCAGCCCCGTGTAGCGGCCCATGTCCTGCACCGGGTCTCGGTCGTACTTCTTCTTTGTGGCGCAGTTTCCGGAGGCTCTCGCATGAATCGAATCACCCGTACATCGCTCGCGGCGGTCCTTCTCTCCCTCGCTCTCGTCGCCTGTGGCGGAGGCAGCGGTGGCAGCACCGACACCGGCACGACGACCGGAGGCGGTGGCACGAACACCATCCAGGGCGTGAACACGCCGTCGAGCGTGTCCGTGGTCACGGCGAAGAACGCCCAGTGAACCGGCGAACCGCGGAGAACACCATGCGTACTGCCCATCGCACCCCCTTGCGCTTGAACCGTCTGGCCACGGCCTGCGCCGTACTGCTGTCCGGCGTGGCGGCGGCCGCCCCGGCCACCAACTCGCCCTACCGCACCGACGCGCAGAACACACACGTGGAGGACGCCACCTCGCAAGGCGTGAACCAGGTCAACACGATCACCTGCTTCATGTCGGCCATGCGGCCGGACGCGCTCGTCAACGAAGGCAACTACATCGCGCTCATCGACAAGAAGAAGTGCGACAGCGAGAACCGTTCCAGTTCAGGCAACTCAGGCTCGACGAGCGGCGGGACCAATGCGCCCTCATACGTGAACGCCATCGTCAACGCAACGCGCAGCTCCAATGACGACCCGATGCGTGTCAAGGCGTGGGTGGAGGAGACCGAGAACGACTTCAAGGCCACGATCTTCGTGAACGTCTCGGCCACGCAGTCGCCTTCGGAGAGCAATCCGTACGGCGTGTTCCGCATGGACTATTGCGGCAAGGGCGAGGTGGGTTCCTGCATGATGCGCGGCCTGCTCGAAGGCAGCGCCAGCGGCATCAACTTCCTGGAGATCGAAGGCGGCCCGATGGGCGGCAGCCGGACCCGGGCGCTGACGCTCACCACCTCGGGATCGGACAGCGGCGCCGGCATGCTGCAGATGAGCGAGATGGGCCAGAACGTCGCCTATTCGTTCGCGTACAACGCCGACTACTTCCGCCGCTCGGATGGCACGGAGGACCAGTGCTTCACTCGGAACGCGCAGGATCCCGAGACCGGCCAATCGGTGTGGCGCTACGGCCTGTACGACGCCGAGAGCGGCGCGCGCGTGAACCGCAGCTCGGGCTTTCCGATCGAGTACACCGGGACGGGCGGCAAGGTCTTCCACGGTCACATGGGCTACTGGGGCTTGTCGTTGCCGCCTGAGGCCGGCGTCACCGGCGGTGCCACGGTGCAGCGGGTGGAGTACGTGCCCAACTCGCCGCCGGTCAAGACCGACTACACGCTCGTCAAGGCCGACGGCCGGTTGATGAAGTACACGAAGAAGACGCGCACGCTGGCCGCCACCGACAAGATCCGATTCCAGACCTGGGTGTGGAACATGACCGGCTTCTTTGAGGGAGCCGTGCCCAACCGCCAGTACGAGATGTACTGGGACAACACGGCGGGGGCGTTCAAGGTGACGGGCGAGGTGGAATGCAGCAGCAGCGGCTGCGAGACCCGCAGCTTCGACACCGAGAAGACGGTGAGCGTGTCGTACTTCGCCTCCATGGGCGGCCTGCGCGGCTGGTCGCAGGCGCTGGGTGGCGAAATGTTCATCCCGCTGGCCGGCGCGGGCGACAGCATCCAGTCGGCCAACGTGAACGTGATCTACCGCGTGCAGGACCTCGTGTACCCGGCCGACATGCCTGCCACGCTGCACTGCCTGCGCGAGTGCCCCACGGCGGAGTCGATGGCCGCGTACTTCGCGCCCGACTCGACGGCGCAGTCGCCCTACGTGACTTCCACGTTCAACAACTGGCAACCCACGGCAGCCTCCGGCGTGGTGAGCTACACCGCCGACAGCAGCGCCGCCGTGCTGCGAGACAGCGCCAACGCGGCAGTGACCTACACCGACCGCGACGCGCTGCAGAACCGTCCGCAGTACCAGTGGGGCGTGCGCACGGGCAAGCTCTTCGCCTCGCTGACCGACGTGCAGTGCCCGCAGGATGCCACCCGCTACTGCGATCAGCGGGTCGACGAGCTCGAGACCTACTACCAGTGGGAGACCGGCCCCAACCAGTGGAACCAGCTCGCGGTGGTCAAGGATGCGGGCGGGAACGTGGTCACGTTCCAGGCACCTCTGCAGGTCAGCTACACCGTGCCCGAAGGCAACGCCTACGGGAGCTACGCGGGCAAGTCGATCGTGCTGCAGTACGGCGGGTTCGGCGAGCTGTGGGGCATCCCCGGACACTGCGTGTCGCGGCTGACGAACGCGAACGTGAGCTGCGAGACACCGGAATCACGCTACGTGCCGGCCTTCGTGATCCCCTTCGACGAAGTCCTCGGCCAGGTACACGACGGGGCCACGCCGCTGCTGGCGAAGTGGCTGGACCGCGAGATCCGCTTCGCGCGCAAGGACCCCAGCGTGTGCGCCGCCGCTGGCGTCACGCTGCCGAGCGGCCTCACGCTGCCCACCTCGACCTCGCTGCGGGACCCGTCGGATGCCGATTCGGCCGTCTACATCGGCGCGAAGCCGGAGGTGACGGATGCCCCGCGCGTGATCCACGGCGACGTGAAGTTCTGACCGCCTGACATGCCGCACAGGGCGCGCCTGGCATCGGCCGCGACAGCGGCCGTGCTGGCCCACGCCCTGGTTCTTGCCACGACATGGAATGGCGCGGGCACCTTGAAAAAGGCGCCCGCGCCATACGCGCAAAGCGTGGCGATGCGAGTGCTACCCGCGGCAGCCGCACAGCATCCGATGAGCCCGTCGCAAGTTGCGGCCACCCCGCGGTCCGCACGCCCCTCTGCGGAACCCCGTGCACGGATCATGTCGAAGGCGCGTGCGGCAACCGTGCCCGTGGCGGCCACCGCTCCTCCCCCTCCTTCGCCGCCTGCATCGGCCCCCGAGGCGCCGATCAGCGGCGCGGTTTTCGCCCTGCCGCGCATCGGCTTTGGCGCGCCTTCATCAGGGAGCCGGTGGATGAACCCGGCGCCGTCTTCCGCGCCCCCTCCTTCCGGCGCCATGCCCATGCCCTCGCAGGTTGCGGCGCTCGCCTCAGCTCAGTCGGCACGGGAGGCCGGGCGCGCCCAGCTCATGCAGGCGCTGCTGCGCGAACTGAGCGAGATCCCGGTGCCGCAGGACATCGCGCAGGGCCGCTGCACGCTGGAAGCCAATGCACCGGCGCTGTCGTGCGACCCCCAGCCGCTGCATATCGCCATCGACACGCGGCAAGCCGTGCTGGCCGCGATGCTAAACGCCTACCGGCAAATGGTCCCGGGGGAACCTGTGATTGCCCTGGAGGCGGGCCACCTGCGCCTTGCACCGTAGCGCAGGTCAGCGCAACGTGCGGCCGTCGCGGGCGCGCATACCGATCTCGATGAAGTCGGAGCCGTGGTGGCGTTCGCCGCTGAAGGACAGCCGCACGCCGCCCATGTCGATGCTCCCCAGCTTCTCGATCGATTGCGCGAGCTGCTGCGGATTCGGGCGGCTGCCGGCGAGGCGCAAGGCTTCCACGCACAGGCGCAGAGTCATGTAGGCCTCCATCCCCTCGAAGCTCACCGCCTCGGGGCCGACGAATTCCTCGGCGTCTCGCTGCAGCTGGCGGGCGATCTGCAGGTGCGTCAGCTCCGGGTTCGGCACGACGGTCGTGAAGCCGATGACACGATCGCGGAACATGCGCGTGACCTGGGTGAGTCCCGACGACGAGATCGTCGCGATGATGGCCGGCACGCCTTCACGCTTGCTCGTCGGCAGGCGACCCAGTGCGTCCAGCATGCCTTCGCCGAGATTCAGTACCAGCGCCTGGGGTTGGGCGGAACCGATCGCCGTGATCGCGGCGTCCAGCGATTCGGGTCGCTTGTCCGCACCGAGCCGCGTGATCTGCAGGCCTGCGCGGCGCAAGCTCCCCGCCAGCGCGTCGTTGCGTCGGGGCTGGGCATCGTCGGCGAGGAGCACGGTCCTCGACACGCCGATGGACTTGAGCTGGTTCGCCAGGGCGTCGGCCTCGCGGGTGTCATCTGGCCGCAGCGTGAAGACATGGTTCATGTCCGGCGCGCGCAAAACCGATGCACCGGACATGGGCCCCACCAGCGGAACATTGAGCTTCTTGGTAACTGCGGCGGCCTCGATGCACGCCTGCTCGCCGAGGCAGTTGACGATGGCCAGCGCGTGGTCCCGCTCCACCAGCGCGCGCACATTGGCCGCAAGGCGCTTCGGGTTACCGCCGTCGTCCAGCGTGACAAGCTCCAGCGGCCGGCCGTGTATCCCTCCCGACGCGTTCACGCGGTCCACCACCGCCTTGGCACCCGAGGCCACGCGGTTGGCTATCGGGAAGCCGGGGCCGCTCAGGGGGAGCGACTGGCCGAGGACGATGGGCGGCGCACCGGCATGGGCACGCCGGGCGGGCATCGCGGCCGCAATCACCGGCGCCAGAACCATGGCAAGGCGCATGCGATCGGGACGGCACGCACGGGTCCTGAGATGGGTAACCATGGTCGGCTTCTCCATCAGCGTACGCCCCCGTTGGCCAGGTCATCGGGACTGAATGCCGACCGCGGTAGGTTCGGCACCCCCTTGACCTGCGTGGGCAACTCGTTGGACGTCATGTTCACGGAATAGGCGCCGCTTTGCAGGTCGTACCCGCCCCAGTACACATTGCCGAGCAGGGCGGGGATGTCCGGTGCCAAAAGGGTCAGCGTGAAGTTGGTATGCCAGATCTCGCCGTCGGCGTCCCAGCCATCGAACAGGACGATCTGCCAGGTGTCCTCGTCGATGTAGTACCTGCGCTTGGCCATGACATGGCGCTTGCCCGGGGCGAGCGTAGCGTCGACGACCCACACCCGGTGCAACTCCCACCGCACCAGGTCCGGGTTCAGCGTACCGGGCGTGAACAGCTCAGCGACCTTGGCGAGGGCCGCGCGATTGTTGTTGTAGGGGATGTATATCTCCTTCTTGCCCACCAGCGTGAGCTCGTGCCTGTCGAGCGGCCCGAACAGCATGAAGGCTTCGTCGAACAGACCCACGCCGGAGACAACCGAGTTGGGCATGTCATAGGCCACTGAAGGAGCCCTGCGTACCCGGCGCTGACCCACCAGGTACTGCCACATCCCGTTGCGCCGTGACGCGTTCATCGCATCGTGGGCGATGATCCCCTCGCCCGCCTTGGCGCCCGGCTCGGTGGCCACGAACTTGCCGTACTGGCGGTAGCCGTCGAACTTCTCCAGGCTGCCGTCCGGGTCGTAGTACTCGCGCCGGTAACTCTGGACACCGCCCGAGGCCAGCGATCGATTCCCGTCTGCATCCACGATCCATGCTCGCACCTGCGCTTCGACGAACGTGCCGAACCAGGCCAGACGATGGTTTTGGATGATTTCGTAGCCGTCTTTCGGAATGGGAAAGGGTGTGCCGCCGTAGGCACCCTCGGTACCCTGCCCGTGATCGACCAGCCGCGCCCGGGTCGCGTTGCGGAAGGTGTTGTCGTATACCCACTGCGGCGCGGCGCCCGTGCGGTGCGTCGGGTACACGTCGATGCGGTACTTCGGGAACTTCTTCATCAGCGCCCGCGTGCCGTCGGTCAGCCGGTCGGCATAGGCCTCCATGTTCCGGCGGTCGATGGACAGCACCGGTTTCTCGCCGGCGAAGAAGTCCGGCCGCGGGTCGCCGTTGCGATAGCCTGGCGGCACCTTGGTATAGCCCCCGGTCCACGGCGGGATGCTTCCATCCTTGTTGCCGGCGCGCTCGGCGCCGAGCGGGGTCAGCGTGGTCTTGAGCCTGGCCGCCTCTTCGGCGGTCACGAGGGCCTGGGCGACGAGCGGAAAAATCGCGAGGCCGGCAATCGCGGCGTTCAGCAGCGTGGTGCGTTTCATGGGCGGCACGGCTCAGAAGGTGCGTGAAAGGCTGAAGGCCACGTAGCCGCGGTCCTTCAGCGACTGGGCATAGCTCAGCTGGCGCGGCGTCGCCGATCCCGGCACCAGCGTCTCGGTGAACGTGGTCTCCTTGCCGAAATAGTTCTTGTAAGTCAGGGCGGCATTCCAGGCGTTGCGGTACTTGACCTTCAAACCGAGGGAGTAGTCGCCCGCATCGGCGCTGCCGCCGGCGAAGTTGCTGACGGCCGACGAGCGCCCGCCGAAGTTGTAGCCCACCGCGATAGGCACCGACATATCGAGGCCCGGCATGACCTGAAAGTACTGGGGCTCGAAGATGAAGCGCAGCGCGAACGCGTCCTTGGTCGTGTGGGGGTCCAGGCCACCCAGGCCGACATTGCTGCCGCCAGGTCCGAGGGCGAAGATGTCGCGCGTGATCTTCAGGCGTCGGTTCCAGGCGAGTTCACCAACCAGCGCCCCCCCATTCCAGAAGGTTCCCTGCTGCAGCAGGTACACGCCCGACATCTGCAAGTGCGCGGTGCGGCCGACGGCGTAGCACGGGTTGTCGTCGTTTGTGCCGCACGTGAGGATGGGGCCGGCTCCCAATACGGCTGGATCGCTGGTGAGTGGCGCGTTCCAGCGCACCGATCCCTCCACGGCCCAGTTCAGCTGGTCGATGGACGAGGTCACGCTCGCGCCGATGGTGTGCACGTCCTCGGCATATTGGACGTAGGTCGTGTTGGTGGCGAAGTCGAACACCAGCGCGGAAGGAGCGTGTTCGTGGTAGTTGGCGGCGTAGAAGCCGAACTCGTAGTCGCTGTTCTCGGGAGTCCACCGCAGCTGCAAGCCGCCTTGGCCCGAATCCTTGGGCTTCAGGTCGCGGGATGGCTCGTAGTTGAGGACGGCAGGCCCCGCGTAGACCCTGGCGGCCCCGATGTAGTCCTGGTTCGAGAAGTAGCTGCCGACGCCCGGGATCTTGCTCGGGCGCCACTTGAACTGGTAATAGGCGCCCAGCGATACGCCCTCGGCCACCTGCAGGGAGCCGGACACCTGCTCCACCGGCAGCAGGACCTCCTTGAACTGCCAGTCGGGCACGGAAACGATCTTGGCCACGTCCACCGGGCCTTGCGCGTTGGCGATGCCGTTCTGCCCGAAGAACAGGCTCTCGCCCCACTGCAGCGTGTGCTTGCCCAGGCGCAGGGTGCCGCTCATGTCGCCGAGCTCACCTTTGACGTGCGCGAAGGCATCAAGCAGCTCGCTGCCCCGGCCGTGCTGACGGCGTGTCGCCGGAAGGAATTCGTTGCTGGCTTGGTCGCTGAAGTTGTTGGACGTGGAGGTCCCGCCCGGCGGCACGGTGTAGTCGTTAGACCGCAGGTACATGCTGTCGCGCCACGCCACGCCGCTCAGCCGCGCGCCAAAGTGCTTGGCCGTCACGTCAAGCTCGCCCAGCAGGTCGAAGCGGCTGGAGATCAGGCCCCTGTTGAAGTTGTGGTCGCCGTCATCCTCGTTGACGACGCCTGGGTCGTTGGCCTGATCTGGCTGGGTCAACAGGGGCGAGGGATTCTTCAGCCGATACCCTGCGCTGTACTTGGGCGTCAGGTCGAGCCGGACCTTGAGGTCGGGATTGGGCGTCGGAACGTCGAAAGCCTGGGCAGCGGGCAGCGCAAGGGCTGCCGCCATCGCCAGAGCATGGCGGCGGTGATGCATCTGTAGGTGTTTCTCGGATCGCCTCGCAATGATCCCGACCGGTGAAGGCTTGCCGGTCGGGCCCCCTTGGGCAGCTCAGCGGCCGGCAGCGCCATTTAAGCGGCCACCGCCCCGCTCTCCCTATGCAATAAAGTACATTCTGATTCAATCTTGCCGACCTGAATCAGACGTAACCGCCCGTGCTCGTGCACTAAAGCACACGAAACGCGCGATAAGCGCCCGACCGCTGCTGAAGCGGCTGCCTTATCGCCGACAGCGGCCCTTTCCGCAGGCCTACCGGCTCACGGGCCCCAGGCTCACCTCGACCCCGCGCGACGTCACCTTCACGTCGGCCGGTTGCAGGCCTCGCCCCTCGGCACTGCGTAGGTCCGAGGGCTTGAATCGGTACAGCACCGTATCGTCGAGCAGGTGCTCGGCGATAAGCGCACCCAGGTTGCGCATGCCGGCACGCTTTTCGGCCGGTACGTCGTCGAGTTGCAGGCTGTTCACCCGCACCTGGGTCATCCGGATGGCCTTCTCCTCGCCGTCGTAGCGCAGGCCGTAGTCCACGTCGATGCGCCCACGCAGCGTGGCGCGGCTGAGGCGCTCGGTGGCGATGACGTCGAAGGTGCTGTTGAGCCGGTCGCTGAGGTTCAGCAGGCGCACGGTGGGCCGCTGCACGCGCACGTCCAGCACCTCCAGCAGGCGACGCTGGAAGGGCCCATGCTGCTCCAGCAGCCTGGTCATGTCGGCCTGGGTGAACGTGATCACACGGCCGCCGCCCAGCGTGGCGCACGCACTCAGCACGGCCGCCATCAGCAGCAGGCAGCACAGGCGCAGGAGCCGTTCGGTGTTGTTCGTCATTCGTACCTCAGGGCTTGGATGGGCAGCAGCGACGCCGCGCGGCGCGCCGGGTAGAACCCGAAGAAGACGCCCACCGCCGCGGAGAAGCCGGCGGCCAGGAGGATAGACGAGCCGGTCAACGCCACCCTCCACCCCGCGAACGCCGCCACGGCCCAGGTGGCAAGCGCGCCCAGCAGCACGCCGATCGCGCCGCCGGCCAGGCTGAGCGTCACGGCCTCGATCAGGAACTGGACCAGGATGTCGCGGCTGCGCGCCCCCACCGCCATGCGCAGGCCGATCTCGCGGGTGCGCTCGGTCACGCTGACCAGCATGATGTTCATGATGCCGATGCCTCCCACCACCAGGCTCACGCCGGCCACGGCGGCCAGCAGCAGCGTCATCACGCGGCTGGCCGCCTCCTGCGCCTGCAGCACCTCGGTGAGGTTACGCACGGTGAAGCTGTCGTCGGCCCCCGGCGGCACGCGATGGCGCTGGCGCATCAGCTGACGGATCCCCTCCTCGGCGGACTGCATGCTCTGCCCCTGCCAGACCTTGACGTTGATCGTGCCCACCCGCTGCACCTGCCCGGCCTGGCCGCCCTGGATGCGGTTGCGCAAGGTGGAGATGGGGACAACCACGACATCGTCCTGGTCCTGACCGAAGGCGTTCTGTCCCTTGGGCGAGAGCACGCCCACGATGGTGACCGGCACGTTGCGGATACGCATGACCTGATCCACCGCGTCGACATCGCCGAACAGCTGGCGCGCCACGGTCTGGCCCACGATGGCGACCTTGCCGGCTCCCTGCATCTCACTCACCTCGAACAGGCGCCCCTCGGCCAATGGCCAATCGCGGGACTCGAAGTAGTCGTTGGTGGTGCCGATGACCTGCGAGGCCCAGTTGAGATTGCCGGCCACAAGCTGCGCGCTGCTGCGATTGCTGGGCGCAGCCACCTGGACCTCGGGCACCTCGCGGGCGATGGTGGCGGCATCGTCCTCGGTGAGCGTCTGCCCGGTCTGCGCCCCCAGGCGCACGCCCCCGGCCGTCTGCGTGCCGGGCAGGACGAGCATCACATTGGAACCCAGCGATTTCATCTGCTCGGCCACGCGCTGCTGCGCTCCGGTGCCCACGGCAATCATCGTGATCACCGCGGCCACGCCGATGATGATGCCCAGCATGGTGAGCATGCTGCGCAACAGGTTGGCGGTCAGCGCGCGCCACGCCGAGCGGAAGGCAGCCAGCAGGTTCATGCGGTGTGCTCCTGGGCCTTCGGTACCTGCCGTATGTCTTCGAGGATGTGGCCGTCGCGAAAGACGATGCGCCGCCGCGCCCATTGCGCGATGTCTGGCTCGTGCGTGACCAGTACCACGGTGATGCCGTGCGCATTGAGGTCGGACAGGAGCCGCATGATCTCCTCGGAGGTCTGCGAGTCGAGCGCGCCTGTGGGCTCATCGGCCAGGATGAGCTGCGGCCGGTTGACCAGCGCTCGGGCGATCGCCACGCGCTGCTGCTGCCCCCCCGACAACTGCGCCGGGGTATGGCTTGCGCGCTCGGCCAGACCCACCCGGGCCAGGCTTTCCCGCGCCCGTGCCCGCCGTGGCTCGGCCCCGACCCCTGCGTACAGGAGAGGCAGCTCGACGTTCTCGAGCGCCGAGGTGCGCGGGAGCAGGTTGAACTGCTGGAACACGAAGCCGATGCGCCGGTTTCGCACGGAGGCGAGCTGGTCCGGGACCATCTCATCCACAGCCTCGCCGCCCAGCCACAACTGCCCCGAGGTGGGCCGGTCCAGGCAGCCGAGGATGTTCATCAGCGTGGACTTGCCCGAGCCCGAAGCGCCCATGATTGCGATGAACTCGCCGGTCGCGATGTCCAGCGAGACGCCGCGCAGCGCATGGACGCGGTTGTCGCCCGAGGCGTAGACCTTGGTCAGGTCCCGCGCCTGGATGAGCGGCGGGTCGGTGGCCATGGTCAGAACGTCATGCGCGGCCCGGAGGGCCGGCTGCCACCCGTGCCACCGTTGTTGCCCGGCACGGCCGTGCCCAGGATCACCTCGGCGCCTTCGCTCAGGCGTGCACCATCCGGCGAACCCTGCGGAACCACGATCTCCGTCATGAAACCGTCAGTGATGCCGAGCCGCACGGCGTAGGCGCGAGGCTTCCCGTCTTCGAGCAGATAGATGCGGCCACGTGCGCCACCGCCACGCGCCGCGCCGCCATGGCTGTCGCCACGTCGGGTCGCGCCGTCAGTCGCCGATGCGCCCGCCTCCGGCCCCCGGGCGGCCCGTCGCGCAGGTTCGCCGTTGGCCATGGCGATGTCGCGCGGCGCTGCCGGTGACGATGCCGCTGCGGCGGGCTCGAGTCCGGGCAGCCGCACCCGCAGCGCGGCATTCGGTACCTTGAGCGCGTTCTCGCGTGTGTCGGTGACGAGTTTCACGTTGGCCGTCATGCCCGGCAGCAGCCGCGTGTCGCCCGGCACGAAGGCGACTACGACGGTGTAGGTGATCACGTTCTGCGTGTTCGTGGCCGCCTTGCGCACCTGGGTCACCGTGCCCTCGAACGCGCGGCCGGGGAAGGCATCGACGGTGAACGACGCCTTCTGGCCCACGCGCACGCGGCCGATGTCGGCTTCGTCGATGGCCGCCTGCACCTGCATGTCCGACAGGTTCTTCGCGATGACGAAGAGCTCCGGTGCCTGCAGGCTGGCGGCCACGGTCTGCCCGAGCTCCACGCTGCGCTTGATCACGACGCCGACCACCGGCGAGCGGATCTCCGTGCGTTCGATGTCGACCTTCGCCTGAGCGACCAGTGCCTCGCGCTGCTTGACGGTGGATTGGGCGCTCGTGATCTGGGCCTGGGCCACCTGCGCCTGCGCCTCGGCCGCCTTGAGTGCGGCCTCCTGGCTGGCCACCAGGGCGCGGGAGGTTTCCACCTGGGCCGACGAAATGAAGTTCTGCGCCAGCAGCTCCTCGTTGCGCCCCAGCGCTCGCCGCGCCTCGCCCAAGTCGACCTGCGCGCGCGACACCGCAGCCTGTGCCGCGCCGGCGTTGGCCTGAGCATTGAGCACGGAGGCGCGCGCCGCGTCGAGGTCCGCCTGCACCTGGCGCAGCTTGTACTCGAAGGTCTGCGGGTCCAGCCGCGCCAGCAACTGCCCGGCCTTGACCTCCGAGTTGAAGTCGACGAACAGCTCCTTGATCTGGCCCGAGACCTGCGTGCCCACCTGCACCTCGGTCACCGGCGCGATGGTGCCCGTAGCCGCGACAGCGGCCTGCATGGGCCCGCGCTCGATCAGCGCGGTGCGATAGGAAACGGCGTCGCGGCCTTCGCGCAGCCACCACCAGGCCCCCAGTGCGACAAGCAGCAGCATCAGGGCCGGCACGCCGATGGTCAGTACACGTGATCGGGTCATGAGGCGATTTTGGACGGGGACGCGCCCGGCAGTTTCGCCGGTCGAAAGCCCTTCACCGATCTTTACGCTGCAGCATGCGGCAGCAAGAGGCCTCACTGACACTGACCGGCCCTGCTGCTGGGGGAGTGCGGCAGCGGCAAGCCATGCCTTCGTGCCCAACGTTCTTGCAGGTCGACTACATTGCTGACCCTTCTGTCATTGGCGAATTCGTCATTGGTACGCCCGAACGGCAGGGTCGCCGCTCCGACACGCCAGTGCCGCAAGGAAGCCCGCTCCCGGCAGCTCATCGCGACGCAGCTCGACGCGGTCGCGCGCGGCCTGCCCGGAGGGCGACCCCACAATCCGGGGCGCATCGACGAACGCAACACACACCACGACGAGGGGGCAGGCATGAGCCGCAAGCTGCGCTGGATTCTTCCCATGCTCGCGCTGCTGCTGATGGGCGGCCTGGCAGCACGCACGATGAAGGCGCGTCAACTGCACAACGAAGCCGCCCTTGCGGCCGCGAAGGCACCGCCGGCACTGGATCTGTCGGCGGCCGACCTTGCCCTCGCGACTCCGCTCGAAATGGCGCGCACGGTCGCGGTGTCGGGCGGACTGAAGGCAGTGAACACCGCCGTCGTGAAGGCCAAGGTGGCCGCCGAGGTGAAGTCGCTCGGCGTGCGCGAGGGCGACACGGTACGTGCCGGGCAGGTCATCGGCCAACTCGACACGACCGAGCTCGACTGGCGGCTGCGGCAGGCGGAGCAGACGGCCGCGGCCGCACAGGCGCAGTACGACATCGCTCGCCGTGCGCTGGAGAACAGCCGCGCCCTCGTGGCGCAGGGCTTCATCTCGTCCACCGGGCTGGAGACCTCTGTATCGAACGCCGAGGCGGCACACGCCAACCATGAGGCAGCCACCGCCGCCGTGGCGCTGGCGCGCAAGGCCCGAGGCGATGCGCTGCTGACGTCCCCCATCGATGGCCAGGTGTCACGCCGGGTGGTGCAGCCCGGCGAGCGCCTGGCGGTGGACGCGCACATCGTCGAGATCGTCGACCTCTCGCGCATCGAACTGGAGGCCGCGCTCGCCCCCGAGGACGTGGGCGCCGTGCGCGTGGGTCAAAGCGCGCGGCTCGTGGTGGACGGGCTGACCCAGCCGGCAACGGCCACGGTCGCGCGCATCAACCCGAGCACGCAGCCCGGCACGCGGGCGGTGATGGTGTACCTGACGCTGCAGGGCCAGCCCGGCCTGCGCCAGGGCCTGTTCGCACAGGGACACATCGAGGTACAGCGTCGCACGGCGCTCGCCGTGCCGGCCTCCGCGGTGCGGGTCGACCAGGCGCGGCCCTACCTGCTGGCCGTGCGCGAGGGCAAGGTGGTCCACCAGCCCGTGGTGGTCGGCGAGCGCGGCGAGGCCCGCATCGACGGACGGCAGGAGCCGGTCGTCGAGATCGTCCAGGGCACGTCGCAGGGCACCCGCGTGCTGCGCGCCGCGGCAGGGCAGCAGGCCGACGGCACACCGGTGCGGCTGCCGGCGCCTGTGCCCGCGCGGCCGCCTGCGGCCGCATCGGGCAGCGCACCCGGCAAGGCGGCCTGACCATGTGGTTCACCCGGGTGTCCATCGCCAACCCCGTCATGGCCACCATGGCCATGCTGGCCTTCGTGGTGCTGGGGCTGTTCAGTTACCAGCGGCTTGCCGTCGATCAGTACCCCAACGTCGACTTCCCGACCGTGGTCGTCACCATGGACTACCCCGGTGCCTCGCCCGAGATCGTGGAGAGCGAAGTCACCCGCAAGATCGAGGAGGCGGTCAACACCATCGCCGGGATCAACTCGCTGTACTCCCGCTCCTACGAAGGCAGCTCCGTGGTGATCGTGGAGTTCAACCTCGACGTGGACGGCCGCAAGGCCGCCGACGACGTGCGCGAGAAGGTGGCGCTGATCCGGCCGCAGCTGCGCGAAGAGGTGAAGGAGCCAAGCATCTCGCGCTTCGACCCGGCCAGCACGCCGATCTTCAACGTGGCGCTGCTGTCGCCCGACGGCAGCCGCTCCCCGCAGGAACTCTCCACCTGGGCGACGCAGGTGCTCCAAAAGCGCCTGGAGAACGTGCGCGGCGTGGGCGCCGTGAATCTGGTGGGCGGCGTGCAGCGCGAGATCAACCTGTACGTGAAGCCCGCCGCGCTGGAAGCGCTGGGCATCGGCGTGGACCAGGTGGTGGCCGCCGTGCGCAGCGAGAACCAGGAGCTGCCCATGGGGGCCATCCGCACGCACGAGCAGGAGCGCGTCGTGCAGATCAACGCCCGCATGGCGCGGCCCGAGGATTTCCGCGACATCGTGGTCGCCCGGCGCAACGGTACGCCCGTAAAGCTGTGGCAGGTGGCCGACGTGGTGGACGGCCCCCAGGAGCAGGAAAGCCTCGCGCTCTACAACGGCCAGCGCACCGTGCTGCTGTCGGTGCAGAAGTCGCAGGGCGAGAACACCATCGCGGTGGTCGACGGCCTGCGGCGCGCGCTGGAGGAGATCGGGCCGCTGCTGCCGCGAGGCATCAAGCTGGAGGTGAACCGGGACAACTCGCGCCCGATCCGCGTCTCGGTGGCCAACCTGCAGCGCACCCTGGTGGAGGGCGCCGCGCTCACGGTGCTGATCGTCTTCCTCTTCCTCAACTCCTGGCGTTCCACGGTCATCACCGCCCTCACGCTACCGATCGCGCTCATCGGCACCTTCGGCGTGATGTACGCCTTCGGCTTCACCATCAACGGCATCACGATGATGGCGCTCAGCCTGTGCGTGGGTCTGCTCATCGACGATGCCATCGTGGTGCGCGAGAACATCGTGCGCCACGTCCAGATGGGCCGAAGCCCGCACGACGCCGCCCTGTGGGGCACGCAGGAAATCGGCCTGGCGGTGCTCGCCACCACGCTGTCCATCGTGGCGGTGTTCCTGCCCATCGGCTTCATGGGCGGCATCGTGGGCAAGTTTTTCCACGAGTTCGGCATCACGATCGTGGCGGCCGTGATGATTTCCATGTTCGTCAGCTTCACGCTGGATCCCATGCTCTCCAGCGTATGGCACGACCCGCAGGCACACGGGCCGCGCAAGGGTGCGCCGCGCACGCTGTATGAACACACGCTGGGCCGCGTAACGCATGCGTTCGACGCCCTCACTGAACACCTCTCGGAAGCCTATCAACAGCTCCTGCGCTGGTCGCTGGCGCATAAGCTCGCTACCGTCGCCCTGGCGCTGGCCACCTTCGCCGGCAGCTTCCTGCTGCTGCCGGTGCTGGGCACCGAGTTCCTTCCCAAGGCCGACTTTTCAGAGACGCTCATCAACTTCCACACCCCTGTGGGCTCCTCGCTGGAGGTCACCGAAGCCCGGGCCAGGCAGATCGATGCCGTCCTGCGCGAAATACCGGAGGTGCGGCACACGGTGACCACCATCAATGCCGGCATGGCGCAGGGCAAGATCTACGGCTCCACCTATGTGCGCTTCACCGACCGCAAGGACCGCGACCGCAGCGTGAACCAGATGACGGTGACCGTGCGCGAGCGGCTCTCCCGCATCGCGGGCATCACCATCACCAACATCGGCCCGCTCGATCTCGGCGGGGGCAAGAGCCTGCAGTTCTCGGTGCAGGGTCCGGACCTCGGCGAGCTGGCGCGCCTATCGCAATTGATCCTGCCCAGGCTGCGCGAGGTTCCCGGCCTCACCGACCTGGACAGCACGCTCAAGGCCGACAAGCCCACCCTCGCCATCGACGTGAAGCGCGAGGCCGCAGCCGATGCCGGCCTGAACGTCAATGCCCTGGCCGGCACGCTGCGCACGCTGGTGGCCGGCACCACCGTCGGCAACTGGCGTGCGCCCGACGGCGAGAACTACGACGTCAATGTCCGCTTGGCTCCGGACGCACGGGACTCCGCGGTCGCACTGGAACGCCTGCCGCTCAACGTGGCGCCCGCGGCCGACGGCTCGCCGCGCGTCGTGAGGCTGTCGCAGGTGGCCCAGGTGGTCCCGGGCACCGGCCCCAACCAGATCAACCGCCGCGACCTCAACCGCGAAATCAACATCGATGCCAACGCCTCGGGCCGCAGCACCGGCGAGGTGTCGGCCGACATCCGCCGCATCCTCGACCGCATCGCCTGGCCGCCGGGTTACCGCTACAGCTTCGGCGGCTCCACGCGCAACATGAACGAGTCCTTCCGGTACGCGGTCGGCGCGCTGATGCTGGCGGTGGTGTTCATCTACATGATCCTCGCCAGCCAGTTCCGTAGCTACCTGCAGCCGATCGCGCTCATGAGCTCGTTGCCGCTCACGCTGATCGGCGTGGTCCTCGCGCTGCTGGTCTTCGGCTCCACGCTCAACATGTTCAGCGTGATCGGCATCGTGATGCTCATGGGCTTGGTCACCAAGAACGCGATCCTGCTGGTCGACTTCGCCATCCGCGCCCGCCGCGGCGAGGCAGGCGAGCCACCGATGGAACGCGAGGCCGCCCTGCTCCACGCGGCACGCGTGCGGCTGCGGCCCATCCTCATGACGACGCTGGCCATGGTGTTCGGCATGGTGCCGCTCGCTTTCGCGATGAGCGAGGGCTCCGAACAGCGCGCCCCCATGGGCCAGGCGGTGATCGGCGGCGTGATCACTTCGTCGCTGCTCACGCTGGTGGTGGTGCCGGTCCTCTACTGCTGGCTCGACGACCTTGCCTCGTGGCTGAAGCGTCGTTTGCAAGGCGGGAGCACGACCTCCCGATATGCCGCTGAAAACCAACCCGCGAAATAAAATCCCGGGCTTTTGCATACCCGCGACACCCGCCATGAACACCGAACAAGCCCGCTTCAACATGATCGAGCAGCAGATCCGGACCTGGGATGTGCTGGACCAGAGCGTGCTTTCGCTGCTGGCGGTGGTCAAGCGCGAGGACTTCGTCCCGCCCCAGTCGCGAGCGCTGGCGTTCGTCGACATCGAAGCGCCGCTGCCCGGGGGGCAGGTCATGCTCAACCCCAAGCTGGAAGCCCGCCTGCTGCAGGAACTGCAGGTCCACAAGCACGAGCGCGTGCTGGAAGTGGGCACGGGTTCGGGCTACATGGCCGCGCTGCTGGCTCACAAGGCGCGTGAAGTTGTCACGCTGGAGTTGCTTCCCGAACTGGTCGAGTTCGCCAAGGCCAACCTTCAGCGCGCCGGCATCACGAATGTGCGCGTGCGCCAGGCCGACGGATCTCGCGGGCTGCCCGAAGAAGCGCCGTTCGACGCCATCCTGCTGTCCGGGTCGGTGCCCGCAGTACCGCCTTCGCTGCTGGCCCAGCTGAAGGTGGGCGGGCGCCTGGCCGCCATCGTGGGCCAGCTGCCCATCATGCGCGCCGTGCTGTACACGCGCCGCGGCGAGCACGACTACGAGACCGCCGAGCTGTTCGACATCGTCGCGCCGCGCCTCAAGGGTTTCAGCGAACCGCCGAAATTCAAGTTCTGATGAAACAGCTCGCCGTCCACGATCTGCACGCCCTGAGCCTCTCGGGCGAGGCCGTTCTCCTGGACGTGCGCGAGTCCTGGGAGCTGGAGCAGGCAGTCATCCGGCTGCCCGGCATGGACTGCACGCATATCCCGATGGGGCTGGTGCCACAACGGCTCGCCGAGCTGGACCGCACGCGGCCCGTCGTCTGCATCTGTCATCACGGGGTACGCAGCCAGCATGTGGCTGCGTTCCTCTCCGGGCAGGGCTTCGAGCAGGTCTACAACCTCGCTGGCGGCATCGACGCCTGGTCGACGCAGGTTGACCCCGCCGTGCCGCGCTACTGATCGTCCGCAACCCACACGCACGCAAGGAAGAATCCAGATGTCCGCCAGTCGCCGCCCCCTGCCCCTGCCCACCCGCCTGGCGCCCGTGGTCCTGGGGATCGCGATGGGGCTGGGCTTTGCGGGCATCGCCCGGGCGCAAAGTCTCTCCACGCTGTTCGAGGCGGCACGCGCGCACGACGCGCAGTTCCTGGCGGCCCGGGCCCTGGCCGATTCCGCGCAGTACCGTGCCGAGCAGGTGCACGCCCTGCGCCGGCCCCAGGTGGACGCCACGCTGGGCGCCTCCCGCTCCACGACGGACAACCCCTCGTCCGACACCACCACGCGCTCGACGAACGCGGCCCTCACCGGCACGCAAACCCTGTTCAACCGGGCCAACGACGCCACCATCCAGCAGGCCGATCGGAGCCTGGAGGCGGCGCGTGCCGACCTCCTCCTGGCCGAGCAGGATCTGATCGTGCGCCTGTCCCAAGCCTACTTCGATGTGCTCACCGCCGCCGAAACGCTGGCTTCCGCGCAGGCCAACCGGCGTGCCATCTCCGAGCAGCTTGCCTCGGCAAAACGCAACTTCGAGGTGGGAACGGCGACCATCACCGACACACGCGAGGCCCAGGCCCGCTTCGACCTCGCCACCGCGCAGGAACTGCAGGCCGAGAACGACCTGAACACCCGCCGCCTGGTGCTGGAAACGATCGTCGGCCAAAGCAAGCTGAGCCCCAAGCCGCTCGCCGTGCCTGTGGACGTGGGACCGTTGGTCTCCGGAACAGTGGAGGAATGGGTGAGCCCGGTGGAGAACTCTCCCGCGGTGCGCCGGGCCCGGGTCGTCCATGAGGTGGCCCAGCTGGAAACCACGAAGGCGCGCGCCGGCCACCTGCCCACGGTGGACCTGAACGCCTCCCTCGGCCGCGGCTACGACGCGATCCGCGGAACGCGCGCCGTGGTGCCCGGCGAGGCGGGGCGGCCCATCGACAGCTCGGGCAGTGGCAGTTCCACAAGCATCGGCGTCACGCTGCGCATGCCGATCTTTGCCGGCTTTTCCGTTCAGAACCGGGTGAAGGAAACGCTGCTGCTGGAAGAACAGGCCCGCGAAAACCTGGCGCAGGCCCGCAGCCGCGCCTTGCAGGACACCCGGACCGCCTACTTCGGCGCCCAGTCGCTACAGGCACAGGTCAAGGCCTTCGAGGCGGCCGAAGCCTCGAGCCAGCTCGCCCTGGAAGCCACGCAGCTAGGCTACCGTGTGGGCGTGCGGGTGAACATCGACGTGCTCAACGCGCAGACCCAGCTCTTCAATGCCCGACGCGACCTCGCCAAGGCACGCAACGATGCGCTGGTGAACGCCTTGCGGCTGCGGCAGGCGGCAGGCACCCTGGGCGCGGAGGACGTGCAGAAGGTGGATCAGCTTCTCGTGAAGTGAGCCATGCCCCTGCCTTCAGGCAGGGGCTGCCGGGTCCGGCTGCGAGGCCGCCCTTCCCCTCGAACTGCCACTGCCCGCTCGTCGCGAGGTTGCCGCTGGTTTAGCCGCCTTGAACAGGCGCCGCAGTCCGGCTGTTGACCAGCTCCGCGATGGCCCGCGCCATGCGCCTGGCGGCCCCGCGATGCTGCGCGGCGAACTCCATTGCCCGCTGGGACATCAGCTCCAGCTGCACCTCATTGCCAATCAACGTCAGCGCTTCGCGCACCCCGGCCTCCATGTCCGGCACGCGCAGAGCGGCTCCTGTCGCGAGTGACAGCTGCGCCGCCTGCGCGAAGTTCCAGGTGTGCGGACCCATCACGACCGGGCAGCCGCAGGCCGCTGCCTCGATGAGGTTCTGGCCACCGAGCGGGGCAAAGCTGCCACCCAGCAGCGCGACTCGGGCCAGGCCGTAATAAAGCGGCATCTCGCCCATGGAGTCGCCCAGCCATACGTCCGCATGGATGCCTGCAGTCGCGGGCACCTGCTCCCAATGGCTGCGGCGCACCAGCCGCAGGCCCGCGCCCTTGATCAGATCCGCCACCTCCTCGAAGCGCTGGGGGTGGCGGGGCACCACGACGAGCAAGGGTTTGACCGGCAACGACGCGCATGCCCGTGTCCAGGCCGCCAGCAACTCCGCTTCCTCACCTTCGCGCGTCACGGCAGCCAGCAGCACCGGCCGGCCGATCGCCTCGCGCCAGACCTGCCCGCGCGCCAGCAGCTTCTCGTCGGGCGCCATGTCGAACTTCAGGTTGCCGTTCACCGACACGCGGCGCGCGCCTGCCTCCCGCAGCCGTGCCGCATCGGCTTCCGTCTGCGCGAGCACCAGCGAGAGTTGCTGCACGGCCGGGCGCAGCACCGAACCGAGCCTCTGGCCTTGACGTCGGCTCTTCTCGCTCAGCCGCGCATTGGCCAGCACCATCGGCACCTTGTGCCGGGCGGCTGCGTGCAGCAGGTTGGGCCAGATCTCCGTTTCCATCAGCACGCCGACCGCCGGACGGAAATGGCGAAAGAAGCGGTCCACTGCACCGGGCGTGTCGTAAGGCAGCCAGAGCTGGCGATCGTCGGGCGCGAGCAGCGCGCCGCCCGCCTCACGCCCCGTGGCCGTGCCGTGAGTGAGCAGCAGCCGCATACCGGGCCGCTGGTTGCGCAGCGCCTGCACCAGGGCGGCGGCGGCCCGCGTCTCCCCGAGCGACACGGCATGCACCCATACCCATCCTTCGGAGGGCTCGCCGCCATACAAGCCCAGGCGCTCGGCGAGCGCCTTCCGGTACAGCGGCTCGCTGCGACCGCGCCACCACAGGCGCAGCAGGTACAAGGGCTTGATCAGTCCGAGGAGCGCGGAGTAGCCGCCGCGCGCGAACCTCTCGCGCCAGGCAGTCGTCACTGGAGCTCGGTCTGCCGGTATTGCGTCCATGCGTTTTGCCACGCCTGCCACACCGTGTCGACATCGGGCGCTGGCTGGCATTCCACCGAAACCTGATGGAGATGGCCGTGCGCCAGCTGCGGGCCGGTGCGCCACGATGTGGGGAAGTTGTAGATCTGCACATGCGGTAGCCCCAGCGCCACCGCGATGTGGCTGGGGCCGCTGTCCAGGCCGATGACGCCGTGCGCTGCTCCCATGCGGTCGGCCAGTGCCGCGATGTCCATGGCGGGCCACACCTCGCACGCGGGCCCCAGCGCGTGTGCGATGCGCTCGGCCCGCGCCCGTTCGGCCGGTCCGCCCTGTGGCAAGGCCAGGCACCACCCGCTTTCGAGCACGCGGCGCCCGAGGGCGACCCAATGCGCTTCCGGCCACAACTTGTCGTCGCGCGAGGTGCCGTGCACGAACACCATCGTGCGGTCGGTATCGTCCAGCGGATGGGCCCGCAGACCAAACTGCGGCGGCCCCTGGTGCTTGTAGCCCAGGGCGCGACCCGCCAACACGCGGGCGCGATCGAGCGCGTGGATACGCAGCGGCACGTCAATCGGGTGGTTCACAAGCCACCGCGCCGGCCACTCGTGACTGGAACCCTCGGTGCGCAGGGCAAGGCCATAGCTCGGCCCGCGCGCCATCCAGGCGACCACTGCCGACTTGGTGAGCCCCTGGAAATCGATCACCGCGTCATAGGGCTCGCCGCGCAGTGCCTCCCGAAAGAGCCGCCACTCCTCGCGCACGGGACGCGTCCACCATGCCTTACGCCAACGCCGCAAGGCACACTCGATCACGGTATGGATGCCCCGCACGCGGCGCACCAGCGGCGCGAAGCCGGGCTCGACGACCCAGTCGATGTGAGCGTCTGGAAACTGGGTCAGGATGTCGTGCACCACCGGCATGGTGTGCACCACGTCCCCCAGGGAGGACAGCTTGACGACCAAAACACGCACGCGGAAGGTGCCGCTCAGTGCGCCGCGGAAGCGACCCGCGCGTCGGGCTTGACGACCCGCAGCGCTGCCATGAACTCCTCGCGGATACGCTCCAGCGCCTCGGGCGTGTGGCCCTCGAAGCGCAACACGAGCACCGGCGTCGTGTTGGAGGCCCGGATCAGGCCGAAGCCGTCGTCGTACTCGGCGCGCACGCCATCAATGGTGATGATCTCCCTTGCATGCGGAAACTTCGCGGTTTCCAGCAGGCGCTCGACCACCTGGCGCGGCTCGCCCTCGGCACAGGGCACGTTGAGCTCGGGCGTGCTGTAGCTGGTCGGCAGGCCGTTGAGCACCACGCTCGGGTCCTTGGCGTGCGAGAGGATCTCCAGCAGGCGCCCCGCGGTGTAGGTGGCGTCGTCGAAGCCATACCAGCGCTCGGCGAAGAAGATGTGGCCGCTCATCTCGCCGGCCAGTGGCGCGGCAGTCTCCTTGAGCTTGGCCTTCACCAGCGAGTGCCCGGTCTTCCACATCAGCGGGTGCCCCCCGGCCTCGCGAATGAGTGGCGCGAGGCGCTGGGTGCACTTCACGTCGTAGATGATGGGCGCGCCCGGCACACGCTTGAGCACGTCCAGCGCGAAGAGCATGAGCTGCCGGTCGGGGTAGATGATCTGCCCGTCCTTGGTGACCACGCCGAGACGGTCGCCGTCGCCGTCGAACGCGAGGCCCAGCTCGGCGTCGGTGGTCTGCACGGTCTCGATGAGCTCGGCCAGGTTCTCGGGCTTGCTCGGGTCGGGGTGGTGGTTCGGGAAGTTGCCGTCCACCTCGGAGTAGAGCTCGCGCACCTCGCAGCCCAGCGCGCGAAGGATTGCGGGCGCCGACGCACCGGGAATGCCGTTGCCCGAGTCCACCACGATCTTCATGGGGCGGGCCAGCCGGCAGTCGCTGGCAATGCGGTGCAGGTACTCGTCGAACACATCCATGGTCGCCGAGCGGCCGGGTGCGTTGGCGTAGTCCTCGGCCTCCATGCGGCGCCGCAGCTTCTGGATGTCTTCGCCGTAGATGGCACGCCCCGCCAGGACCATCTTGAAGCCGTTGTAGTCCTTGGGGTTGTGGCTGCCGGTGACCTGGATGCCGCTGTGGCAACCGTGTTCCCCGCGCGTGGAAGCCACGTAGTACAGCATGGGCGTGGTGACCTGGCCGATGTCGACCACGTCGAGGCCGGTGGAGGCCAGCCCACGGATCAGCGCAGCCGACAGTTGCGGCCCGGACAGTCGTCCGTCGCGGCCCACCACCACCGCGCGCTCGCCCGCCGCCAACGCCTCAGTGCCAAAGGCCCGGCCGAGGTGCTCGGCAACCGTCTCATCGAGCGTGCGGCCCACGATGCCACGGATGTCATAGGCCTTGAAGATGCTGGGATCGACTTGCATGGACACCTGCCCTTGGTTCGAATCGAGTCATTGTAGGGACGCCACCTGTACGCCCTGCCCGCCACGCCGCGGACCTGCATGTCCGAAAACGGCCGGTGCGGCGGCATCGAAGAACCAATAATCGCCGCATGACCCTCGACGCCGATGCCGCCTACCTTGCGCTGAAGGCGCGCGATGCGCGCTTCGACGGCCGGCTGTTCGTGGGAGTCACTTCCACGGGCATCTACTGCCGCCCCATCTGCCGCGTGCGACTGCCCCGGCGGGAGAACTGCCGCTTCTTCGAGACCGCGGCGCAGGCCGAGGCGCAGGCTTTTCGCCCCTGCCTGAAATGCCGGCCGGAAATCGCGCCCGGGCCGGGGCTCGCCTGGTCGGTGATGGACGCCTCGCGCACCCTGGCACGCCAGGCGGCCGACTGGTTCGACACCCAGGGTTGCACCGGGCCGCTGCCCAGCCTCTCGGCTCTGGCTGCGCGGCTCGGGGTGAGCGATCGGCACCTGCGCCGCATCTTCCTGGCCGAGCACGGCGTGACCCCGGTGCAATACCTCCAGACGCGCCGTCTCCTGACCGCCAAGCAGCTCCTCACCGACACGCGGCTACCCGTGTCGCAGGTGGCGCTGGCCAGCGGGTTCGGCAGCCTGCGCCGCTTCAACGCGGCGTTCTCGCACAGCTATCGCATGAGCCCGGGCCGCCTGCGCGGCGAAGTCTTGCGCGATGCGGCCACCGCGGACGACGCTATCACGGTAACGTTGGCCTACCGCGCGCCGTACGACACCGAGGGCTTGGTGGCCTTCCTCGGGCAACGGGCGATTCCGCGGGTCGAGCAGGTGGACGGGACGCGCATCCGGCGCACGTTACGGGCCGGCATCGCGGGCCTGTCGGCGGGCTGGGTGGAGGCCGAATTCCTACCCGAGCGTTCCCAGGTGCGACTGAAGTTCGCGAGCGCGCTGGCGCCGGCCAGTGCCGCCTTGCTGGCTGCCGTACGCCGCTGGTTGGACCTGGACGCCGCGCCCGAGGCCATCGATTCGGCGCTGCAGCCGCTGCCCGGCCGTGCGGGCCTGCGCCTGCCCGGGAGCCTCGACGCCTTCGAGCTCGCCGTGCGTGCCGTGCTGGGCCAGCAGGTCACGGTGGCGGCAGCACGCACCCTCGCGCGCCGGCTGGTCGAGCGCCACGGCGGCCCGGCCGTCACACCGTGGCCGGGCATCGACCGGTCCTTCCCCTCACCGCAGGCGCTTGCGACGGCGACCACCGATGACATCGCCTCGCTGGGGATCGTTCGCACGCGAGCGGAGGCAATCCGCGTGTTGGCCGACGCCTGGCCGCAGATCCAGCCGCACCTCGTGCCCCACCGGCCGCCCGATGCGCTGATCGCGGCGCTGTGCGAATTGCCGGGCATAGGCGCCTGGACCGCGCACTACATCGCCATGCGCGCGCTCGGTTGGCCCGATGCCTTCCTGCCGCACGATGTGGCGCTGCAGAAGGCCATGCGGCAGCGCTACGGGTGCCGCTCGCCTCGTGAAGCGGAGGCCATCTCGCAGGCCTGGCGCCCCTGGCGCGCCTATGCCGTGCTGCGCCTGTGGAACACGCTGGAGCATGTCGCATGAACAAGGTCACTTCGTCGTGGCGTACCGCCCTCACCGCGCAGGCCCCGCTGTCCACGCCCCTCGGCACCCTGCTCCTCGCCCGCACGCAACATGGGCTGGCCGGCGCATGGTTCGAGGGCCAGAAGGACCATCCGGGCGAGCTCGATGCGCCGCATCGACCCGAAGACGCGCTGCTCGCCGAAACGGCCGCACAGCTCGCAAAGTACTTCGCCGGCCGCTCGATGGGCTTCGAGCTGCCGCTGGACCTGCACGGCAGTGCCTTCCAGCGCAGCGTGTGGCAGGCGCTCCTGCGCATCGCTTCGGGACAGACGCGCAGCTACCTCGACATCGCCCAGCAGATCGGCGCGGCGAGCGCCGTACGCGCGGTGGGAGCGGCGATCGGCCGTAACCCGGTGTCGGTGATCGTGCCGTGCCACCGTGTGATCGGCCGCGGCGGCGCACTCACGGGCTACGCCGGGGGCCTGGCGCGAAAGCGCGCCCTGCTGTCCCTGGAAGGAGTGCCCTTGCGATGAATCCTTCGAGCGTCGCCGAGCTCATCGCGCTGGCGGCCCTCTGGGGCGGCTCCTTCCTCTTCATGCGCATGGGTGCCAGCGAATTCGGCGCGGTGGCACTTGCCGCACTGCGGGTGACCGGCGCCGCCCTCTTCCTGTGGCCGATCCTGCAGGCGCGTGGCCAGGTCGCGGCCGTGCGCGAGCACTGGCGGCCGATCTTCGTGGTGGGCATGGTGAACTCCGCGTTGCCCTTCGTGCTGTACAGCTACGCGGCGCTGTCCATCACGGCCGGGCTGTCGTCCATCTTCAATGCGGCCACGCCGCTGTTCGGTGCCGTGATCGCGTGGCTGTGGCTCAAGGACCGCCCGACCCCTGCGCGCATCGCTGGCCTGGCGATCGGCTTCGGCGGCGTGTTGTGGCTGGCCTGGGACAAGGCGAGCTTCCGCCCGGGCGGCTCGGGCTGGGCAGTCGTGGCTTGCCTGGCCGCCACGCTGTGCTACGGCATCGGCGCCACCTACACGAAAAAGCGCCTGGCCGGGGTGCCGCCGCTCGCCCTGGCCACGGGCAGCCAGTTGGCCGCCGCACTGGTGCTGGCCGGCCCCGCGCTGGTATGGCGCCCATCCGCGATGCCGGCACTCACCGCATGGCTGGCGGTAGCGCTGCTCGCCCTCGCATGTACCGGAGTCGCCTACGTGCTGTACTTCCGGCTCATCGCCCGCGTCGGCCCGGCCAACGCGATCTCCGTGACCTTCCTCATCCCGGTGTTCGGCGTGCTTTGGGGCTGGTGGTTCCTGGGTGAGCGCATCACGCCGGCGATGGCCGCCGGCTGTGCAGTCATCCTGCTGGGTACGGCGCTGACCACCGGCGTGCTGAAGCTGCCTGGGCGGCAGGCCGCCAGGGCCTGACGAGCCGGTGGCCGCTGACGGCTCATGACAGAAGCCGGTCGATGGGAGCCCGCGAGCTGCCCATACACTTGCGCCGAACGCCGCTTGCGGCGCACTTCCGTCCATAGGACTCGACGCGGCCTGCGTCGGCGAGGCCGGCACAATGGCCTTCCGTCGTGCCGTAAAGCAACCGATGAAGCTCCTCGCGCGCCTTGTCCTCGTGTCCCTCCTGGCCCTCGCCGCGTGTAGCAGTGCTCCCACTGATCCCGGGGACGACGACCATCCAGCCGCGCCGTCCGACGGGTCGTTTCTCGAGCCCAACCCCAACCTCGTCTCGCTCGAGGTCCCGCCGGTTCCCAAGGACCTGGTCAAGGCGGTGGCGAAGTACACCGACTTTCGCGGTCACGGCTTCGTCGACTGGCATCCGCTGCGCCGCGAGATGTTGGTCGCGCACCGCAAGGCGGGCGGCGAAACCATGCAGCTATTCCGCGTGGCCTCGCCGATGGGGAAACCTGAGCAGCTCACCGACTTGCCTGACCCGGTGACGCGCGCGCTCTACGAGCCGCGCGAAGGGCGCTACATCGTGTTCGAGCGCAGCACCGGCGGCGACGAAGCGTCGCAGCTATACCGGCTGGACCCGGGCTCGCGCGAGCCGGCCCTGCTCACTCCGGAGGGTGAGCGCCACACGATGGAGCTGTGGCTGAACCGCAAGAGCCGGCTCATCTACAGCAGCGTGCCGCTCAACCGCACCGGCCAGGGCGGCAACCGCGAGAACCCGACGCAGAAGCTCACGCTCATCGACCCCGCCAACCCGATGGACCGGCGGCGGCTCGTCGAGCTCAAGGGCACGGGCTGGAGCGTGGACGCGGTGTCCTGGGATGACCGCCAGATCGCCTTGACCCGCCACCTCTCGGCGAACGAATCGCAGATATGGCTGCTCGACATCGAAAGCCGCCGGCTGCGCCAGCTGCTGCCGACGCCCGGGACCAAAGGTACCCGCACCGTGTACATCGCGGGCGGCTTCCGCCGCGACAACTCGGGCCTGTTCGTCGTGACGGACCGCGACGGCGAGTTCCGCGAGCTGATGTTCCACCGCTTCGATGACCAGAAAATGGTGTCGATGACACGCCACATCCGCTGGGATGTAGACGGCGTGACGCTGTCGGACGACGGCCTGCTGGTGGCCGCGCGGGTGAACGTGGATGGCCGCTACGAGTTGCGGCTGTTCGACGCCCATCACTTCAGGGAACTGGTCGCGCCCCGCTTGCCCGCGGGCACGGTCAATCACCTGGAGTTCCGCCGGAAGACCCAGGAGCTGGCGATTTCCTTGAGCAGTGCGAAGGCGCCCAGCGAACTGCACTCCATCGACTTCGAAGGCGGCAGCCGCCCCACGCAATGGACCCGGGCCTACGCGCCATCGGGCGTCAACACGGCGACCTTTCCCGAGCAGAAGATCGTGCGCTGGCGCAGCTACGACGGGGTGACGATCTCGGGCCTGCTCACCGCGCCGCCCGCGCGCTTCACCGGGCCCCGCCCGGTGCTGGTGCTCGTGCACGGCGGGCCGGAGTCGCAGGCGACCGTCGGCTTTCTCAACCGCTACAACTACCTCGTCAACGAGCTGGGCATTGCCATCCTCGAACCCAATGTTCGCGGCTCGTCGGGCTACGGCAAGACGTTCCTCGCACTGGACAACGGCACCAAGCGCGAGGACGCCGTACGCGACATCGGCGCCCTGTTGAACTGGATCCGCACACAGCCCAGGTTCAACAGCGCGCGCGTGATCGTCGCCGGCAGCAGCTACGGAGGCTACGTGGCCCTGGCCAGCGCCGTTCACTATGCCGACCGCATCGCAGGCGCGATCGACATGGTGGGCATCTCGAACTTCGTCACCTTCCTTGAAAACACCGAGAGCTACCGTCGCGACCTCCGGCGCGCGGAGTACGGCGACGAGCGCGACCCGGTCATGCGCGAGTTCCTGCTCGGCATCTCCCCGCTCACGCATGCCAAGCGCATCATCCGGCCGCTGTTCGTGGTGCAGGGTCTGAACGACCCGCGCGTGCCCTACACCGAAGCCGAGCAACTGGTGGGCAAGGTGCGCGAGAACGGCAACCCCGTGTGGTACCTGCGCGCCGACAACGAAGGCCATGGCTTCGTGCGCAAGGAAAACGCCGACTACCAGTTCTACACGACGGTGATGTTCCTGACCGAAACCCTGCTGAAGTGACGGGGCACCGTCACCCGGACAGCTTCACCGGTTCTCGGGGGATCCGCCTCGAGAAGCCTCATCGAACCGATCCATGGCCTTGGCCACGACGGTCCAGTCGAACTCGTGCAACTTCATCAGCTGCCGATAGATGAAGCCCGATTCGTAGGCCTGTTGCTTCTTTCTCGGGCTGCCCAGCTTCCAGTGGTCGAGCAGCCGCATGGCCACCGGGCGAAGGACCGTGTCTCTGGGCAGCGGGATGACATCGTCGGGGCGCGACTGTGCGATGTCTTCTCCGACAGCACACGGCTTGTCCTTCACGAAGAACTGGCGACAGCTCAGCGGCCGCACCGCATGGACCGAGCAACTTCCATCCACCAGGAACGGACACTCCAGTCGAGTCCGGTACTCGATCAAGCGCTTCTTGACGCGGCGCCGGAGGTCCCCCTCGATCACCTCGCATGCATACCAGGACAGCGCTGCAAGTTCGGGCTCGGTGCACGGGACCGTCGGTCTGCGGCAGCAAGCGTCACACCCGTTCTGGCAGGCGACCCTGATGCCTTTCCTTGCACTGTGCGCGAGATGCTCTTCGACCTGGGCGTCGCTGATGTAGTACGTGTCAAGTACCGTCTTCAGCCACGGGTACTGAGCTTCGGCAGTGGGAAACGAAATACGCGTCGCCATCGGTTTTCCTGTCCGGCCTTAGCGCGGCGACTGGAACCCGCCCGCGCGGAACGTCAGCACGAGCGTGTCCCGATGCCCACCCGGCACGCCGGCCTCCAACGGCTGGATGGGGGTCGTCTCGTGGATCACCCGCTCGTCGTCCAGCAACAGCGCCGTCCACGGCTCGGTCATCGTGAAGCGGGTACCCATCGGGCCGGCCGCGTCGAACACTCGCGTCTCGCCGCCCTTCACGCCCCTGCGGTCGACCAGCAGCACCGCCACCGCGTCGACCCCGTCGCGGTGCGCGCCTTCCGGGGTGGGCCTGCCGATGCCCCCTGTGGTATCGATGCGGAACTGGTGCACCTCCACATACCAGGGACGTGCGCCCTTGGACTCGCTGCACACGCCGGCCAGCGCCCGCAGCAAGGCGTCCCATGCGGGCTGCGCCACGACGGCGGCATCGATCGGCTCGAACCATCGCTCCAACCCGCCGTGCAGGGCGTTGTACTCCACGGGTTGCCAGTGCGCGCGATGCGGGGCCTGCACCACCATGTCGCCCTCGATGGCGAAGCACGAGTGACGGCGGCGACGGTAGCGGCCGCCATCGCGCAGATACGCGTCCGGCGGCAGATCGTTCCAGCTCGGCGACAGCGCGTCCAGCTGATCGGCCTGCACACCGGCAAGCACGGCCAAGCCGGCCGGACTGAGCGCAGCATGGCCCTGCACGCGCAACACCTCGGCCAGGTGCGCGGGATCGGTGTACGACGGAGGCAGCACGGTGATGGTCATGGCCGCGATCATGCCCCAGCCGTTGCACCCCGCCCATGTGGCGCCCATGCGTTCGGCGATTCAACAGACCAACGTCATGGCGTGGTGAGGCGGTCGCTATACCAAATCGGTATAGTTGCGCCGCGAAAGAAGCATTGCAGCAATTGCGCCGGGAGATGTTTTGGAAACGAAGTGGATCGAAGACTTCCTCGCGCTGGCCGAGACGCGAAGCTTCTCGCGCGCAGCGCGCGAGCGCCACGTCACGCAGCCGGCGCTCAGCCGGCGTATCCAGGCGCTGGAGGCCTGGCTGGGCGTGATCCTGGTCGATCGCAGCTCGAGCCCGCTGACCCTCACGCCGCCCGGCCGCATCTTCCGGGGCATCGCGGCCGACTTCCTGCGCCAGGTGTACGGTGCCCGCACTCTGCTGCGCGGCCAGCAGGAGCTGGCGGAGGAGGCCATCCACTTCGCGGTCGCGCACACGCTGATGTTCACTTCCTTTCCGGAGTGGCTGAAGGCGCTGAACCAGGGCTTCGGGGCACTGCGCGCGCGCGTGTCGACCGTGAACGTGCCGGAAGCCGTGGGTGAACTGGTCGACGGCGGCTGCGACCTCGCGATCGTCTACCACCATCCGCAGCTGCCGGTGCTGCTGGACCCGAACCGCTTCCCCTACCTGGTGCTGCGGGTCGAGTCGATGCGGCCCTACTGCGCGCCCGATGCGCAAGGTGATCCGCTGTTCAAGCTGCCCGGCCGCAAGGCGCAGGCGCTGCCTTTCGTGGGCTACGCGCCCGGCGCCTTCCTCGGCAATGTGGTCGAGATGATCCTGCTGGCATCGCCCCAGCCGCACCATCTGCATCGCGTCTTCGAGACCCACATGTCCGAGGCGCTGAAGGAGATGCTGCTCGCCGGCCACGGCCTGGGCTGGCTGCCGGAGAGCTGCGTGCACCGGGAGCTCGCCGAAGGCCGGCTTGTGCTCGCCGGCGGCCCCGACTGGGGCACGCCGCTCGAAGTACGGCTATACCGCTCGATGGAGCACACGCGGCCGCTGCTGGACCGGCTCTGGGCCTATCTCTCGGCACCGCCGCGCTGAACCGCCACCCGCCGAATCGCGTTATGCGGTTCGTGCATATGCTTTGCGCGCACTCGCGGTGACTCCTACGCTGCGCCCCTCCCATGCTGCGCGAGGCCGCGATGAGCGAACGCAAGACCCGAACCGAACACGACCTGCTGGGCGACCGCGAGGTGCCGAGCGACGCCTACTGGGGCGTGCATACACTGCGCGCCGTCGAGAACTTTCCCATCACTGGGACGCAAATCTCGGCCTATCCCGAGCTCATCCGCGCGCTGGCGTGCATCAAGCAGGCAGCCGCGCTCGCGAATCGCGAGCTCGGCCTGCTGGACGAGCGCCGCTGCGCCGCCATCGTCTCCGCGTGCGAAGCGCTTCGCGCTGGCGACCACCACGACCAGTTCGTGGTCGACGTGATTCAGGGCGGCGCCGGCACGTCGACCAACATGAATGCGAACGAGGTGATTGCCAACCTCGCTCTCGAGCGGCTGGGCCACCCCAAGGGCGCGTACGACGTGCTGCATCCGAACGAGCACGTGAACATGAGCCAGAGCACGAACGACGTCTACCCGACGGCGTTGAAGCTGGCCACGATCTTCGGTATCGCCCGCCTCGTCGACGCAATGGCGACGCTGCGCGCGGCCTTCGACCGCAAGGCGCATGAGTTCCGCGACGTGCTGAAGATGGGCCGCACCCAGCTGCAGGACGCCGTGCCAATGACGCTGGGTCAGGAGTTCTCCACCTATGCCGTGATGCTGGGCGAGGACGAGCTGCGCCTGGGCGAGGCGGCTGCCCTGGTGCGCGAGATCAACATGGGCGCCACCGCCATCGGCACCGGCATCACTGCACATCCCGACTACGCAGCGCTCGTGTGCAAGCGGCTTTCGGAGGTCACCGGGCTCGAGCTCGTGACCGCGCCCAACCTGGTGGAGGCGACGCAGGATTGCGGCGCCTTCGTGCAGATCTCCGGTGTGCTGAAGCGCGTGGCAGTGAAGCTGTCGAAGACTTGCAACGACCTGCGGCTGTTGTCCTCCGGCCCGCGCGCGGGCTTGGGCGAAATCAACCTCCCGGCCATGCAGGCAGGCTCATCCATCATGCCGGGCAAGGTGAACCCGGTCATCCCGGAAGTGGTGAACCAGGTCGCGTTCGAGGTGATCGGCAACGACGTCACCGTGAGCTTTGCCGCCGAGGCCGGCCAACTGCAGCTCAACGCCTTCGAACCCATCATCGCGCACAGCGTGTTCAAGAGCGTGGGCCACCTGCGCAACGCCTGCCTGACGCTGGCCACGCGCTGCGTCGAAGGCATCACCGCCAACCGCGAGCGACTGCGTGCCCAGGTCGAAAACTCCATCGGCATCGTCACCGCACTGAACCCTTACATCGGGTACGCGAACGCAACGGCCATCGCGCAGGAGGCGCACGCCGGCGGCGGCAGCGTCTACGACATCGTGCTCGCAAAGGGCCTGCTGTCGCGCGAGAAGCTCGATGCGATTCTCGCCCCCGAATCACTGACGCGGCCGCAGCCGATCGTCACCACGCAGCCCTGAGGAGACACTATGAAGCTGCCACGCAATCTCACCACCTGGATCGTGATCGGTATGGTCGCCGGCGTCGTCGTCGGCCACGCCTTTCATCAGCACTCGGCTGACGCCGCGGCGGCGAAGGAAGTCGCCGGCTACTTCGCGCTCGTCACCGACATCTTCCTGCGCCTGATCAAGATGGTCATCGCGCCCCTCGTGTTCACGACGCTGGTGGCCGGCGTCGCGAGCATGGGCGACACCCGGGCCGTGGGCCGCGTCGGTGTGCGCGCACTCGGCTGGTTCATCGGCGCCTCGGTCATCTCGCTCGCACTCGGCCTGCTTTTCTCGGCTGTGCTGCGGCCGGGTGACGGGCTCGGACTGCCCCTGCCCGATACAGCTGCGCAGACCAACCTCAAGACCTCGGCGCTGAACCTGAAGGAGTTCGTCACCCAGCTGGTGCCGACGAGCATCTTCCAGGCGATGGCGACGAACTCGATCCTGCAGATCCTGGTGTTCGCGCTGCTGTTCGGCTTCGCGCTCGCCGCGTTCAAGGACGAGACCACCTCCGCCATCGTGCGCCAGATCGACCGCATCGGCCACGTGATGCTGAAGCTGACCGAGCTGGTGATGCGGCTTGCGCCGATCGCCGTGTTCGCGGCCGTCGCTTCGGTGATCACCACGCAGGGCCTGGGCGTGCTCGTCACCTACGGCAAGTTCATCGCCTCGTTCTACGCCGGGCTCGCGGCGCTGTGGGCCGTGCTGATCTCGGCTGGTGCACTGTTCCTCGGCGGCTCGGTGTTCACGCTGCTCAAGCTGCTGCGTGCGCCGACGATGCTGGCGTTCTCCACCGCGAGCAGCGAATCGGCCTACCCGAAGACGCTGGAGCGGCTGGAAGCGTTCGGCGTGCCGCGCAAGCTGTCGGGCTTCGTCCTGCCGCTCGGCTATTCGTTCAACCTTGACGGCTCCATGATGTACCAGGCCTTCGCGGCGCTGTTCATCGCCCAGGCCTTCGGCGTCGAAATGTCGCTCGGCACGCAGATCACGATGCTGCTGGTGCTGATGGTGAGCAGCAAGGGGATCGCTGGCGTGCCGCGGGCTTCGCTGGTCGTCGTGGCTGCGGTGCTGCCGATGTTCGGCCTGCCCGAGGCCGGCCTGCTGCTGATCATGGGCATCGACCAGTTCCTCGACATGGGCCGCACCGCGACGAACGTGATCGGCAACGGCATCGCGACCGCCGTGGTCGCCAAGTGGGAAGGCGAACTGGCGCCTTCGCGTTCCGCTGCCCCCGCCTACGTTGGCGCCGACCGCAAGCCGGTGCCCGTGGACAGCGTGATCACCGCCTGACGCCCCGCCACCGGAAGGAGCCCGCATCATGCTGCTGCAACGTCGCCTGATCCTGATCGTGGCGCTGGCCTTCGCCGCCGTACAGGCCGCGCTGGCCGCCGACGGCAAGCTTGCCAACGTTGTCGTGCTCGCCACCGGCGGCACGATTGCGGGTGCTGGCGCGAACGCGCAGGCGAGCGCCACCTACCAGGCCGCAAAGGTGCCGGTCGACAAGCTGATCGCGGGCATCCCCGAGCTGAAAGACATCGCCCGTGTACGCGGCGAGCAGGTCTTCCAGATCGCCAGCGAGAGCTTCACGAACGAGCACCTGCTCACGCTGGGCAAGCGGGTATCGGCGCTCACGAAGCAGGCCGATGTCGACGGCATCGTCATCACGCACGGCACGGACACGCTGGAGGAGACGGCGTACTTCCTCAACCTCGTCGTGCACACCGACAAGCCCATCGTCGTCGTCGGCTCGATGCGGCCGGGTACGGCCATGTCGGCCGACGGCATGCTGAACCTCTACGACGCGGTGGCGGTTGCCGCCGCGCCGGAGGCACGCGGCAAGGGTGTGCTCGTCAGCATGAATGACGAAATTCACACCGGCCGCGACGTGACGAAGACCATCAACATCAAGACCGAGGCGTTCAAGAGCCCGTGGGGACCGCTCGGCATGGTGGTCGAGGGGCGCACGTACTGGTTCCGGATGCCGGCCAAGCGGCACACCGTGAACTCGGAGTTCGACATCGACAGCATCGATGCACTCGCCCCGGTCGAGATCGTCTACGGCTACGGCAACGCAACCGACCTCCCGTACAGCACATTCGCGCAGTCCGGCGCCAAGGCGATCGTGCATGCGGGCACGGGCAATGGTTCGGTGTCGAATCGCGTTGCACCGGCGCTCGTGGAACTGCGCAAGAAGGGGGTGCAGATCATCCGCTCCTCGCGTGTTACCGGCGGCGGCTTCGTGATCCGAAACGCGGAACAGCCGGACGACAAGTACGACTGGGTCGTTGCGCACGACCTGAACCCCCAGAAGGCGAAGATCCTGGCCTCGGTCGCGCTCACCAAGACGCGCGACAGCAAGGAACTGCAGCGCATGTTCTGGGAGTACTGAGCACGTTAGAGCTCGGCGTTCAGCGCGGCCTTAGGGCCGCGTTTTCATTTCTGCTTTCCTTTCTGGTGCGCCTGCACGACGAGCTGGTTGTCCACGGCCGTCACGCCTCTCTCCTTCTGCGCGATGGCCTGTGCGCGCTGGCGCGCGGCGTCGCTCGGCGCCTCACCCTGGAGAGACACCCGTCCTTCCCGGGTGTCCACGTCGATGTCCAGCGCAGCCAGCTCCGGATCCTTGGCCAGCTGAGTGGTGATCGCGGCGGTGATGGCCGCATCGTCGGCCTTGCGCGCAATGTCCTTCGACGTTTCCTGCGCTGCATCCGCCGCCTGCTCCAGGCCGCGCGCGGCATTGGCCTTCACCTCGGCCGCCGCAGTGCGCGTAGCTTCCACAGCCCCGTCGACCTTCTGTCCCACGGTGCGGCCATCATCCTGGCGCGAGTCGCAGCCCGCGGCCAGCGGGAGCGCAAGGACGAGAACCCACACGAACTGAATATTCATCATTCGCCTCCTTGCCCTGGACTGTAGGGAGTGCGATCCCGAGGCAGCATCGGCCATCTGCTCTTGCACGTGTCGGACGCTTCCGACGACAGCCTCTCAGCGTCCGCTCGGCTCCCGCATGGTGACGAACTCCTCCGCCGCGGTGGGATGGATGCCGAGCGTCGCGTCGAACACGGCCTTGGTCGCCCCAGCCTTCAAGGCCACGGCAAAGCCCTGGACGATCTCGCCGGCATCGGCGCCCACCATGTGCACGCCCACCACGCGGTCGCGAGCGTCGTCGACCACCAGTTTCATGAGCATGCGCTCGCTGCTGCCCGACAGCGTGTGCCTGAGCGAACGGAACTCGCTCACATAGCTGCGCACGGCACCGAAGCGCTCGCGCGCCGCAGCCTCGGTCAAGCCCACGGTGCCCACGCTCGGCTGGGTGAACACGGCGCTGGGGATGGCCTCATAGTCCATGTGCCGCGTGCCCGCGCCGAACAGGTGGTCCACCACGACCATCGCCTCAGCCAGAGCTACCGGCGTCAACTGCACACGGCCGGTGACGTCGCCCACCGCGTAGATCGACGGCACGCTGGAGCGGTACTGCTCATCGACCATGACCTGGCCGCGCTCACCCAGCTGTACGCCCGCCTCCTCCAGCCCCAGCCCGCCCGTGTTCGGGCCACGACCAGTGGCGTACAGCACGGTGTCAGCCAGCATCGACTGGCCATCGTGCAGATGCGCCTTCAGCGCAGAACCGTCGGGCTCGATGCCACGGAGGTGAGTGCCCAAGCGGATGTCGATGCCCTTCTTGCCCATCTCCACGCCGAGGAAGGCGGCCACCTCGTCGTCGAAACCCCGCAGCAGCCGCGAGCCGCGTATCAGCTGCGTGACCTCGGCCCCCAGTCCGTGGAAGATCGAGGCCATTTCGCAGGCGATGTAGCCGCCGCCCACCACCACCAGGCGCCGAGGAAAGCGCGGCAGGTCGAACATGTCGTCGGAACAGACGGTCAGATCGCCACCCGGCACCTCGGGCATGATCGGCCGCCCCCCGGTGGCCACGAGGATGTGCCGCGCGCGTAAGCGCTGGCCATTCACCGCCACCTCGTGCGGCGAGAGGATGCGCGCCCGGCCACGCATCAGCTTCGCCCCTGCGGCCAGGAGCACCGCCTCGTACACGCCGTTCAAACGCCGAATTTCCACGGCGCGGTTGGCCTTGAGCAGCTCCCAGTCGTGCTCGGGCGCGTGCACCGACCAGCCGTAGCCGCGCGCTTCGTTGAAGGCCTCGGCGTAGTGCGCGGCGTAGCTGTAAAGCTTCTTGGGGATGCAGCCGAGGTTGACGCAAGTACCGCCCAGCGCACCCGTCTCCGCAATGGCCACCTTGGCGCCGCAATGCGCCGCCAGCCGCGCAGCCCGTACACCCCCACTGCCTGCGCCGATCACGAAAAGATCCAGCTCGCTGTCCGCCATGGCCGCCCCTTTTGAGCACGATGATGCGCTGCCGGGCGTTGCCGCGCGTCAGGCGGGTCTTCGGGGGCGGGCAGCGAGCGACAATGCCGGCCGATGTGGAGGAACGTCGCATGAAGCGAAGCTGGTGGGCCGGGCTGGCACTGGTCGTCGTACTCCTGGCCGGGGCGGCGTGGTGGTTGCACGGCAGCCTGGATCACATCGTTAGGCGGGCCATCGGGCACTACGGCAGCCAGATGACGGGCTCGCGCGTGTCGGTCGATTCGGTTGAACTGCGCACCACGGACGGCCGAGGCGTCATCCGCGGGCTGATAGTGGGCAATCCCGCCGGCTTTCGCGCCTCGCATGCCATCAAGGTGGGGGTGATCGACTTGGCGATCGATGTGCGCACGCTGGCCGACCCGGTGGTGGTGATCAAGCGCCTCGCGATCGAGGCGCCCGACCTGATCTACGAGAAGGGCGAGTCGCAAACGAACTTCGAGGCCCTCCAGCACCACATCGCGCAGACGGCGGGCACCACTTCGGGCGGGGGCTCGGGCTCCAGCTCAGGTAGCGGCTCCGCGCCCCGCCGCCTGATCGTGGAGGAACTGGTGATCCGCAACGCGCGCGCTCAGGCCACGGCCGCGGGGCTGGCCGGGCAGACCATCGCCACCACCCTGCCCGACATCACGCTGCGACACGTCGGCCGCGAACAAGGCGGCGTCACACCGGCCCAACTGGGCCAGATCGTCACGCGCGCGCTCACCCAGCGGCTGGTCGCCAGCCTGGGCTTCGAGCGCGCGTTCAAGTCGCTGGGCGATCGCGTCAAGGGCCTGTTCGGCCATTGAATTGCTCTGCCCGCTCCCTCCGTCCTGCCACATTTGCGCTGGTTGTCATCCTCATGCTGAGTGCCTGCTCCACCCTGCCCGACCCCACCTCATCCGATGAAGATCCCTACCTCTGGCTTGAGGACGTTCAAGGCGAGCGTGCGCTTGGCTGGGTTCGTGAGCGCAACGCGCAAGCGCAGGAGCTTCTGACCTCGCGCCCCGAATACGAACCTATTCGCGCGCAGACGCTGGAAGTGCTCAACGCGCGGGACCGCATCCCCTACATCACGCGCCGTGGCGACTGGCTCTACAACTTCTGGCAGGACGAGGCCCATCCTCGCGGCCTGTGGCGGCGTACCACGCTGGAGGAATACCGCAAGCCGCAGCCTGAGTGGCAGTTGCTGCTCGACCTCGACGCCCTCGCCCGCGACGAGGGCGAGAACTGGGTCTGGGGCAGCCCTGTCTGCCTGGGGCCCGCCTACCGCCGCTGCCTGCTGCAACTGTCGCGTGGGGGCGCCGACGCCAAGGTGGTGCGCGAGTACGACATCGAGGAGCGCCGCTTCGTGGCCGGTGGTTATGCGCTGCCGGAAGCCAAGTCCGACGTCGAATGGATCGATGACGACACGATCTACGTCGCCACCGATTTCGGGCCCGGCTCGATGACCGACTCGGGCTACCCGCGCATCGTCAAGCGCTGGCAACGGGGTACGCCCCTGGACACGGCCCAGACGGTGTTCGAAGGCCAGCCCCAGGATGTGTCCGCCGGTGTGTGGGTGGATCGCACGCCGGGTTATGAGCGCACCGTCTTCGTACGCTCGCTGGACTTCTACAACCGCCAGGTCTTGCTGCTGCAAGGCGAGGCCCTCGTGCCGCTGGACGTGCCCGGCGACGCCATGGTGCATTTCATGCGCGACTCGATGCTGTTGTGGTTGCGCAGCGATTACATCGTTGGCGACACCTCCTATCCCGGTGGCTCGCTGCTCGTCGCCGACGCGTCGCGTTACCTCGCGGGAGAGCGCCGGCTCCAGGCGCTGTTCACGCCCACGCCCACGCGGTCGCTCGCAGGCTACGCGCCTTTGCGCGACCACGTACTCCTCAACGTGCTGGACAACGTGGCCAGCAAGCTGGAGCTGTGGACGCGCCGGGCCAGCGACGACTTCAGGTTCAGTGAAGTGCCGGCGCCCTTCCCCGGCACGCTGGGCGTGACCGGCCTGCACGATGATCTGGTCGAGAACGATCCGCTCGCCAACCACTACCTGCTCACCTATACCGACTTCCTGACGCCTGACTCGCTCCTGCTCGGAGAGGCTGGCAAGCCGGAGCGTGAACTGCTCAAGTCGCTCGAGCCGCGCTTCGACGCGACCGGCATGCGTGTGGAACAGCGCTTCGCCACTTCGGCGGACGGCACGCGGGTGCCCTACTTCGTCGTGTGGCCCCGCGAGGCGCGAGCCGACGGGCTCAATCCGACGCTGCTGTACGGATACGGCGGGTTCGAGATTCCGCTGCAGCCGCGGTATTCCGGGAGCCTGGGCCGCGGATGGCTGCAGCGCGGGGGCGTGTACGTCGTGGCCAACATCCGCGGCGGCGGGGAGTTCGGCCCGGCGTGGCATCAGGCGGCCCTCAAGGCCGACAAGCAGAAAAGCTACGACGATTTCATCGCCGTGGCCGAGGACCTCATCGCCCACGGCATCACCTCGCCTCGGCACCTCGGCATCGAAGGCGGCAGCAACGGAGGTCTGCTGGTGGGCGCGGCGTTCACGCAGCGGCCCGAACTCTTCGGCGCGGTGGTGTGCCAGGTGCCGTTGCTGGACATGCGGCGCTTCCACAAGCTGCTCGCTGGCGCGTCCTGGATGGCGGAGTACGGCAATCCCGACGACCCCGGCGACTGGTCTGTGATCTCACGCTACAGCCCTTACCACCGCGTCCGGTCCGGCGTGCGCTATCCGCGCGTGCTGTTCACCACCTCCACCCGGGACGACCGCGTGCATCCCGCGCACGCGCGCAAGATGGTGGCGCGCATGATCGAGCAGGGTCACGAGCCGCTCTACTACGAGAACATCGAGGGCGGACACGGCGGCGCGGCCGACCACGAGCAGCGAGCGCACCTGCAGGCGATCGAGTTCTCTTTTCTGTGGCAAGAACTGGAACGGTGACCCAGTGAACGACATCCCCGACGCAGCGCGATCGATCCTCGATTTCTGGTTCGGAGCCCAGGACACGGCGCGTCCCGAGTGGTTCCGCAAGGATGCGGCGTTCGATGCGGAAGTGGCACGCCGCTACGCCGACCAGGTCGAGCGAGCCCTGAGCGGCGAATTGCGGCACTGGGAGGAGCGCACCCCTTCGGCGCTGGCGCGCGTTCTGTTGCTGGACCAGTTCACTCGCAACATTTTTCGCGGTACGCCGCGCGCGTTTGCGGGGGACACGCTGGCGCTGAGCGCGGCCCGCCAGATGGTCACACTGGGCCAGGACAGGGAGCTCTCGCCCATCCGTCGGACCTTCGCCTACCTGCCCTTCGAGCATGCCGAGGACCGCCTCGCACAGGAAGAATCGGTGAGGCTCTACACCGCCTTGGCAGCGGAAGCGCCGGGGCTGGAGGAAACGCTCGACTACGCCGTGCGTCACCGAGACATCGTCGCCCGGTTCGGTCGGTTCCCTCATCGCAATGCCATCCTCGGCCGCGCCAGCACACCGGAAGAAGCTGCCTTCCTGCTGCAGCCCGGGTCGAGCTTCTAAGCAGCCCCAGACTGCCGCTTCGCGTCAGCCCCTCGAGGGGGTCAAGGAAACCCGGGAGCAGCCCAGCGTTTCCTCGAGAACGCGCCCCTGGTCAGGGGAAGTTGATGTCCCCGTTCACGGTGCCTGCCGCCATGAGCGTGAAGGGCCCGAGCGTCTTGGTGGCACTGCCGGCCACCGCTTGCACGGAGTACTTGCCGGCTGCGGCCGCATCAGCCGTGAACACCAGCGTGCCGGGCGCGGGCACGTAGGGCGCGACCAGAGGCGCGGCGACGGGCAGTGTGTAGGCGTAAGCACCGGTCAAAGCATCGACGGGCCCGGACGCGATCTCGATCGTGTGGCCTCCCGTAAGCGCCTGCAGCACCCGCACGTCCGCCAGCACCGAGGCGCCGGTGACCTCGCCTGCCACGCTGCCGCTGGCACTTGGGGTGGACGCGATGGGAGCGGTGGTCAGGTTGAGCGGCGTGACCGCCCCGCTGGTGACCGTCACGTCGGTCACCACCATGGTCGTCTCGCCAGGAGCGCTGAACACGAGGTCGTAGGTGCCCGGCGCGACGGGCTGCAGCATGAAGCTGCCGTCCGCGCCCGGTGCTGTGGCCTTGACCACGGTACCGCCCTGCTGCAGCGAGACCAGCGTGGTGCCGGCCGGCCAACCCGCTGACACCGAGCCGCTCACCCCGGACACAAAACGCGGAATCGCCCGGATTACCGGCTTGAGCTGGTAGCGCCCTGAATTGCCCGCGCGCACCACCGACTTGCACGCATCGAAGTCGAGCACGAGGTCCGCGCGCTGGCTGGCTTCAACGGTCAAATCGATGTTCATCTTCAAGCCGGTCTGCAAGCCGCTCGGGGTTTCGAGCGTGCGCTCGGCCTGCCCGGACGGTACGACGGAGTTGGCCATGAGGTTGGCATTGCTCCCCGAACTCAACACCAGCCGCATCTGCTGGTAGTGCCCCGGCTGCAGCGGCATCTCGCCCAACTCGCTGAGCACCCCGTTCTGCAGCGTGAGCAGGTCGATGCGCCGGGCGGGGTTGAGCACGAGATCCGACCAGCCCCCGTCGCCGTCATCGGCATCGCTGCTGTGATGCACACGGATCCGTTCCACTGACACGTTGACCGCCTCGTAGCCACAAGCCGGTGCATCGGTCAGTGCCAGCCTCAGCGTCCCGTTCGGCGTGGAGCCGTCGCCCCCGCTGCCACCACAGGCGAGCAACGACAAGGACAACGCCGCGGCCGCGGCGCACTCGAGCATTCGATACGCGCTCATGTGTCCCCTCGTACATGTGCTTTTTGCACATTTGTATTTTGCGTCCGGGCGAAGCGACGGTGGATGCAGGAGGCCCATCCGTAACGCTTGATTGCGTTTGCGCGGCAAGCGCAACCTTTGTTTCCAATGCCACCCTCTTGCAGGCGAATAATCGCTGCCCCATCAAACGACAACGTCCGTCGACAAGGAGTAGACATGTCACTGCGTATCAACGACGTCGCCCCGAACTTCACGGCCCAGACGACCCAGGGCACGATCGATTTCCATCAGTGGATCGGCGACGGCTGGGCGATCCTGTTCTCGCACCCCAAGGACTTCACGCCGGTGTGCACGACGGAGCTGGGCTACATGGCGCGCATCGAACCGGAGTTCCGCAAGCGCAACTGCAAGATCATCGGCCTGTCCGTGGACCCTGTGGACGACCACCAGCGCTGGGCCAAGGACATCGAGGAAACGCAGGGCGCCGCGCCGAACTACCCGATGATCGGCGACCCGGATCTCAATGTCTCCAAGCTCTACAACATGCTGCCGGCCGAGGAGCCCGGAACGTCACAGGGCCGCACCGCAGCAACGAACGCCACCGTGCGCTCGGTCTTCGTGATCGGGCCCGACAAGCGCATCAAGATGATGATGACCTACCCCATGACGACGGGCCGCAACTTCGACGAGGTCCTGCGCGCGCTCGACTCCATGCAGCTCACGCAGCAGCACAAGGTGGCCACGCCGGTGAACTGGAAACAGGGTGAAGACGTCATCATCGCCGGCTCGGTGACCGACGAAGACGCGAAGAAACTCTTCCCGCAGGGCTGGAAGGCGCCGAAGCCCTACCTGCGCATCGTCAAGCAGCCCGGACAGGCGAGGTAAACGAAGCTTGTAGCCGTTGCAGCGCCCGAGCGCCGTGGCAGGTGCTCAGGCGTTCTGGAAGAAGCGCCGCGCCACTTCGCGCACGCTGTCCTGCAGGAGATCCTTGTCGAGTTCCTCGGCCAGCACTTTGGTTGAGCTGAGGATCGAGCTGCCCGCGCAGGCGGCCGAGGAAGCGGGGCGCGGCGGCCAGCCTGAGTTCGCGAAACCGGCCCTGCTGCTGCGCCTCTTGTAACCACTTCGCGATGCGGCGCGCGAAAAGCTCGGCCTCGTGGTCGAGCTTGTCCTCGCCGGCTGAGGCGGTGGTACTGCCTCCCATGCGCCGCCCACCGGCGTCGCCCAGATCGCCGCCACCCCGGCGGCCGTAAGCGTCGCGCCGCAAGTCGGCGTTGTCGGCGTGCGCAGCCGCGTTGGTCAGTTCTTCCACTTCGACCAGGTCGGCTCCCGGCTCCTTCGTGGCGAAGATGCGAGCCCGGCCTTCATCGGCCAGGACGATCCAGATGGGGTCCATGCAGGTTCCTTTGCCAAGGGCGCGCCTAGAGGCGCCTCGTCTCCAGGCGGGCAAGCCCTGTTCCTGTGCTTGTGGACGGACCCGGTACGCCACCCGCAAGAGAAGCGCGCTCAGCGTGACGAACTGCCGGCACACAGCCTCAGCCTCGGCGTGCCCAAACCGATAACGTTTGGACACGCTATGAAACAGAACGCCTCCCGCCCCCGTGCGGCAGCGTCCGGCCTGCGCCCGCTGCTGTTGCTGTTCATGCCGATCATCGTCGTCAAGCGCCTGCTGTCGTCGCAGGTAAAGCTACGACGACGGGACGGAAAGCTCACTGTCGTGCTGGAGAGCGAAGACGGCGTTACCGTCCCGCCGCCGGCAGACCCAGCCGCGCAGATGGCGCCTCATGGGGCCGCGGGGATGGATGACGAAGCGGATCAGATCCGGGCCGACCTGTCGACATTGCTGGCCAGGCATGAGCGCACGCGGCACTTCATGCGCTACTTGGCCTATACCGAGCGAGCCCTGACGCTCGGCGGACAGACCGCGCTCGCCCAGATGCCGCTCGATGTGCTGCGTAAGACGCGAGCGCAGCTGGAGGAGCTGGTGTGCGACTGGTCCACGCCGGGTCTGGCCCAACTTCGCATGCAGCTCGAAGTGCTGATCGCCGAGAAGGAAGAGAGCGCCTCGCCCAATGCGGGCGCCAGCTCGCGTTTCGACATTCCGAGAAAGCTGCAGATCGAGGAAGCCACGGTCTCGCAATTCCTGGCCGCCGAGCGCGGCTGGCACCCCGACGGCAAGACGCCCTCCTGATCTCCGGTGCGAAGGGCGCGCGGTTCCCCTGCCCGCGCCCAGGTCGAGGGGCAAGTCCGGGCTGGCGACCGCCGCGTTGCCACCTCTTTCTGCCAGGGCGCGGCGGCGTCACCCACACCCATCCGTTCATTGAGCAGGACACGGCGTGTTGCGCCGATCCGCACACGGCACGGCGTGCGTCGTTGCACGACACTGCGGACCCCACGCAACTACAACACCTGCCATGCACAAGCCTTGCCGCTATCGCACCGCCGCGTGCCTGCCCATGCTCGGGTCCCTGCTGATCCTCGCCGCTTGCGGCGGCGGGGATGGGCAGCCGCCCACCGTCACGCTGACCTCGCCCGCGCACCTGGCGCAGGGACTGACCGGCACGTTGACGGTCAGTGCCGAGGCCAGTGACACCGCCGCGGTGGCCGCAGTGGAGTTCCAGCTGGATGGCATCTCCGCAGGCGAGGACAGCAGCGCACCCTATGCCGTCAGCATCGACACCTCGGCCCATGCCGGCGGTCAGCACATCGTGCGGGCCCGCGCGCGAGATGCCGCAGGGAACGTGTCGGCATGGTCGCGTGCCATCGTGAGCTTCGACGACACGACCCCTCGCCTGCCCGCAGGCTTCTCGAAGCAGGAAGACTGGGTCTCCGGCATCGGCAGCACCTCGGCGTTCGCCCAGGCACCGGACGGGCGCATCTTCGTGTGCGAACAAGGCGGCAGCCTGCGCGTCGTCAAGAACGGTGCCCTGCTGCCCACGCCGTTCCACCAGTTCACCGTCGATTCCAGCGGCGAGCGCGGGCTGCTGGGCGTGGCCTTCCACCCGCACTTCGCAACCAATGGTTGGGTGTACGTCTACTACACCGCCACCACACCTGCTGCGCACAACGTCATCGTCCGCGTGGTCGCGAACGGAGATATCTCCACGGGCACGGAGACCTTGATCGCGACGCTGCCGGACCTCGGAGCCGTCAACCACAACGGCGGAGCGCTGCACTTCGGGCCGGATGGCAAGCTCTACGCCGGCGTCGGCGACAACCAGTCGGGTGCCCGGTCCGCCGACCCGAGCGACCCGTTCGGCAAGATCCTGCGCTTCAATGACGACGGCAGCATCCCGCAGGACAACCCGTTCCTCGCCAGCAACACGGGTGTCGCACAAGCAGTGTGGGCATATGGCCTGCGCAACCCGTTCAATTTCGCGTTCCAGCCGGGCACCGGGCGCATGCATATCAACGACGTGGGCCAGGCCACCTGGGAGGAAATCAACCTGGGCGCGGCCGGAGCCAACTACGGCTGGCCCAGTTCGGAAGGGCCCGATGGCGTGACCGGCAGCATCACCAGCCCGCTCTTCGCCTACAAGCACAGTGCCGCGAGTCCCGAAGGCTCGGGCCCCGGCGGCTTCCTGCAGGGCTTCGCCATCACGGGTGCGGCCTTCTATCCCTCCAGCGGCAGCTTCCCGGCCGCATACCGCCACAGCTACTACTTCGCCGACTACGTCTTCGGCTGGATCAGCCGCCTCGATCTCGACAACCCGGGCGATGCCTACAGCTTCGCCGCGGTCGACAGTTCACCCGTGGACATGCTCGTGGGGCAAGACGGCGCGCTGTACGTGCTCAAGCAGACGGGCAGCATCGCGCGCATCAGCGCACAGTGACCCCCTGGCCCGGCCTCGGTACCGCCCCGGGGCCGGCCAGGATGCATGGACAATACCGGGCTCGCCGCGGGCCGCGTCTCGCGGCTTCCTCCTCACCGACCGCCCACGTCCATGAGCACCATTCTTCAGCACCTTCCCGCCGGCCAGAAAGTCGGCATCGCGTTCTCCGGCGGCCTGGACACCAGCGCCGCCCTGCTGTGGATGCGCCAGAAGGGAGCCGTTCCCTACGCCTACACCGCCAACCTCGGGCAGCCTGACGAGCCCGACTATGACGACATCCCGCGGCGCGCCATGCAGTACGGCGCGCAGAAAGCCCGCCTCGTGGACTGCCGCGCGCAGCTGGTGGCCGAAGGCATCGCGGCCTTGCAATGCGGAGCCTTCCACATCAGCACCGGGGGCATCACGTACTTCAACACCACGCCCATCGGCCGCGCCGTCACCGGCACCATGCTCGTCACCGCCATGCGCGAGGACGAAGTGCACATCTGGGGCGACGGCAGCACCTTCAAGGGCAACGACATCGAGCGCTTCTACCGCTACGGGCTGCTCGCCAACCCGGCGCTGAAGATCTACAAGCCCTGGCTGGACCAAACCTTCATCGATGAGCTGGGCGGCCGCGCGGAAATGTCGGCCTTCATGCAGAGGGCCGGCTTCGCCTACAAGATGTCGGCCGAGAAGGCCTACTCCACCGATTCCAACATGCTGGGCGCCACGCACGAGGCCAAGGACCTGGAGCACCTGTCGTCCGGCATCGCCATCGTGCAGCCCATCATGGGCGTCGCCTTCTGGCGCGACGAGGTGGAGGTCAAGCGCGAGCAGGTGTCGGTGCGCTTCGAGGAGGGTCAGCCCGTCGCGCTCAACGGCCGCGAGTACGCCAACCCCGTGGAGCTGATGCAGGAGGCCAACCGGATCGGCGGGCGGCACGGCCTGGGCATGAGCGACCAGATCGAGAACCGGATCATCGAGGCCAAGAGCCGCGGCATCTACGAGGCGCCCGGCATGGCGCTGCTGTTCATCGCCTACGAGCGCCTCGTCACCGGCATCCACAACGAAGACACCATCGAGCAGTACCGCGACAACGGCCGGCGCCTTGGCCGCCTGCTCTACCAGGGCCGCTGGTTCGACCCGCAGGCCATCATGCTGCGCGAGACCGCCCAGCGCTGGGTGGCGCGCGCCGTCACCGGCGAGGTGA
>CBINBY010000029.1:0-50689 GCA_966248995.1 uncultured Burkholderiales bacterium | reverse complement strand
GCTCCTTCATCGACACGACGAAGGGCGCCATGGTCTTCTGGGCCACGATGTCGCCGGAGCCCAGGGGCAAGCGCGCCTGCATCGACCGCAGCAGGTTCAGCAGCTGTCCGTGCGGCACCAGCACGCCCTTGGGCAAGCCGGTGGAGCCGGAGGTGTAGGCGAGCATCGCCAGCTGTTGCGGATGCCACGGCTCCGAGAGGTTCGTCTCGGAGCCTTGGGACGCCGCCTCCGCCACGCTCAGCAGCTCGACATCAGGACAGGCTGCTGCCGGCGACTGCGCGCCATGCAGCATCACCTGCGGCTGGGCATCGTCGATGAGCCGCTGCAGGTAGGCGGGCGGCGCGTTGACATCCAGCGGCACGTACACGCCCCCGGCCTTGAAGATGCCGAGCATGGCGGCGATGAACTCGCACGAGCGCGGCAGGTACAGCCCCACGCGCACCTCCGGGCTGACGCCGCGCGCACGCAGCGCATGCGCGATGCGGTTGGCCCGCGCGTTCAGTTCGGCGTAGCTCAGCAGGCCTTGCTCGTCGATGCACGCGCAGGCTTCGGGCGCAGCCTGCGCCTGCTGCTCGAACAGCGCCACCACGCTCAACGCGCCATCGAGCTCGCGTGCGGTGCGGTTGGTCTGCTCGATGATCTGCCGCTCATCGGCCGTGAGCAGCTGCAGCCCTGACAGCGGCTGCATCGGCTGCCGCACCATCTGCTGCAGCACCTGCTGGTGGTGCTGCACCAGCCTGCGCACCGTGGCCTCGTCGAACAGGTCGGCCGCGTATTCCACCGTAGCGCTCAGGCCTCGCGCGTCGCCGAAGAACTGCAGGTCCAGCGGGCACTTGGCGCTTTGCTCCGACCCCGGCAGCAATTCCACCGTCAGCCCGTCGCCCCACTGCGCATCCACCGTGTCGGGGAAGTTCTGGTGCCGCACCATCACCGGCACCAGCTCCTGGGCGCTGTCGCCGGAGAGCTTGTGCTGCTGCAGCACCTGCTCGAAGGGCAGCGCCTGGTGCTCCAGGGCTTGCAGCACCGTGCGTTTGACGCGCTCGATCAGCTCGCTCCCCGAGGGATCGCCCGACAGGTCCAGGCGCAGCGCCACGATGTTGATGAAGAACCCGATCAGCGGCTCCAGCTCCGCGCGGTCTCGCCCGGCCACGGTGGTGCCCAGGCACAGGTCGCGCCGGCCGGTGTAGCGCTGCAGCACGGCGCCCAAGGCGGCCGTCAAGGCCATGAACAGCGTGGCGCCGTGCTGCGCGCAGAAGCTGCCGAGCGCGGCACTCAGTTCGGCCGGGTAATCGAGCGAGAGCGTGCGCGCCGCGGACGGCTCCGGCTGCGCGGGACGGTCCAGCGGGAGGGTGAGGCCGGGCTCGTAACCATGCAGCTGCTGCGCCCAGTACGCGGCGTGCGGCGCCATGTCCTGCCCGCGCAGCCAGTGCGCGTAGTCGGCGTACTGCACGCCGAGCGCCGGCAGCTGCGCGGGCTTGCCCCGCAGCTGCGCCGCATACAGCTGCTCCATGTCATGCCCAAGCACGTTCATGGACCAGCCGTCGCTGATGATGTGATGCATGTTGAGCAGCAGCACGTGCTCCTGCTCGTCGAGCCGCAGCACCTGCACATTCAAAAGCGGCGCGCGCCCCAAATCGAAGACCTGCTGAGCATGCGCCTCTGTGAGCGCGGGCACTTCTTCTCGGAGGGCCTGCCGCACGGGGATGGGCAGGGTCAGCGTAGGCTCGATCTCCTGCCGAAGTTGCCCGCCGGCATCTGCCAGGAAGCGCGTGCGCAAGGTCTCGTGGCGTTGCAACAGAGCGTCGAAGGCCGCCTGCAAGGCCGGTATTGACAAGGGGCCCTGCAGTTGCAGGGCCAGCGGCATGTTGTAGCTGTCCTGCAGGCCCTGCATCTGGTGCACCATCCACAGCCGTTCCTGCACAGGTGCCAGAGGAAGCGCCGCAGTGCGCGAGACGGGCTCCATCACCGCCAGGGCGTCCGCCGTGCGGGAAGCGTCCCTCGCCAGCACGTGCTGGCTACGCAACGCATCGATCGCCTCGGCGAGCCCGCGCACGGTGCGCGTCTCGAACAGCGTGCGCAGCGGGAGCTGCGTGTCGAAGTGCTTGCGGATGCGCGCCAGCAGCATCAGTGCCTGCAGCGAGTGACCGCCCAGGGCGAAGAAGTCGCCTTCGCGGCCGATGGGCTCGCGCCCGAGCACTTGCGCGTACAGCGCGGCCAGCGTGCGTTCCGTCTCGGTGGCCGGTTCGATGTAGGACGGCGCCTCCTGCGCGGCGCCGTCGTCGCGCGCGGCCAGCGCCTTGCGATCGATCTTGCCGCTGCTGGTCAGCGGCAGCACTTCGTGCAGGCTGATGCGCTGCGGCAGCAGGCTCGCCGGCAGCCGCTGCGCCAGGTGCGCGTGCAGCACCTGAGTCTCGGCGTCGGCCACGACGTGCGCGCTCAGGCGCGTGCCGCCGTCGTCGTCACCGTGCGCGACGACCGCCGCCTCGCGCACTTGCGGGTGGCTCAGCAAAACGTTCTCAATCTCGCCCACTTCGATGCGCACGCCGTTGACCTTGACCTGCCCGTCGCGCCGCCCCAGGCAGCGCAGGCTGCCGTCGTCGAGCACGACGCCGAGGTCGCCGCTGCGATACGCCAGCAGCTCGTCGTGCGCGCGCAGCGGGTTGGCAACGAACACCTCCGCCGTGCGTGCGGCGTCGCCGTGGTAGCCGTGCGTGAAGAACCGGCTGCGCAGCCAGATCTCCCCGGGGGTGCCCGGCGCGCACGGCCGGCCCTGCCCATCGAGCACGATGGCCTGGGTGTGCGCGATGGGGCGGCCGATCGGGATGAAGCCGCGCGCCGCGTCGTCGCCGCTGATGCGGTGCCAGCACCGGATCATGGTGGTCTCGGACGCGCCGTAGAAGTTGACGAGCTCGATGCGCTCGCCGAAGGCGGCTCGCCAGGCCTGCACCAGCGCCGGCAGCACAGGCTCGCCCGACAGGCACACGCGCTGGAGTGCGGCCAGGGCCGGCAGCGCTTCGTCGGCTTGCTTTGCATAGGCCAGCAGCGCGCGCAGTACCGACGGCACGCAGTGCACGAGTTCGACCCGCGACTCATCGAGCCAGGCGAGCAGCCGGTCGGGCTCGGGCCTGCGCTGCGGCGGCACGCATACGGTGCCGCCCGCGCACAGCGGCACGAATACGTCGCGCAGCCACGCATCGAAGGTCGGCGCCGTGAGCTGGCTGACGCGGCAGCCGCGCCCAACGCCGAACGCTTCGATCTCCCAGTCGATGAACTGCGCCAGGCTTTGCGACCGCCCGAGGATGGGCTTGGGCTGGCCGGTCGAGCCGGAGGTAAAGAAGAGGTAGCAGGCGTCAGCGTCCGGCGGCTCGACCGGAGCAGTCTCCACCGTCAGCGGCGTGAGCCCCGGCACCGCTGCCAACCCCAGCCACAGGCCCTGCAAGGGCTCGGGCTGTCCCGCGCTCACCTGTGCGAGTACCTGCGCACTGTCGTGCTCGGCGATCCACCAGCGTGGCGCAACGCGTGCCACCAGGCTTTGCAGCCGCGCCAGCGGGTCGCCCGTCTCCAGCGTCATGAACACTGCGCCGGCTTTGAGCGTGCCCAGCACCGCGGCGATGTGCTCGATCGGATCGGGCAGCAGCAACGCAACGATCTCGCCGCCCGTGCAGCCCAGGTGCTGCAACTGCCTTGCGATGCGGTCGCTGTGCGCCTGCAATTCGGCGTAGGTGCAGGACCGGTCCTGCCACTCGATCGCAAAGGCATCCGGCGCCGCCCGCACCTGCCGCGCGATGCGCGCCAGAACGCCCTCGATCGGCGGCGCCGGCGGCAGTTCGTTGGCGAACTGCAGGTATGGCGACTGCAGCGTGCGCGCCTGCATGTCGGAGAACAGGGGCAGTGCCTCGATGTGCTCGCCCGGCGCGCGGCCGACCTGCTCGAGCAGCGACAGCAGCTGCTGCATCAGGTATTCGACGGTGGCCGGCTTGAACAGCGCCGTCCGGTAGCCACACTGGATCACCAGCGCATCAACATGCTCCAGCACGGTGAACTCGAGCTCGGCCTTGGCCGCCAGCGGGTGCGCCCGATGCCCAGCCGGCACCTCGCCCAGCGTGCCGCGCTCGAGGAAGTTGAGCACGTTGAACAGCACCGGCGTGACCGGGAACTGTTTGTGCGGCCGCGGCAGATCGAGCTCTTCGATCAGCTCCTCGAACGGGTAGTGCTGGTGCTGCAGCCCGTGGACCGTGACGTGCCGGCTCTCGTCGAGCAGCTGCTCGAAGCTCGCCCCAGGTTCGACCGGGATGCGCAGCAGCACGGTGTTCAGGAAGAACCCGATCAGCGGCTCGACTTCGCTGACGTCGCGCCCGGAGAACGGGAGCGCGAGCACGATGTCGCGGCTGCCGGTCAGGCGCGCGAGCCACGCCGCCACCGCCGCCTGCAGCACCATGGCCACGGTGACTTTGTGGCTCTGGCACAGGCGCCGCAGCGCCTGGTGCGTGCCCCCGGTGACGGCCACGGCGTACTGGGCCACGCCGGCATGGGCCTGCGCGGTGGGCCGGCGGTCGTACGGCAGCTCCAGCCGCGCAAGGTCACCGCCGAGCTGCTCGTGCCAGTACTGCCGGCTGGCGTCGTCTTCGCGCAGCAGGCGGTTCTGCCAGGCGGCGTAGTCCTTGTACTGGATCGGCAGCGGCGCCAGCATCGCCGTGCCGTCGCCCTGCAGCAGGGCCTGCACTTCGCGCTCCAGGATGACGGCGGAGCTGCCGTCGGCAATGATCTCGTGCATGCACCAGGCCAGCAGCTGCCGCCCATCCCAGGTGTGCAGCACTTCGGCGCGGAACAGTGGACCGGTCGACAGGTCGAAGGTCTCGCCGATGAAGCGCTCGTAGTGCGACTGCAGCGCCGCTTCGTCGTCAATGCGTCGCTCGCCCACTTCGACCGACCAGGGGGGCTGCACCCGCTGGCGCGGGATGCCGTCTTCGCCGGCCACGATGACGGTGCGCAGCGCTTCGTGCCGCGCCAGCACCTGGCTCAAGGCGCGCTGCAGCGCGCCGCGGTCGATGTCGTCCGGCAGCTCCAGCAGCGCCGGTACGTGGTACGCCGTGCTGCCCGGATCCAGCTGATGCAGCAGCCACAGCCGCCGCTGCGCGGCCGCGACTTCGTAGTCGGGCTGCTCCTCGATCCTTTCGATGCCCAGCCGCTGCGTTACGGCGGTGTAATCCAAGGTGCGCAACTTGCGCACCGCGTTGGCGAGCCCGCGCACGGTGCCTGTCTCGAACAGCGTGCGCAGCGCAAGCTGCACGTCGAAGTGCTTGCGAATGCGCTCCAGCAGCATCAGCGCCTTCAGCGAGTGGCCTCCGAGGGCGAAGAAGTCGTCGTCGCGCCCGATGCGCTCGACGGGGAGTTCGAGCAGCTGACTCCAGACCGCCGCCAGCGCGCGCTCGGTGTCGGTTTGCGGTGCCGCATACGGCTGGTGCGCCAACACGTCGCCTTCCGGGTCCGGCAGGGCCTTGCGGTCGAGCTTGCCGTTGGGCGTCAGCGGCAGGGCCTCCAGGCGCACGTAAGCCGCCGGCACCATGTGGGGCGGCAGGCAGCCCGCCAGGTGGGCGCGCAGCGCCTGGGGCTCGAACTCGTCGGCCACCACGTAGGCCACGAGGCGCTTGTCCCCCGCGGGGTCTTCGTGCGCGATGACCACCGCGTCGCGCAGGCCGGGCAGGCGGTGCAGTGCCGCCTCGATCTCGCCCGGCTCGATGCGGAACCCCCGGACCTTCACCTGATGGTCGTTGCGACCGAGGAACTCGATCGTGCCGTCGGCCAGCCAGCGTCCCAGGTCGCCGGTCTCGTACATGCGTGCTCCGGGCTCCGTGGCGAACGGATCGGGGATGAAGCGCTCGGCGGTGAGGTCCGGCCGGCGCAGGTACCCGCGCGCGAGGCCCGCGCCTGCGAGATGAAGTTCGCCGGTCACGCCCACGGGCACCGGTTGCCCACGAGCATCGAGGACGTTGATGCGGGTGTTCTTGATCGGCCGGCCGATCGGCGGGGTACCGGGCCGTTGGGCATCGCAGCGGTGCATGCTCGCGCACACGGTGGCCTCCGTGGGCCCGTAGGCGTTGAGCAAACGACGTCCCGGTGCCCAGCGCTGCACCAGTGCTTCGCTGGCGGCCTCGCCGGCCATCACCAGCGTGTGCAACTTGGGCAGCGGAGTGCCGTGCGGCAGCGCGGTCAGCACCGCCGGCGGCAAGGTCGCATGCGTGATCTGCCTGTCGCGCAGCACTTCGAGCAGCGCCTGGCCGGCCAGCACGCCGGGCGCGGGCACGTGCAGCGCCGCGCCACTGCACAGCGCCATCACCGTTTCCGAGATGCACGCATCGAAGCTGAAGGAGGCGAACTGCAGCACGCGGCTGTCGGGGGTGACTCCAAAACTTGCGATCTGGGCGTGCGCGAGGTTGACGAGCCCCGCGTGCGAAACCATCGCACCCTTCGGTTGCCCGGTCGAGCCGGAGGTGTAGATGATGTAGGCCAGGTGATCCGGAGTCAGGGCCAGGGTGCGCGGATCGGGGTCAGTGGTCGACAAGGCATCCCACGGCCGCTCTTCGGCGTCGAGCTCCAGCACGGTGGCCGTCAGCAAGGCACGGCTGGCCGACAACCGCGCCTGCACCGCCGTGTCGGTCAACACGACCCGCGCCCGGCAGTCGTCGAGCATGAAGGCCAGGCGCTCGCTGGGGTAGTCTGGGTCCAGCGGCACGTAGGCCCCACCCGCCTTGAGCGTTGCGAGCACGGCCACCACCATCTCCACGCCGCGCGGCAAGGCGATCACCACCGGCGAGTCCGGGCGTACGCCGAGCGCGATGAGTCGATGGGCCAGCCGGTTGGCGCGCGCATTGAGCTCGGCGTAGGTGAGCGTGGTGTCCTCGAACACCAATGCAGCGGCCTGCGGCGTGCGAGCTGCGTGGGCCTGGAACAGCTCGTGCACGCAGCACCCGGTAGGCACGTCGGCTTCGGTGGCGTTGAATCCGTGCACGAGTTGCAGGCGCTCGGACGGATCGAGCAACTGCAACCGGGCCAGCTCCATCCCCGGCTCGGCCGCCACTTGCTCGAGCAGGCGCCCGAAGTGCGAAGACATGCGCGCGATGGTGGCCTGGTCGAACAGGTCATCGCTGTATTCGAACTGCTGCCACAAGCGGTCGTCCGCTTGGGTTATGTTGAGCGTGACATCGAACCGGGCCGCCAAGCTTCCGCTGTCGAAGAGTTCGTACTCCAGCTCACCCTCGGCCTGCACGCTGCCTTGCGGGGCGTTCTGCAGCATCAGCATGGTTTGAAACAGAGGTGTATGGCTGGCACTTCGGGGCAGCTTGAGCGCGTCGACCACCTGCTCGAACGGCACATCCTGATGTTCTTGCGCTGCAAGCGTTGTTGCCTTGACTTGCTGCAACAGTTGAAGGAATGAATCCCGTTCGTTCAGCCGGGTGCGCAGGGCGACGGTATTGACGAAAAAGCCGATCAGGGGCTCCAGCTCGCAGCGCGAGCGATTCGCCAGGACTGTTCCAACACAGATGTCAGCCTGCCCGGTGTAGCGCCACAGCAGAACGTTGAACGCCGCCGTCAACACCATGAACAAGGTCGATTCCGTCCGTCGGCTCAGCGCCTGCAGGCGCCCCACCGTCTCGACCGGAATCGCTTGCTTGAAGAGCGCGCCGCGCTGCGTGCGCATGGCCGGTCGAGGTCTGTCGGTCGGTAGCGCCAAGAGGTCGGGTGCGCCATCCAGCTGAGCTCGCCAGTAGTTCAATTGCGCCTCGAGCGCGTCCCCGGAGAACCACTGACGTTGCCAGTGCGCGAAATCAGCGTACTGAACGGACAGTTCCGGCACCGAAGGCGACTCGTCGCGCAGCAGCGCCGCATAGTGCGCCGCCACCTCTTGCCGGAGCACATTGACGGACCAGGCGTCACATGCAATGTGATGCAGGGTCAACAGCATTACGTGTTCCCGCGGTGCGAGCTTCAAGAGCGTGGCCCTCACGACCGGCCCGGTCGCCAGATCGAATGGCCGCTGGGCCTCTTCCTGCGCCAGCCGCATGACCTCCCGCTCGCGCTCGGGCTCGCTCATGCCGGTCAGATCCGACAGTGCCACCCGGATCTCGCCGTGCGGGTCGATGACCTGTACCAGCTCTTCGCCCGTCATCTCGTATCGGGTACGCAGCACTTCATGGCGGGCGACGACGTGGTTCAGCGCCCGCCCGAAAATCCCCGCATGGAGTTCCCCCCTCACGCGCATGGCCAGCGGCACGTTATATGCACTGCGATCGGGATCGAGCTCGTAAAGGATCCAAAGACGCAACTGGCCGTAGGAAACCGGCAAGCTGGCAAGATCATGTGGGCGCCTGAGCACCGGCAGCGAACGCCAGTCGCCCCCCTTTTGAAGTAGCTTGCGCTTCAATGCCTCGCGCTGCTTCGAAGAGAGGCCGTGGAGAACCGCGATGGCTTCGTTTTCCATGAGCTGTGTTGACGCCAGGAGTTGTTCGCACTGTCTGCGACAGTGAGCTCAGCATGTGACCTGCTCGCTCTTACAACAGACCCTTGGTGTCGCAGCGAGCGCGCAGTGTAGGTATCCCGACGAGAGGTTCGCAGTCGCCACTTCGCCATGCCCATCAGCAGTCAACTTCCGGCCGCCCAGGCAGCCATGACACCCTCTCTAGCCGTTGTGGTGCACGACGTGGCGCCTCGTACCCTGCCGGCATGCGAGCGCTTGCTGAAGGCGGTGCGCGAGGTGGCGCCGCTGCCGGTGACGCTGCTGGCCGTGCCGCGCTACCACGGACGTGCGGCCGACACGAGCTTCATGCGCTGGCTGCAGGAACGGCGCGCCACGGGGGACGAGATCGCGCTGCACGGCTACACCCACCTTGACGACGGTCGGCCGCACGGCTGGCTCGACCATCTTCGGCGGCGGCAGTACACGCGCGGCGAAGGCGAGTTCGCGGCACTGTCGCAGCGCGAGGCCACGCACCGCATCGCGGCGGGGCTGCAGTGGCTGGCCAGTTGCGGCATCTCGCCGCGCGGCTTCGTGGCCCCGGCGTGGCTGATGAGCGACGGCACCTGGTCGGCGCTGCAGCGCCTGCCCCTGATCTACACGTGCACGCTCAGACGCTTCGTGCTGCTGCCGCATGGGCGCTCGCTGGTCAGCCAGCCGGTGGTCTACAGCACCGCGAACGCGTGGCGGCGTGGCGCATCGCTTGCATGGGCGGCGATCGTCACCTCGCTGCAGCGCGGACCGCTGCTGCGCCTGGAGCTGCACCCGCCCGACATCGAGCACGAAGCGATCCGCCGATCGTGGCAGCGCATCCTTGGTCGTGCGCTGGAATACCGCCGGCCGTTGACGTTCGATGGCGTGGCCCGGGAAGGTCTGGTCCGGTGAAACGGAAAGACGGTGGTGCCCAGTCCTCCTTTTCACCGGGCCCATCTGGTGACGGCTGGCGCTGATGGCTGGCAGAGCACAGCTGCCTACACAATGACCAACATGAACGTTGCCGTCGCCCACCCGATGGCCGCGCCCACCAGCACATCGCTCGGGTAGTGCAAGCCCAGCACCACGCGCGACAGCGCGATCAGCGCGGTCAGGCCCCACAGCGGCCACCCGAGCACCGGGTAGTAGTGCGCCAGCACCAGACTGAACGACACCGCGTGCAGCGTGTGCCCGCTGGGCAGGCTGTACTCGTCCAGTTCCCGGCAGCAGGCGCGGATGCCGGGGCAGCTCACATAGGGCCGGGGCCGCGCGACGCGTTGCTTGAGAGCCTTGTAGAAGACGAGGTTCACCAGGCCCAGCGCCGCCATGTAGATCGCGCAGGTCCAGCCCGGCTCGCCGCCCCACCACGGCAGCGTGGCGATCAGCGTGTACCAGACGGCGCCGTTGCCCAGGCGGCTCACGGCGATCAGGGTCAGCGTGATCGCGCGGCTGGCAGTAGCGCGGTGCAGCCAGAGTGCGACCGCGCGCTCGCGCTCTATCCACAGCCGGCGGCGCTCCTCAAGCAGCAATGGCAGCCCCCGCGGTTACGGCCGACGCATGGGCGGCCACGGCCAGGGCGAGGTGGCTCTCGAAGCGGTTCAGCACATCCGGCCAGCTGGCCTGCTCGGCTGCCCGCCGCGCATGGACTCGCAGGTCGCCGAGGTAGTCGTGCTGCCACGCCAGGCTGCATGCGGCAGCGATGAAGGCCCGCTGCGAGCCCAAGGGAGCGAGCAGCCCGCTCACGCCGTCATGCACATGCTCCGATGCGGCCGCCGCATCGAACGCCACCACCGGGAGACCCGAAGCCAGGGCCTCCAAGGTAACGTTGCCGAAGGTCTCCGAGAGACTCGGGAACACGAACACATCGGCGCTGGCGTAATGAGCCGCGAGCGACTCCCCACGCTGGATGCCGGCGAAGATCACCTCCGGGTGACTCGATTGCAGCTTCTGGCGCAGTGGTCCATCGCCCACCATGACCAATCGCGCCTCGGTGCGGCGCGCACGCACGGCCTCGAACGCCGCAACCGCGAGTGCCACGTTCTTCTCCGCCGCGAGCCGGCCCACGTACAGGAGCACCGGGCCGTTGCCCGCACCCCACCGCTCGCGTAGCACGGCTGAGCGCCTTTGCGGCGAGAAGAGTCCGGTGTCCACTCCGCGGCCCACAACGTGCAGGCGCTCGAAGCCCACCTGGCGCAGCGAGTCGGCCAGCGAGCGTGTCGGCACGAAGGTGGCCTGCGTGCGGTTGTGGAACCGGCGCAGGTACGCCAGCACGAGCGGCTCGAACACCCCGAGCCCGTAATACCGGCTGTACTGGTGGAAATTGGTGCGGAAATCCGAGCTCACCGGAACCGTAAGTTGCCGTGCGGCCGAAACCGCGGCGAGCCCCAGCGGTCCCTCGGTGGCCACGTGCACGAGCTGCGGCTGGGTTTGCGCGAAGCGGCGGCGCAGCCTGCCCGCGCTTGCCAGGCCGAAGCGCAGGTCGCGGTACACCGGGATGGGGCAACCTGCGGTCAGCAGCTCGGACCGCGCCTCGCGCTGCGACTCGCCGGGCTGGCGGGGCCGTATCAGCTCCACCTGATGCCCACGCTGCCGCAAATGCGCCACTGCCCGCTCGACCGTCAGCGAGACGCCGTTGAGCTCCGGCGGAAAGGTTTCGGTGACATAGGCGATGCGCACGGCAGCCTCGGGCAGGAACGACATGCAACAAAGGCAAACCGCGTACCCAGCGCCGTCCGCGAGGCGGCACACGTCCTGCATGGCGCGGGCGTCTTCATTCCCTCGAAAGGACCATGGACTGGCAACTCCTGACACAGCGCCTGCGTGCGCTCGACCTGCACCTGTTCACCCTGGGCGGCGTGCCCGTGACGGTGTCGTCGCTGGCCACGGTGCTCACGCTGCTGGTAGTGCTGTGGTGGTTCGCCGGCTGGCTGCGCTCATGGCTCGTGGACCGCGCGCTCAGCCACACCGAACTCGACCTCGGCACGCGGCAGGCCATAGGCTCGCTGCTGCGCTACGTGGTGCTGGTGGTGGGCGTGGTGCTCATCCTGCAGAACGCGGGACTGAACCTATCGGCCCTGGGCGTGCTGGCCGGTGCGGTGGGCGTGGGCGTGGGGTTCGGCCTGCAGAACATCGTGAGCAACTTCATCAGCGGGCTGATCATCACTTTAGAGCGACCCATCAAGGTAGGCGACCGCATTGAGGTGGGCGGCATCGAAGGCGTGGTGCAGGAGATCGGCGCACGCTGCACGACCGTCATCACCAACGACCGCATGGCGATCCTGGTGCCGAACCAGCGCTTCATCCTCGACAACGTCGTCAACCAGGTCTATAGCGAGCGACCCATCCGCCTGCGCGTTCCGGTGCAGGTGCCCAGCAGCGTGGACTCCGCCCTGGTGCGCGACCTGCTGGCTGAGGTCGCCCGAGGCCATCCGCAGGTGCTGGACGATCCGGCACCGCAGGCGCTGCTCATCTCGCTGGGCGGCGCGTCGACGTCCTATGAGCTGGCGGTCTGGCACGAAGCGCGCGGGCCGCGCCGCCAGGAACTCGCCAGCGAGCTGGCGTTCCTGATTGGCGAGAAGCTGCACGCACGCGAGATCCCGCGGGGCTGAGCTTGTCGAAGCCCCGGCTCCACGGTCAGCGCGGCGCCTCGAGAACCTCAGCGCGAACGGTGATGCGGGATCGAAAAGACCACCCACGTCCCGCTTGGGTTCAGGGGCGCTGCTGCGCCCAACTTCAGCGAGGTCGGCGCCCCTGCGCTGACTTGCGGGGACGGCGGGGGGAAGTGGAAGGCACCTTCGGGTGTCTCACCTCGCGGCGCGGGTCCAGGTTGGCGTGGTCGGCAGGCTCCCGGCTCGGATGGTCCGCCGCACGGTCGGCGCGGACGTCGATGCACATGATGGACTCCTCGGATCGGACCAGCTCAGTGAGCAACCTGCGTGCCCGCAGCGCCCAGTCCGCAGGACTTGAATTCAGTCGTGTGCCGGAGCCAATCGGCGCCGCCAGATGCCGCTGGCCACATCTACCGCAAAGACGAGCAGCACTGTCGCCATCAGCACGGTTGCGGCCTGTGCCTGCTGGAAGAGCGAGAGGTGGTAGTACAGCATCTGCCCCAGCCCACCCGCGCCGACGAAGCCCAGCACGGCAGCCATGCGGATGTTCATCTCCCAGCGGTACAGCGCATAGGCCAGCGCTTGGGCCGCCACGCGCGGCAGCGTGCCGTAGGCGAACGCGGCCACCACCCCGCTACCCGCTTCGAGCAGTGCCGCCTCAGGCTCGCGCGGCGCGTTCTCCAGCGTCTCGGCGTACAGGCGCCCCAGCACGCCGGTGGTGTGCAGGGCCAGCGCCAGCGCACCCGCGAAGGGGCCCAGGCCCGCGGCCAGGACCATCAGCGCTGCCCACGCCAGCTCCGGCACGCTGCGCAATGCGTTGAGCAGCAGGCGGGCCAGCGCGCGCGGCGATGCGCCCAGGCGCCCTGCCGCCGGCAAGGCGAGCACGGCGCCGCCAGCCATCGCCAGCAGCGTGCCGAGCGCGGACACGGCCAGCGTCTGCAAGGCACCCCAGGCCGCGCGCGCCACGAAACCCGGCGTGAGGTCGGGCGGATAGAGCTCCGCGACGAAGCCCGCCATCGCGCGCAACGACTCCCAGGCGAACAGGGCCCGGAAGTCGATAGACAGCCAGACGAAGCTGGCCCCCACCGCCGCGACGATCAGCAGCAACGCCGTCGCGCATGCGAGGCACGGCCGTGCGGCGCGCGCAAGCTCCTGCGGGGTGAGCGTGTCCGTCCGGGAACGGCTCATGCGAGCAACCTGCGCAACGCCGCGCTGAGCGCGTCGGCCAGCAGCACCAGCACGAGGAAGGTGAGCAAGATCGTGCTCGCCTCGCCGCCGTTGAGCATCTTCATCGACTGATCCATCAGCTGGCCCAGCCCGCCGGCGCCCACGAAGCCCATGATCACCGACGCTCGCACGGCGCACTCCCAGCGGTACACCGAGTACGAGGCGAGCTCCGGCGCCGCGCCCGGCAGGAGGCCGTAAGCCAGCGCCGACAGGCGAGAGCCGCCGGCTTCCAGCACCGCGCGCGCCGGCCGCGCATCGGCCGATTCGAGGATCTCGGCGTACACCTTGCCGAGCATGCCGCTGTAGGTGATGGCCAGCGCCAGCACGCCAGCGGCCGGGCCCAACCCCAGCGCGCGCACCAGGACCAGCGCCCACACCACTTCAGGCACGGCGCGCAGCACCGCCAGCACCGCGCGCGCGGCATGACGCCCTGCGGCGCCCAGGTGCCGGCCGCGCCCCGGGCCGATGCGCGAGACCGACAGCGCCTGCGTCGCCATGAGCGAGAGCGGCACGGCCAGCAGCATGGCCAGTGCCACGCCGGCTGTGGCCATGGCCAGCGTTTCCAGCGTGGCGCGCAGCAGCAGCCCGAGGAAGGCGGCCGAGGTGTCGGGCGGCAGGAAGGCCCCGAGGAAGTTACGCATCACCTCCAGATGACCGGCCTCGACGAGCCGGGCCGGGGCGAACTCAGACAGCACGAGCACCGGCCACAGCACCACCAGCGCCAGCAGCAGCGCGGTCGCCCGCTGCCGGGCATGCGGGTCGCGCAGCGCGCCGGCGCTTGCCTGGGCCTCCGTCATCGGCACCCCGGCTTCGCGAGCGGCACCACGTGTCCACCCGCATGCCAGGCGCCGCCGAGCGCGCCGATCGTGCCGGGGTCGTTGGCCTGCGTGGGCAGCACCCGGCCTTCGGTGACGTACAGCTCGTGCAGCATCTGCGTCGTGACGGCGGAGACCGGCACATCGAACTGCACCGCCCCGTCGCGCATACCCACGATGCGAGGGAACCACCTGAGCGCGAGGTCCACCGCATGCAGCGAGGCCATGAGGGTGCAGCCGGTGCCTCGGCTCTGCGCCACCAGCTCGCCCACCGCTGCATCCGCCAGCGCGGGATCGAGCGCGGAGACGGGCTCGTCTGCCAGCAGCAGGTCGGGGCGCTGGTAGAGCACGCGGGCGATGCCCACGCGTTGCAGCTGGCCGCCCGAGAGGCGGTCACAGCGATCGAACAGCCGGTCGGCCATGTCGAGCCGGGCCAGCGCGTCGCGCGCGCCCGCGATGTCGCTGGGGTACACGAGCGAACCCAGGGCCCGCGCGAGCGACCACTGGCCCAGCCGGCCGGCGAGCACCGCCGTGACCACCCGCATGCGCGGTGGCAGAGGGGGCGACTGGTACACCATCCCCACACGCGAACGCAGCCGCCTGAGGCTGCGCGCGGAGAGCCGCCAGGGGAGCTCTCCGAGCGTCATCACCCTGCCCTCGCTGGCGCGCAGCGCGGCGCCGGCGACCCGCAGCAGCGTGGTCTTGCCCGCGCCCGAAGGCCCGATGACGGCCACGCACTCGCCCGCGGCCACCTCGAGGTGCACCGCCCGCAGCGCGCGATGCCCGTTCGGGTGCACGAGACCCACGGCCTCCAGCGACAGGCTCATGACGTTGCCCAACCCGGCCCGCCGACTACTTCAGCAGCCCCGCCGAGCGGGCAGCCGATTCGATGCCGTCGTAGTTGGAGACGCGGGTCGGTACGAAGCGCGAGGCGCGCTGCAGCGCCATGATCTCCTTGTGCTCGGGCCTGGCCGGATCGAGCTTGAGGAAGGCTTCGGTCAGCTTCTTCGTGAGCACCGGATCCAGGCCCGGACGCACGGTCCAGTTGTAGTCGTAGTAGGGCGGCGTGGTGGCGAGCACCCGGACCTTGGCCGCGTTGGCATTGCCGCTTTCGACCAGCTTGTCCATCACCGAGGCGTTGAGCACACCCGCCTCGGCGCGGCCGGCAGCGACGAAGGCCACCGTAGCGTCGTGCGCGCCGGAGTAGGCCACGGTCTTGAAGTCGGCATCGGGGTTGATGCCCTGCTGCAGCAGGAAGTAGCGCGGCATCAGGTGGCCCGAGGTCGACGATGCCGAGCCGAAGGCGAAGGTCTTGCCCTTCAGGTCGGCCAGCGACTGCGCGGGGCTCGTGGCCGGCACGATGAACCTGCTCGTGAACTTCTCGTCCTCGGCGCGCTGCACGATGGGCACCGCGCCGCCTTGCGTGCGCAGCTTGGCCTGCACGAAGGTGAAGCCGCCCAGCCAGGCGAGATCGATCTTGCGCGCGGCCAGCCCCTCCACCACCGCGGCGTAGTCGGTCACGGGCGTGAACTGCACCTGCATGCCGGTCTCCTTGGCGAGGTACTCGCCCAAGGGCTTGAACTTGCGCTGCAGCTCGGTCGGCGCCTCGTCCGGGATGGCGGACACGCGCAGCACGGCGTCCTGGGCGGCGGCAGCGCCCGCCAAGGCGGCGAGCAGGAAGCCGGCGATGCGGCAGGCGGATCGGGTCAGTCGGATCATGAGTGGGAACGGGTGGCTGTACGTGGAGGCCCCGCGGAGCGGAAACCGGCGAACACATCGGTGCGCTCGGGCGGGAAGAAGTTGCGAAACCGCGCATCGTGCAGGCGCGCGGGCGTGGCGAGCGAGCCGCCGCGCAGCTCGCGATGATCGCCGAACCATGGGGCCGAGTAGTCCCGGTAGGGGCCGGGCACGAAGCCGGCATGGGGACGAAAGGCATCGGCAGTCCATTCCCACACGGTGCCGCCCCAGTGCATGGATGTGGTGGTGGCGGCCAGCTCCCACTCGGCCGAGGTGGGCAGGCGCCGGCCGGCCCAGCGGCACCAGGCCTCGGCCTCGTACGAGTTGACGTGAATCACCGGCTGCGCCGCATCCAGCGGCAACCAGCGCTCGAACCAGCGCTGCTCCCACCCCGCGGTGCCCCGGCGCCAGCGTGATGGATGGGCGGGCCCGCCCGCGGCTCGCCATCGGCCCGCTGCCCCCTCCCAGTACGCCGGCTCGTCGTAACCGCCGGCCTCCACGAAGTCGAGGAACCGGCCCGCGCTGACGGGCTGGGCGTCGATGTCGAAGTCATCCACCTCCATGCGCACGGCGGGGAGTTCGTTGTCGAATGCAAAGCCGCGCAGCGGCGGGGCGCGCCCGAGGGTCATCTCGGCGCCGCACACGCATATCGGCGGCCGATCGGGCAGCGTGGGAAGCATCATCCCCGCAGGCGCCGCATAGCGCAGCACGGCGCGCAACCAGGCGAATGCCTCCGCGTGCATGTCTTCATGGAAGAGCGCGAGCCGGTGGAAGTACAGCGCGCCATCGTCATCAGTGTCGGGGATCGCCTCGATGCACGCCTGCAATTGCAGGTCGAGCATGAGCCGTACCTCCAGGCGCGTAGGCAGCGCCACCTCCCAGCGCCGGTCGTGCGGCAGACGGGCCGAGTCGAGCAGCTCGTCCGGCCCGGCGATGTGAGGCGGCCGCGCGGCATGCACCAGGCCGCGATCGCCCACGCGGTGTGGGCCGCGCAGGATCCAGAACTCCGCGAACCAGGCGACGTGCGCCAGCTCCCAGGCAATGGGGTTGACGCCAGGCTGCTGCGGCACGCGCCACTGGGCGTCGACGAGGTCGTCCACCCGCGAGCGGGTCAAGGCGCGGCTCGCCGCCAGCGCGGCGGCCAGATCGGCTCCTGAGAGACATCGGGCATCGTCCATGTGGCGTCCTTCACGCGTGCCAAGATCGGCCATGGCCCCCGCCCGCATATGCATCGTGTCGCCCGCGCTCGCCGAGGCGAACAGCGGCAACTGGCATACGGCCTCCCGGTGGCAGCGGCACCTGTCGACGATGGCGCAAGTCGACATCACAACGGCATGGCAAGGCCACCCCGTGGATGTCCTCATTGCGCTGCACGCCAGGCGTTCGGCGGCGAGCGTGGCGGCCTACGCGACGCGGTATCCGCATCGCCCGCTGGTGGTGGTATTGACGGGCACCGACCTCTACCGCGACCTGCCGGCCGGCGATGCCGACGCCGCCCGCTCGCTGCGGCTCGCCACGGCCCTGGTCGTGCTGCAGGAAGAGGCGCCGCGGGCGCTGCCCGCCGAGGTTTGGGCCAAGGCGCATGTCATCGTGCAATCGGCTCCCAGATACATCCGCCGTGACAAGGCCACTCGCAGCGTGGACGTGGTCGCCGTGGGCCATCTGCGCACTGAAAAGGACCCACTGACGCTGATGCAGGCCGTCCGCCTGTTGCCCGCGAGCTCCCCGCTGCGCGTGCTGCACATTGGCGGCGCGCTGGACCCGGCGCTGGGACGCGCAGCCGAAGCGACCATGGTCGAGTGCCCGCGGTACCGCTGGCTCGGCGCCCTGCCCGCCCCGGCCACGCGCCGCTGGATCGCGCGCAGCCGCGCGCTGGTCCACATGAGCCGGCTCGAAGGCGGAGCCAATGTCGTGATCGAGGCGATCACCTCCGAAGTGCCGGTGCTCGCCAGCCGCATCCCCGGCAACGTGGGCCTGCTCGGTCCCGATTACGAAGGCTACTTCGCAACCGGCGACGCCGCGGGGCTCGCCGCGCAGATGCAGCGCTACGCCGAGGATGCGGACTACGCCGCGCGGCTGGCCGCACATTGCGCCGCGCTTGCCCCGCGCTTCGACCCGAAGGCGGAGGCGGCTGCGGTGCGCCGGTTCATCGGCGGCCTGCTGGGAGCTGAAAACCCGGTGGCTGACAGAATCGTCGCTACCCCGATGGAGAGCCAACCATGACGCAAGGCTGCCTTCTGCCCTCCGCTCCCGTGCGGCTCACCGCGTTCTCCCACGGCGGGGGCTGCGGCTGCAAGATCGCGCCGGGCGTGCTGTCGCAGATCCTGCGTGCCGCGGGCGGCGGGCTGATCCCGCCGGAATTGATGGTGGGCATCGAGACCGCCGACGACGCCGCGGTGTACCGGCTCAACGACGAGCAGGCCCTGGTCGCGACCACCGACTTTTTCATGCCCATCGTCGACGACCCGTTCGACTTCGGCCGCATCGCCGCCACCAACGCCATCAGCGATGTCTATGCCATGGGCGCCCGGCCGATCATGGCGCTCGCGCTGGTCGCCATGCCGGTGAACCAGTTGCCGGTCGAGGTGATCGGCGAGGTGATCCGCGGCGGCGAGTCCGTCTGCCGTGAAGCGGGCATACCGATCGCCGGCGGCCACACCATCGACTCGGTGGAGCCCATCTACGGGCTTGTGGCAATGGGCCTCGTGCATCCGTCCAAGGTGCGGCGCAACGCCGACGCCCGGCCCGGCGACCTGCTCGTGCTGGGCAAGGCGCTTGGCGTCGGCGTGCTCTCTGCCGCGCTGAAGAAGGGCAAGCTCGATGCGGCCGGCTACGCCCGCCTCATCGACACCGCCACGCGATTGAACAAACCCGGCACCGCGCTCGCCGAACTGCCCGGCGTACATGCCATGACAGACGTCACCGGCTTCGGCCTCGCCGGCCATGCATTGGAGCTGTCGCGGGGCGCGCGGCTGGCCGTCACCCTCGAATGGCCACGCATCCCCTTGCTCGAAGGCGTGGCCGCCATGGCCGCCGGCGGGCACGTGACGGGTGCGTCGGGCCGCAACTGGGCCGGCTACGGCATGGAGGTCTCGCTCGACGCTTCATTGCCGCCCGTGGCGAAGGATCTGCTGACGGATCCGCAAACATCGGGCGGGCTGCTGGTGACCTGCGACGAAGGCACGGTTGAGCAGGTGCTAAGCATCTTCCGCGAGGGCGGCTTCGCCGAAGCGGCGGTGATCGGTCGCGTGGAATCCGGGGGCTCGGGGCTGCGTGTGCTGCAAGGGTGAGCTGGAAGCTTGCGCATCGGGATCCGGCCCGGGCGTGACGATTGCTGCAGTGAGAGGAGTTCACTCCGCGGAGAGCACCATGGCACTGAAGACGCTCACCCTCGCATTGGTCCTCACGGGGCTGGCCGCCGGGCTGTATGCCAGCCGCCGTCGCGAAACGCCGCTGGCTCGCGCACGTCGAGGCGACTTGCGCGACATGGGCCGCTCGGGGACCACGCCCGGCATGGCCGGGATGCCCACAACGAGCCGCACCGCCAACAGCGGCTGGGCAGCCGGCAGCGAAGGCAGCGACCTGTTTTCCTCGTCGTCCCAGAAAAGCGAAGAGCCGGCTGGCACAGGCCTTCCCGATCTCACCCGGGGAGCCTGAAGCAGCCGACTGCGCAGGGGACGGGCGTCAGCGCAGGCCGTCCGTGTACTTCTTCATGATCCGCGCGCGCAACTCATCGGCCGTGGGGCCACCGGAGGACGACGAGGACCTGGGGCTCTCGGTGACCGGTTCCGGCGATGCCTTCGGTGGCGAGCCCATGGCGTTCGCGGCGCGGGGCCCCAGCAGTCGCGTTTCCACGACCCGCGCGTACTCCTGCAGGCGCGTGTCCTTGCTGCGCAGAGCCTCGTTCAGCACCTCCCGGGCGTAAGCCCCGTCGTGCAGGAAATGGCCCACGTCCAGGTGCCGGCCGAACTCGCGGCGCATGGGAACCACCATGCGCACCACGTAGTTCATGATCTGACTGTCGCTTTCCATGGCGAATCCCGAAGCGGTACTCATGGGTCACCCCGCCGTTAGACGTTGGGGGCCAGCATCTCTCCGTGCTGCGCGATGTCGAGGCCGACCTTCTCCTGCTCGGCGTCGACGCGCAGCTTGATGAACATGGCGATGAACTTGAGGATCAGCCAGGTCATGGCGCCGCCGTAGGCAAGCACGGCCAGCCCGCCCACGCTGTTGCTCCACCAGTTGGCCGTCACCGGAGCCACGCTCGCGGTGGCGAACACCGGCGTCAGCACCGTCCCGACGATGCCGCCCACACCGTGAAGCGCGAACACATCGAGCGAGTCATCGATGCCGGTGGCCGCCTTGAAGTGCACCACCGCGAAGAAGCAGATCACCCCGGCGCTCGCCCCGATGGCGAGTGCGCCGTTGATTCCCACGAAGCCCGAGGCGGGAGTCACCGCGATCAAGCCGGCGATGGCGCCGGTCATGGTGCCCAGCACGCTCCAATGGCCACGGCGCATGAACTCGCACAGGCCCCAGAGCATGGCGCCAGCACATGCCGCCATCTGCGTGGCCAGCAGAGCACCCGCGGCACGGGTACTGGCTTCGAAGGCCGAGCCGGCGTTGAATCCGAACCAGCCGGCCCACAGCAGCCCCGCGCCGAGCACGGTGATGAGCAGGTTGTGCGGAATCATGGGCTCCCGGCCGAAGCCGCGTCGCGGGCCCAGCACCCATGCGGCGACCAGACCGCTGATGCCCGAGGCGATGTGCACCACGGTACCGCCGGCAAAGTCCATGTGGCCCATCTTCGCGAGCCACCCGTTGGGATGCCACACCCAGTGCGCCACCGGCGCGTACACGAGCACGGACCACAGGGCGGCGAACAGCATGGTCACCCCCAGCCGCATGCGTTCGGCCGTTGCGCCCAGTACCAGCGCGAACGTGATGATCGCGAACGACAGCTGGAACAGGAAGAAGACCGATTCGGGAATCGTGGGTGCCGAGGGATGCACGCCCACATGCTTGCCGATGAGGCCCTCGCCGAACACGCGATTCAGCCCGCCAAGCCACTCGGTGCCGCTGCTGAACGCCAGCGAATAGCCGATGATCGCCCACGACATGGTCACCACGGCCGTGGCCGTGACCGTATGCGCCACGATGGAAAGCGCATTCTTGGTGCGCATCATGCCGCTGTAGAAGAGGATGATGCCCGGCATCGTCATCAGCAACACGAGCACCGTGCTGACCAGCATCCAGGCCGTGTCGGCCCCGCTGATCGCCGGCGCCGCCGCCCCCTGTGCCATAGCCGCCGTCGGCATGGCTGCCGCGGCAAACGACAGCGCACCCGCCATTCCCCGAATTGATTGCTTCACCCGCCGCCCCTTCAGTTGATACACCTGGAAACAGTGCGGTCATGTTATCGACCGGTTTCCGCGGTGCGCAATGCGCCAATTCCCTCGTCGTGTCAAGCGAACCACGAAGTCCGTGAGTTCTTGGCACGGCGCTCAGTGCTGCTCGGTGCAAACGTGCAACGCAAGCCCACGGCAGGCACACCGAGTGCTGCGGCCGGGAGCGGATGTCACGGAAGACCAAGGCCATGCGATTCGACCGGGTGGCGATGACGGTGCGCAGGCAGGCGGACTTGCCACGCTGGCGCCCTTTGCGCGTCGGCGTGCAGGCGGGCCGGCGATGGATGGACGCGGGCGGTGCGCAGATGGGCGCGGCCATCGCCTTTCACACCATGTTCGCGCTCGCGCCGCTGCTGGTGGTGGCCATCGCGGTGGCGGGCGCCGTGTTCGGCCCCGACGCCGCAAGGGGCCACATCGTGGGCGAGATCGCGGGTATGGTCGGGCCTGTAGCCGCGCGCGGCATCGAAGCCATGATCGCGTCGGCGTGGCACAACCCTCATGGCCTGCTGGCGGCTGCCCTCGCCCTGGTCGCGCTGCTCATGGGGGCGAGCGGCGTGTTCTCCTCCCTGCGACAGGCCATCAACGGCATCACGGGCACCGCGGCCACCACCTCGGCGCTCAGCGCGCTGGTGCGTGCCCGGCTGATCGCATTCGCCCTGGTGCTGGGCTTCGGCTTCCTCGCCATCGCCTCGCTGCTGCTGTCCGCCGCGATGGCCGCGCTGGGCGAGTTCCTCTCCGATGTCTACAGCGGCCTGGCGCCGCTCATCGCGCTGCTGGACGTGGGCGTGTCCACCCTGGTGATCGCAGTGGCCTTTGCCGCGCTGCTGCGATGGCTGCCCGACGTGCCACCCAGCCGACGCGCCGTGTGGGGCGGCGCCCTCTGCAGCGCACTGCTGTTCGCCATCGGCAAGCACCTCATCGGGCTGTACCTCGCGCGAGCCAGCGTGGCCTCCAGCTACGGGGCTGCGGGGTCCTTCGTGATCGTCATGCTGTGGGTCTACTACTCGGCGCAGATCCTGCTGTACGGTGCCGCGCTGGCCGCCACGCTCGACTCCGCACAGCCCGGGCCTGTGCCCGGACCGGCCCGCAAGGGCGAAGCGGCCGCGCCACACCAGGGAAGCGCTCCCGCTTCCCTGGCCGATGCCCGCGCGAGACGGCAGCTCGACCATCCCGTCAGCGCGGCCACGCCGCGCTGGTGCCGTGCGCCCGTACAGATCCTGCGTTTCCCGCGCGACCGCGACCACGGCCGGCCCGCCGGCACGCCGTGAAGCAATCGAAGCCGCTCAGTGCCGGCGCGGCCGGTCGGGCCGCTCGTCGCGATCCTTCCCGGCGATCTCGTGCTCTTCGACCAGCGGCATGGGGCCGGTGGTTTCGGCCTCGCGCTGGCGGTCCTTCTCGGCGTAGTGTTCCAGGCGGTTGTAGAGCGTCTTCAGGCTGATGCCGAGGATGCGCGCCGCCGTGCGCTTGACGCCGCCACACTGCTCCAGGGTGGCCATGGTGACGCGGCGCTCCACTTCCTCCAGCGGCGTGCCTACCCGCACGACGATCAGGCCGCTCTGGTCCTCCGCACCGATGGGCGGGGCCTGAGCGGGCTCGCCGCCTTCGACCACGTTGTCGGCCAGGATGTAGGCGCGCTGCACGTAATTCTTCAGCTCGCGCACGTTGCCGGGCCAGTTCATCTCGTAGAGCTTGGACAGGGCCTGCGCCGAGAAGACCTTGTTGGTGCCCTCGGAGCGGTTGAGCTCGCGCAGGAACTGCTGCGCCAGCATCTCGATGTCCGTACCGCGCTCGCGCAGCGGCGGCAGCTGGATGGGGAACACGTTCAGGCGGTGGTAGAGGTCATCGCGGAACTTGCCCTCGGCCACCGCGCGCTCGGGCGAACGGTTGGTCGCGGCGATGATGCGCACGTCGGCGGTGAGGGGCTCGGTGGTGCCCACGCGCGTGAACGTGCCGGTCTCCAGCACGCGCAGCAGCTTCACCTGCAGGTCCAGCGGCATCTCCGTCACCTCGTCGAGGAAGACGGTCCCGCCCCTGGCCTGCTCGAAGAAACCGCGGTGCTCGCGATCGGCGCCGGTGAAGCTGCCCTTCGCGTGGCCGAAGAGTTCGCTCTCGATGAGGTTGGGCGAGATCGCGCCGCAATTGATCGCGAGGAACGGAAACTTCTTGCGTCGCGAGAGGTCGTGGATGGTCCGCGCGGCGAGCTCCTTGCCGGTGCCGCTCTCGCCCGTGAGCAGCACCGTGGCGGCCGTGGGCGCCACGCGGCTTAGCTTGTCGTACAGCGACTGCATGGGGGGCGAGTCCCCGAACATGTGGCCGAAGCGCCCCACGCGCCGAAGCTCGTCGCGCAGCTCGCCGATCTCGCTCTTGAGTTCGGTGGTCTTGGGCTGGCGGCGCAGGATGCCGCGCAGGCGCTCCACGTCCACCGGCTTGATGAGGTAATCAGTCGCGCCGATGCGCACCGCCTCGATCGCGGTATCGAGCGATGCATGGCCGGTAATGACCACCACCTCGGTTTGCCCCGGCGACTCCAGGTCATGCACGAGATCCGTGCCGCGACCGTCGGGCAGCTGCAGGTCCGTCAACAGCACGTCGGGTATCTGCCGCACGAGCTGCGACCTTGCATTGCGCAGGGAGTCGGCAGTCGCGACGGTATAGCTCTCCGCCTGGACCACCTCCGACATCCACGCGACTACGTCCGGTTCATCGTCGACGATCAATGCGTGCGGCATTGCCTGCCTCCTGGGCGTGCCCGGAACATCGCGCAGCGTTTGCTGGCGATTTGTACAAATTGCCGACCCGGGGAGCGGCACCCTCCCGCGGGCATGGCCTGCATGGGCGCCACGGAGCAACCGGCAAGCCCGCGGGGCTTGCCGGTCTCCCGCGGGCTCAGCCCGCCACGCGCGCGGGTCGCTGCGCCACTGCCGACGAGGCCTGTTGCACGTCCTGCGCGCAAGCGCGGCGCCGCGCAGCGGGAAGCCGCGGCCTGGCGATGGCCACCTTGCCAGCAACGACCGCCGGCTCCGGGACCTCGCCAAGCGTGTCCTCTTCGTGCGGCTGCAATACGGCGGCTCGCGCTGCCGGCCTGAGGGTTTGCTCCAGCACCTCGGCGATGGCCTCCTGCACCCGATGCGCCGCGTTGTCCCATGAATGGCGCGACACCGTGGACAGCATTTCGGTGATGCGTTCGGCGCGCTTGTACGCGGTCTCCGAAAGCGCCCACCGACAGGCATCGACGAAGGTCTCGGCATCGCGGCCGATGCGAACCACGTCGCCATACATCGCCACCACATCGTGCACCGCCGTACTCACGACGGGCTTCTCCGCAGCCATGTACTCCAGCGTCTTGGTGGGACTGATGAAGCGCGTGGACTCGTTCAGCGCGAACGGCAGCAGGCACACGTCCCAGTCGGCCACCAGTTGCGGCAACAACTGGTACGGCTGGGCGCCGAGCCAATGGATATTGGGCAGGCGAGGCAGTCGCGCCGCGTCGATCTTCGCCACCGGCCCCACCATCACCAGCTGCCAGTCGGGCTCCGCGCGAGCCACGGCTTCGAGCAGGCCGATGTCGAGCCGCTCGTCGATCACGCCGAAGAAGCCCAGCCGCGGGCCCGGGATGCGGCCCTGGATCTGCTCGGCCCGCAGCATGAGGTCGATGCGCGAGGCGGCGTTACGCGGCGAGTAGTGCGTCGCATCCACCGCGCTGGGCAGGCACAGCACGTTCGGGTGCATGGTTTTCTTCGCCTCGTAGAGGCTGGGCCCGCCGGTCAGCACGAGCCGGGCCGTTCGCATCAATGCCTGCTCGCGCTGCCGCAACTGTCGTGGTGCGTCCTTGAACGCGGCGAGTTCGTCCATGCAGTCGTACACCACCGCGCGTGGGCGCAACTCGGCCAGCAGGGGCAGCGCCATGGGCGTGTAGAACCATGCGAGGTAGTCGTCGATTCCCCGCTCGCGCAGATGGTTGGCGATGAGCGGCTGCAGCAACGGAAGCTGGTCGTCGTGGAAACCTGCCGCATCGACCGGCGTGCGCGGCGTCAGCACCTCCACGTTCTCGCCCACCTCAGCACGGTCGATGCGCGGCGGCCCCGCATCGTGAACGGGTTCCTCGACGAACAGCACCGGGTAATGCCGCGCGAGGCGCGACAGCAGGTGCTGGGGCCGCTGGTACACGAAGTTCCAGCGCAGGTGCGAGAACACGACCAGATGCGGGCAGGCTCCTGGGTCGAATGCGTGCATGAAGCTCACTCCTTCTCAGAGGACGAGGAGCCCTTCGACCCGCGTGCCGCCTGAGGCCGCGTTTCGTCCTGGCCGCGCGTCGCGCCACGGCCCGTGCCGCTGGCCTGCCCACCGGTCATGCGTGCGCCGCCTTCCTCGGCTTCCTCTTCCTCCGGGACCTCCTCGCCCATGCCCATCTTCTGCATGAGCTGCTCCCGTTGCGATTGCATCTCTTCGAGCAACGCATCCCAGTCGGTGCTGGAGGTGAGACTCTTGAACATCCGCCCCTCCTCTTCCTCGATGTGGTGGTTGAGGTACTCGCCCAGCACCTTGAAGGTCGCCGCAAACTTCTCGTCTTCAGGCTGCATGGACTTGAGCTGCTCCATCAGCACCTTCGAGGTCATGTGCTCGACTTCCGCCTCGTCGATGAGGTCTTCCTCCTTGATGGCTCCGCGCGCCGCGGGGTAGAAGAGCTGCTCTTCGAGGTCCGCGTGCAGCTGGATGTCTTGCAGCGTCTGGTCCACCAGGTCCTTGCAGCCTTCGGCGTCTTCCTCGGGGTCCATCTTCTCGAAGTCCTTGAAGGCCTTGCGCACCTTCTTGTGGTCGGCCTTCAGCATGGCAAGGATCTGGGTCTTCGCGCCTGAAGCGCCTCGGCTGCCGCTAGCGCGGCCCGATGTGTTGCGTGTGGCCATGGACGTCTCCTGTTCATTGCGTTGCGAGGTGCATCGCGTGCTGCCTGTCGGCAATCGGCATGCCCCTTCGGCCGTGCACCGGCCACTGAGAGTGCCGGTTGTCGCGATGTAATTTCTTTACAGAACCGCTGGCCCTTGCCGCAGGCTCGACCCTGCTGGCAGGTGGGAGCGGCATTTGCACGCAGTCCTGGCGCGACGCCGAAGTTGTTGCGGCAAATCACACAAATCGCAGGGGCCACGCCGGCCCAGCGTCAGGCACATACAAAACGGCGTGGCGCCTGGTTTCCCTCTGGCGAAGCATGGCCGCGCCCCTGCCGGCACCGTGTTTACCGCCAGCTGGCACAGGGGTTGCGTTCAGCCGCCCAGAGTCGCTCCAGCGAGCCGTCGCTTTCGCCAGCAGCGAATCTGCGCGCGGCGGCTGCTTCCCGGCCTGACCGCCCTACCAGCACTACCAAGTAGTCCGAGAGTTGTACCTATGACTTCACCGGCGCTTCAAACCCGAACCGAGCATCGCCAGCACCAGACGTTGACCCCGCGGCTTCAGCACGCGGTACGTCTGCTACAGCTGTCCTCCCTGGACTTCGCGCAGGAAGTGCAGGATGCGATGGGCAAGAACCCCTTCCTAGAAATGGACGAGGCGGCCGAGCCGCCGACGACGCCCGACGAGCGCGACGGCGCGCCCGAGCTGCCCTCCCCCCAGGCCACCGTGGTGGAGGTGCCCTCGGCCTCTGCGGAGGCCGACGCCGTGTGGGAGCGCGAGAACTGGCAGTCTGTCGGAGGCGGCAGCAGCAGTTCGGCCAGCAGCACGGGCGACACCGACGGCGTGATGGAAATGGTGGCCGCCGATGTGGACCTGCGCCAATACCTGCACGGCCAGATCAACGTGATGCCACTCACCGACCGCGACCGAGCGCTGGTGGGGGCCGTGATCGAGTCCCTCGACGACGACGGCTACCTGCGCCTGTCGCTGGAAGAGCTGGCCGGGCTGGCCGAGATGGACCCGCCCGTCGACGAGTGCGAGATGAACACGGCGCTCAAGCTCGTGCAGTCCCTCGACCCTTGCGGCGTGGGTGCGCGCAGCGTGTCGGAGTGCCTGCTGCTGCAACTCGAGTGCATCGACGACATGAGCGATCGCACGCTCGCCCGGCGCATCATTTCCGAGCACCTGGAGAAGCTGGCGCAGCGCGACATCCCCGGCCTGGCCCGAATGATGGGCGAGGAGGCCGCGCACATCGAGGCCGTGTGCGAGCGCATCCGGCACCTCGACCCGCGCCCGGGCTGGCGCTTCGGGTCCTCGCACGTGCACTTCGTCGTGCCCGACGTGATCGTCAAGAAGATCCGCGGCCAGTGGACGGCGCAGCTCAACCCCGCGGTGGTCCCGAAGGTCCGGCTCAACCGCGTGTACGCCGAGCTCTTCCAGCAGCACCGCAATGCCAAGCACGCGGAGCTGGCCGCCCACTTGCAGGAAGCGCGCTGGACGGTGCGCAACGTGGAGCAGCGCTTCTCCACCATCCTCCTCGTAGCCGAGGCGATCCTGCGAAGGCAGCGTCACTTCCTCGAGTACGGGCCGCTGGCGATGAAGCCCCTGGGCCTGCGCGAGATCGCCGACGAAGTGAAGCTGCACGAATCCACGGTCTCGCGCGTGACGAACAACAAGTACATGGCCACGCCGTCCGGCGTGTACGAGCTGAAGTACTTCTTCTCGCGTGCCATGCCCACGGCCAGCGGCGGAGCCTGCTCGGCCACCGCGATCCGCGGCGTGATCCAGGACATGATCGCCGCGGAGAACCCGCTCGATCCCCTGTCGGACGCCGAGATCGCGCGCCAGCTTGCCCGCCAGGGTCTGACCGTTGCACGCCGCACGGTCACGAAGTACCGCCAGATGCTCAAGGTGCCGGCGGTGGAGCGGCGGCGCAAGCACGTGTGATCGCGCCGCACGTGTGATCAGCACGTGATCACGGCCCATCCCCGCCTCACGAAGGATGGCGTGGGGCCCGCGACTGGCGCGCACCGGGCGGGCCGTCGGCATCGCGCAGCTGCTGCAACGTGCGCTCGCAGCCTCCGCTCGTTTCCTTCTCCCCGGGGTCGAACAGCGCGACCACCGAAGCCAGTGGATGGATGGCGGCCAACACCGCCGCCAGGCCCACCTTCGTCGCGAGCTGCTTCGCGTCCAGGCCGAGCTTGGGCGCGGCGAAGGTGCCCTGGACCTTCACCGGCGTACGCAGCGTCACCGGGCTCACGTCCTTGGGCTTGGTGATCAGGGTGAGGTCCATGCGCTCGTCCACGAGTGACACCGAGCCGGTCACGAAGAGCGAGGAATCGCCGGTGTCGATGAGCCCCACTTCGGGCACCAGGATGCCGTCGCCGGCGCGCAGCTTGAGCACCGCGCATTGCATGGGCAGGCGCTCGTCACGCGTGACGAGGATACCCAGCGCCTCCGCGATGTCGATGCCCGCGCCCTCGATCACCAGGTGGGAGATGGAGCCGTTTCGCACCCACGCCTGGATCGAACCGTTCAGCGAGCCGATCATGCGCGCGGTCGAATTGCCCAGGCTTTGCAGCTGGGCATGGCCGCCGAGCCGCCCACCGACATAGCCCGGCTTGGCCGCCCCTGGCCCGGCGGCCTTCGCGTCGCGCGGCGCGAGCCACTGGTCCAGCTCGATGCCGGCCCAGCGCAGGTCGGCGTTCCACCGCGCAGGCGTGTGTGTGCCGTCGAGCCCGACGCCGCCTTGCACCTGTCCCCCGGCGGAGCGGGCGAGCAGGTTCGACAGCGTCAGCACCCCGCCCTGCAGCCGCAACTCGCCCTGCAGCGGAGCCAGCGGCTGCGCGAAGAGCGACCCGAGATCGGCGCGTTGCAGCCGCACCTTCACATCGGCATTCATCGCACGTAACGACGGCACATCGAACTCGCGCTGCGGCAGTACGCGCCCGCCCGGCGGCTTGGGATTCGCCGGTGCATCGCGCGGGGCGCCGAACGCAGGAAGCAGATCGGCCAGCACGAGGCGCGTGCCCGTCAGCTCGCCCGCGAGCAACGGCACGCGCGAAGACCGATCGAACCGGAAGCTGCCGCCGAGACGGCTCTCCCCCACGTCCAGCGAGGCTTCACGCAGCGTCCACACCTCGCCTGCCTTGCCCAGCCGCCCGCGCAGCTTGAAGGGCGAGGTGGTGGGCAGGGTCGCGCCCACCGCATCGCCCACATGCGACAGCGACACTCCCTGGACCATCGCCTGCCCGTCGAGCGAACGCAGGCCGATCAGGTCCGTGCCGATGCCGTCGAAGGTGAACCTCGAATCGGCCGCGCGGATGTCGATGCTCACGGGCACGGGCGCCGAAGAGTCGCGCGCCATCAGGGGTAGCACGCCCGACGAGGTGGCGCGCAGCTCGAAGGGGCGTCCGTCATAACGCCCCCGTCCTTCGATGACCAACGCCGCTCGTTCGCCCGAGGCCTGCTCGCCCTCGTCGGTACGTACAGCGGCATCCATGGCCGAGCGCGTGACCGCGTCGTCCCACACGATGCGGCCGCTGACCAGCACCAGCTCGTCGAAGCGCGGCAGGCTGAATTGCGACGCCTGCTCCTTCGGCGCCGGCGTGCCGAAGCTCCAGTTCGAGCGGCCATCGGCCAGGCGCTTGAGCGAGACCTGGCCCCGCTCGAAGCGCAGCACGCGAATGTGCATCGGCTCGTGCCGCGTGGACTCGCTCATCAGCCGGCGCACGGTCCCGTAGGGCAGTTCCAACCGCACGCCCGACGCATCGACCAGCGGCGCGTCGAACGCCGGGTGGGCCTGCGCGCCTTGGGGAGGGCCGATGCGCAGTCGGTCCGTGGCCAGCCGGATGGATCCCAGGAGGTGCAGCGAGAAGTCCTGGCCCACGCTCACGTCACGCTGCAGGCGCTGCTCCAGCTGACGCTCGAGCGGCCCCCGCAGGAAAGGCCAGCCCGCCCATTCGGCCAGCCCCACGCCAATCAGCACGGCTGACAAAAGGCCCAGCGGCCAGGCTGCCTTGCGCCAGCGGGAGCGCTTCGACTGTCTTGGTTGCGCCATCGGGTGACATGCGGCAATCGCCGTGCCGCGCGAGCCGCGCAGATTACGGGTTCACAGCGTCTGCCATTTCTGCAGGGCCTGTGACACCATCGGCCGCCGGGGTACACGGGAGTCCATGTGTGTAGGTGTTTCACTCCCCGCATGGCCGCGGCAGGGGAAGCGTCGCCATGAACCGCGGGGCGCATGCGCGCCTGAGTCGCAAGGTCACGACGGTCGTATGGCTGTCGGCCTGCGTGGCGCTGCTGTTGAGCGCCGCCGCGCTGCTGGCTTACGAGCTGCGCAGCTATCGCACTTCGCATATCGCCGAATTGCGCACGCAGGCGCGCATGCTGGCTTCGGGCAGCGTGGCGCCGCTCACCTTCAACGATCCCGCGGCGGTGACCGAGGATCTGGCGCTGCTGGAACTGCATCCGCAGGTGGTGATGGCCGCCGTGTACCGCGCCAACGGTCAGCTGTTCGCCAGCTACCCGCCGCCCGGCACCCCGGAGGCGGCCCCGCCCGCCCTGCCCGCACGCCACCCGGACGTGCAGGTGGGCCACAACCTCATCGAGCTCGTCGAACCCATCATGGATGGCCGTCAGCGCATGGGCACGGTGGTGCTGCGTTCGCGCTTCGACCTCGTCGGGCGGCTCGTCGACTATCTCCTCATCCTGGCCGCCGCCATGCTGCCCAGTCTTCTCGTGGCAGCGCTGCTGTCGTCCCGCCTGCAGGCCGCCGTGACAGGGCCCATCCTGCAGGTGACCCAGGTCGCGCGCAATGTGCTGGAACGCCGCGATTACTCGCTGCGCGCGACCAAGACCTCGGACGACGAGGTCGGCGTGCTGGTCGATGCCTTCAACAACATGCTGGAGGAAGTCGGAAACCGCACGGAGGCGCTGGAGCAGCTAAACCGCCACCTGTCGGTGGAGATGGTGGAGCGCCGCCGGGCCGAAGAGGCGCTGCGCAAGGCCGCGCGCACCAAGGACCGGTTCCTCGCCACTCTCGCGCACGAGCTGCGCAACCCGCTCGCGCCCATCACCAACACTGTGGAGCTGCTGCGCCGCGCTGGGGCGGACGATGGAATACGCGGCCGGGCGCTGGAGATCATGGAACGCCAAGTGCACCAGCTGGTTCGGCTCATCGACGACCTGCTCGACGTTTCGCGCATCACCACGGGCAAGGTCTCCCTGGACATGAACCGCGTGGACCTGCTGCAGGTGTTGAATTCGGCGGTGGAGATCGCCTCGCCCGGCATCGAGGCGCGTGGCCATCGCCTCACGCTCGATCTGCCTCCCGGGCCGGTATGGGTGCATGCCGACGCCGCGCGCCTGGCACAGGTCTTCGCGAACCTGCTCAACAACGCCACCAAGTACACCGACGAAGGCGGTCGCATCACCGTGCGCATGGAAGAAGCGCCCGACGAGATCGTGCTGAGCTTCGCAGACACCGGCGTCGGCATCGCGCCCGACAAGCAGGACAGCATCTTCGACATGTTCGTGCAGGTGGACCAACCGGCCGAGCGGGGTGTGTCCCGCTCGGGCCTGGGCGTGGGCCTCACGCTGTCGCGGCAGCTGATCGAACTGCACGGCGGCCGCATCGAGGTCCACAGCGCCGGGCTGGGTCAGGGCTCGGAGTTCATCGTTAGGCTGCGGCGCGGCGACGTTCCCCCGCCGCTCCCGACCCATGCACCGGCGCTCGCCGATCCCCTGGCACGGCACCAGGTCCTGGTGGCGGACGACGATGTCGATTGCGCCCAGAGCCTGCAGAGCGTGCTCGAGTCGCTGGGGCAGGAAGTGAGCGTGGTGCATGACGGCCCGGCCGCGGTGGATGCCGCCATCCGCCTGCGCCCCGAGTTCGTCTTCCTGGACATCGCGATGCCGGGTTTCGACGGCTATGAAGCCGCTCGTCGGCTGCGCTACCACAGCGCCACGTGCGACGCCGTGCTTGTCGCGATCACTGGCTGGGGCCAGGAGCAGGACCGGGAGCGGGCACGACGGGCCGGCTTCGACCACCATCTCGTCAAGCCCGTCCCGGTCGAGCGCCTCGTGGCCTTGCTGCGCGCGGGAGCCGACGCCGCAGCACCCCACTGATGGGCATGCGGATTGCCGTTTACGTGCCTCGGCACGACGTCTCACGACGGAGCCTCACGCCATGCAAGACGACATTTTTGACAGCGCCGCCGATCGCATCGCCTTCAGCGAAGCGGTGGACTTCCTCGAACAGGGGCGCATGCAACTCATCCCCGCCGACATGCTGGCGCATTACGTCGACAAGGGCCTGCTCGCCCGCGACGGAGAGCGCCTGCGCCTCACCGACGCGGGCCGGCAGCAGCACGAAGTCGCGCTGCGCGAGCGGTTCACCGACGGCTGAATCAATGGTTGCGGCGGGAACGCAACTTGCCGATCCGATGCCATGACGACCGATCCCAGGAAAGCCCGGCCCGGCGAGCCCCAGCGCCCGGGCGGAGCGGAAGACAAGACGGGGCCGCGCGGCCGGGCTGGAGGCACGCGCAGTTCTTCCGGCAGCACCTACGGTGATTTCGTGCCGAAGGCGGGACGACCGCGCCGCAACGATGACCTCGATACCCTCGAGCCCGGACCTGCCGAACACTCCGGAGGCAGCGATCTTCCCTACGTGCAGCCAGAGCCTGGAGGGAACCCGCGCGCTGGCGATGCAGAACAGGCTGGCATGTTGCAGACGGGCTTCTCTGGCGAGGCGCCACGCGACGCGCGCGAAGCGGCGCACGAGTCGAACGTGAACAAGTCCCAGGACACGACGCACGTGCATTCGAGCACGACCTCGCGGAAGGTGTAGCGGCATTCCTGTGTCCATTGCGGGTTGCAGATGAAGCCAGGTGCAGCATCAGGCGCGACCGCACGCTCGATGGGTCGCGTTGCCGTGGGGTTCATCCGCTCCATGGCCGGCCGCGGGAAGAAATTGCTCTTCCCCCATCGCGACTACCGTGAGTGGCATGGAAGCATCCTGCCGGCGCCGGAGTTGCGCTTCAACGGGTCCGACCAGCAAGACGACGAGTTCTACCTTGCCTCGGCGATCCGCGAAGCGGACCGCGTGATCTCGAAGCTGGGCTGCGGGCCGTCGAGCTTCCTCGTCGACATCGGTTGCGGGCAGGGACGGTTGCCCATCGGGCTGGTGCTGCGGCTCGACCGACTGCGCTACCTCGGCCTCGATGTCTCGCGGCCATCGATCGAATGGTGCAAGCAGCACATCGAAAGCCGCCATCCCTCCTATGCTTTCGAGCACGTCGATCTCGTCAACGCGCGCTACAACCCCGAGGGACGCGCATTGCCGCCGGACTTTCGCCTGCCCGTGCCCAACGAGGCGGCGGATGTGGTTTACATGTGGGGCGTGGTGACGAACATGGAGCCGGCGCACCTGCCGGTCTACGCCCGTGAGATTGCACGCATGCTGCGACCCGGCGGTCGCTTGTTCATGACCGCGAACGTGGAGGATGACGTTCCGCCGATCACGATCAACCCGGAAAACTACACCTCGTTCTCCTGCCACGGCCCACTGCACATCGTGAGGTACGAGCGACGCTACTTCCTGGATGTCTTCGAGCAGTGTGGGCTGCCGCTCACCGACTACGCGCATCACGCCGCCGGCAACTGCCAGAGCGACCTGTACTTCGCCAAGCAGGCGTGAGCCTTGGCCTCTTCTCAGCGCAGCGGATCGCGCGTGGTCCTGTTCTGGTCCTCGATGCCCGTTTCTTCGGCCAGTCCCGCCGTCCCGCCAGCCATCCCGCTGCTCGCGCCACTAAAGCCTTCGGTGCTCCCGTAGCCCGCGGTCCTGACGCCTTCCGCCGACAGCGCGGGGTCGGGGCCGAGTTGCGCGCCGGTTTCGGGCAATGCGCCGCCTTCGCCTTCCCACGTCTGCTCGCGTGTCGACAAACCCTCGGCCCTCGTGCCCGTGCGCCACATGCCTCGCTGCCGTGCCAGCGACGTGAGCGTGCCCGCGGCAATGCCGGCCAGCAGCAGGGACGATAGGAATCGGATCATGTGATCACCTCTTCGGATCGATGGAAAACAGGAAACGCCATGCCACCGCCGATGGCAGGCCGTTCCGTTTCGGGCAAGTCACATGCCTGCCATGTGGAGTGTCGTAGTGTCGAAAACCGCACTAGACCATGTCTTCGGGCCGCACCCAGCGGTCGAAGTCACGCGCCTCGATCCCCATGGCGAGGGCAGCCTCGCGCAGCGACACCCCTTCGGCGTGCGCCTTCTGCGCGACCTTGGCCGACCGGTCGTAGCCGATGTGCGGCGCAAGCGCCGTGACCAGCATCAGCGAACGCGACACCAGCTCTGCCATGCGATGCACGTTCGCTTCCAGCCCGCGCACGGCATGCGCCTCGAAGCTGTCGCTCGCGTCGGCCAGCAGGCGAATGCTTTGCAGCACGTTATGCGCCACCAGCGGCTTGTACGTGTTGAGCTCGAAGTGCCCGTGCGCCGCGCCCATGGTGAGCGCCGTGTGATTACCCAGTACTTGGCAGCACGCCATCGTGAGCGCCTCGCACTGCGTCGGGTTCACCTTGCCCGGCATGATGGAACTGCCCGGCTCGTTTTCCGGCAGCGACAGTTCCCCCAGCCCACTGCGCGGCCCGGACGCAGCCAGCCGCAGGTCGTTGGCAATCTTGAACAGCGCCGTGGCCGCCGTGCAAAGGGCGCCATGCAGCATGACCAGCGGTTCGTGTCCCGCCAATGCGGCGAACTTGTTGGGCGCGGAGCGCAAGGGAACGCCGAACTCCTGCGCCAGGCGGGCGGCGACGCGTGCGCCGAACTCCGGATGGGCGTTCAACCCCGTGCCTACGGCCGTGCCGCCCAGGGCGAGCTCGCACACCCCAGGCAACGCCGCCTGCACGGCCTCCATTGCGAACCCAAGTTGCGCTTCGTAGCCCGAGAACTCCTGGCCCAGCGTAAGTGGCGTCGCATCCTGCAGGTGCGTGCGGCCGATCTTCACGAGGTCGCGGTACTGCCGCGCCTTGTCGTCGAGTTGCGCATGCAGCCGGCCCAGTGCGGGCACCAACCGCTCTTGCGCAGCCACCGCGGCCGCCACGTGCATGGCAGTCGGAAACACGTCGTTGGACGACTGGCCCTTGTTCACATGGTCGTTCGGGTGCACGAGCCGGCGCCCGCCGCGTTCGCCGCCCAGGAACTCGGAGGCGCGGTTCGCCAGCACCTCGTTCATGTTCATGTTGGTCTGCGTGCCGGACCCCGTCTGCCACACCACCAGCGGGAACTCGTCGTCATGCAGCCCTTCGAGCACTTCGCCCGCGGCCGCCTCGATGGCGCGCGCGACCTTCTCGTCCAGCAGCCCCAGTTCCAGGTTTACCACCGCACAGGCCCGCTTCACGGAAGCCAGTGCGGCAATCAGCTCCGGCGGCATGCGCTCCGTGGAGATGCGGAAGTACCGCAGCGAGCGCTGCGTCTGCGCGCCCCAAAGCCGCTCGGCATCGACTTCGATACCGCCCATGGAATCGGTTTCCGTACGCGTGGCCATGCGAGCTGTCTCCCGCGGCCGTCACACCGGGCCGGCCGCCGACCCTCAGGCATGCGCGTTGCCGCGCCGCTGCTCATCCAGCCCCGCCGCGTGCATGCCCGTGCCGCGCAGTCTCGCCCGAGGACGATCTCCCTGGCGTCCCTGCGCCCAACCCGGCGGCAATGTGGCGGGAATGCGGTGGTCGCGGCTGCGATATCCGTTCGTGTCATTGAAAGGAGAACCCTGATGGCTACAGGAACCCCGGCGGACAAGGGAACCCCGGCCGACCAGGCCAAGAGCGGCGAGGTCCAGGGCGAAGGCGACTATGTCGCGGGTCGCCGCTTCGACCAGGCGCAGGCCGACTTCGTGAAGTCCGGCCAGGCCGAGCAAGGTGCTCGCCGCGCGAAGCCTGAAGACCCTGCGCAGGCAGCAGAGATGGAACAGGCCGAGCAGGCCGGCAAGTCGCACTCAAGGGCGAGGCCCCGGGCGACGTGAAAAAAGGCGGCAAGCGTGGCGCGAAGCCTTGAGCGCTCCGCGGCATGATCGGCGCGTAATTGCGTAATCGAGTAGCGAGGGGAAGCCGCGTGCCGATCATCTTCGACATCGTCCACACCACCGAATACCGCTACAGCCGGCCCGTGGTGCTGGGCGAGCACCGCCTCATGTTCCGTCCGCGCGAGAGCCACGATCTGCGCGTGCTGGCCACCGACCTGCGGGTCGAGCCCTACACCGCCGAGATCCGGCTCATCCAGGACGCCTACTCGAACTCCATCGCGCTGGTGCAGCCCAGGACACCGGCCGACCATCTGCGCTTCACCTGCCTGTTCACCGTGGAGCACACCGGCGAGCGCGGACTGGACCTGCCGCTCACTCCCGGCGCGCGAACCTACCCCTTCGAGTACGCCGCGGAGGACCGCCTGGCGCTGCAGCACCTCATCACTCCGTACTACGACGCCGATGACCGGCTCATGGCCTGGGCGCGCCGTTTCCTGCGCACCGACGGACCTACCGACAGCCGTCAGTTGCTGGTCGAAATGACACGCCACATCCGGGAGACGATGAGGTACGTGCCGCGCGAGGAGGAAGGCGTGCAGTCACCGGGCGAGACGCTGGCGCTCGGCACGGGCAGCTGCCGCGACCTCGCCACGCTGATGATCGAAGCGGTGCGCCGCCTCGGCTACGCCGCCCGTTTCGTCTCGGGTTACGTCTACACGCCGGACGGCCCTTTGGCCGCCGACCGGCGCGCATCCTCAGGGGCCACGCATGCTTGGCTGCAGGTCTACCTGCCCGGCGCGGGCTGGATCACCTTCGACCCCACGAACAACTTTGTCGGCGGCACCGATCTCATCCGCGTGGCCTACGCCCGCCACGCGAGCTTCGCGTCGCCGGTGAGTGGCACGTGGGTTGGCGCGCCCACGGACCACCTGGGAATGACGGTCGAGGTGACGGTCACCAAGCGAGGGTGATCAGGTCAACACGCGCGTGCTGTGCATGATGCTGGCGCTTCGGCAAGCTCAGCGCCCCCCAGCTAGGCCACCTCACCCGGCTCCGTATGCGCACTCGATGACGGCCGTTCCGGCACCGTCGAGTACTCCTTCAGCCGGTTGTACAAGGTCTTGAGGCTCACGCCCAGCGTGGCGGCTGTCTTCTCCTTGTGCCGGCCGAAATACTCCAGCGTGGCGAGCGTCACCTGCCGCTCGATCTCGGCCAGTGGAGTGCCGACCCGCACTTGCAGAACCGGCGCCCCGGTCATCACCGGCAGTGGTGCATCCGTGGTGGGCAGGCACTCGTCCACGATGGTGTTGTCGGGTGCCATCACGTAGGCACGATGCACGATGTTGCGCAGCTCGCGCACGTTGCCCGGCCAGCGATAACCTTGCAGCCGTTGCAGCGCCTGCGGCGCGAAATGCTTGACCTGCCCCTCGCGGCGCGAGATCTCGTCGAGGAAGTGCTCCGCGATCAGCGGGATGTCGTCGGCCCGCTCGCGCAGCGGCGGCAGGTGGATGGGGAAGACGTTGAGCCGGTACAGCAAGTCCTCGCGCAGCTTGCCCTGCTGCACGGCTTCCATCGGGTTTCGGTTCGTGGCCGCGATCATGCGCACGTCGGTTTCGAGCACCTGGGTGGAGCCCACTCGCATGAACGTGCCGGTCTCGAGCACGCGCAGCAGCTTGACCTGAAGGTCCAGCGGCATCTCGGTGATTTCGTCGAGGAACAGCGTGCCTCCGCTCGCACGTTCGAAGAAGCCCTGGTGCTGTCGGTCAGCACCCGTGAAGCTGCCTTTCTCGTGGCCGAAGATCTCGCTTTCGATGAGGTGCGGCGAGATGGCGCCGCAGTTCACCGCGAGAAAAGGCTTGGCGCGGCGACGGCTCAGGTCGTGCACCGTGCGCGCCACCACTTCCTTGCCGCTGCCGCTCTCGCCGGTCACGAACACCGTGACGGCCGTGCCCGCCACGCGCAAAATCTGCTCGTACACCCGCCGCATGCCGGCCGACCTGCCCCACAGCAGGCCGAAGTGGCCTTCCGTCTCCAGGCTCGACTGCAGCGTGTCGGCCTCGGCACGCAGCGTGGAAGGTTTCGTCACGCGCGACAGGATGCCGTGCAGCTGCTTCATGTTGAGCGGCTTGACGAGGTAGTCGGCCGCCCCCAGGCGCAGCGCCTGTATGGAGGTTTCGAGGCTGGCATGGCCCGTGATCAGGACGATCTCGGTGTTCTGCAGTGGCTTGGCATCCTCGAACAGCTGCATGCCGTTTCCGTCGGGCAGCATGAGGTCCAGCAGCACGATGTCGGGCTCCTGCAGCGCGAGCTGCCGGCGCGCGTCTCGCAAGGAACCGGCGGTGGCAACGGTAAAGCCTTCGGACGCGATCAGCGCGGCCATCATTTCCGCGGAGTCGGCTTCGTCATCAACGACCAATGCATGGGGCATGGCTCTTCCTCCTGTAGCCCGGAGACGGAACCCTCCCACCGCCTTGCATCACGCTAGACGCTCGGGACCGCATGCTCCGGGCCTCGCTGGGCAGTGCTGGGCTGCCCATTGTGTGGAAATCATCGTTACGGCGCCTCGGTGCCGCAACCGGGTTCAAGACACGGGCGATAGGCCGCGAGGGCCTGCGCCGGAAGCGGCACATTATGTGCGATCGTCCAATGCCCTTTCGCTGTCATCGCGGTTGTTTCGATGAGCAACGCATGCGGTCTTCAAGGGGCAGCGCGGGGCTATCATGCGACGCACTTCGCCGCAGACTCGGTACCGGGTCACGGCATTCCTGTGTCGCAAACGTGATCTCCCGAGGTACTGTTGGCTCGGTGGCATGCCCCATGGCCTTTTCGCCTGTTCGCGCGCCGGGCTGCGTCTGCAGCCTCGGGCGTCGGTGAGTCGCAGCCGCGCGTTTCCACCGAGCAGTGGCTACTCGTCTCGATGTGGGCTGCCGCCGTCGTTCCCGCTTTGATGTTCGCCGTGGCGGCCGTGCAAAGCCATCGCACCGCGTATGCGCAGGCCGAGGATGAAATCGAGCAGACGGTGCGTATCGCGCACGAGCACGCATTGCGGGTGCTGCAAACGCACGCCCTCGCCTTCGACCGGATCACCGAAGATCTGCAGGGGCTGTCCGATGAGGACGTCCTGAACAGCGAGAAGGCCCTGCGCGAGCGCATGCGGCTCATCGTGGACCGCATCCCCGCACTGGATTCGCTTACCGTGTGGGGGGCCGACGGCAGGCTGCTGGTCAGCACCGACAAGCGCGCAGGCGCCGGAAGTCTCTCCGCCGATCGCGAGCCCTTCTTCCGCCTCGCGGCACAAGGCGCCGGGTACCGATTCAGCGTGCAGCCCGATGCCGACCTCCGCCAGGGACAACGGCTCATGGTGAGTCATCGCCGGCTCGATGCGCGAGGCCGCTTTGTCGGCGTAGTGGCCGCCGCCCTTCGGCCGTCGTACTTCCTCGACTTCTACACCGAGCTGGCGCGCACGCGGCCCGGCATGTCGACGACGCTCTTCCTGGCCGACGGCGCCATCGTCGCCCGGGTGCCGCTCTCGGCCGCTCCGATCCCCTATGCGCCCGCCACGGATCCGCTGATGAAGCGGGTGGCCACGGGCGAGCGCCAGGGCATGCTCGATCTCGTATCGCCGGCAGACGATACCCGCCGGCTGGTGGCTTTCCACCGCATCGGCGACACGCCGCTGTATGCAGCGGCCAGCATGGCCCACGGGGCCGTCCTCGCGCAGTGGCGCAACACGCTCGTGCTGCTGGCAGTGTTCACCTTTCCGCTGGTGCTGGCGCTGATCGCCATCGCCCGAATCGCATGGATGAGAACGCGGCGCGAATACGCCGCGCTGCGCAAGCTGCACGCGGAAGCCGACAAGCGGCTCAAGGCGGAGGCTGCGCTGCGCCAGTCGCAGAAGCTCGAAGCCCTGGGCCATCTCACCGGCGGCGTGGCACACGACGTGAACAACCTGCTCATGGTGGTGAACAACAACGCCCACCTCCTGCAGCGCATGCCGCCGGGTTCGGACACGGCCGCGCCCATCGCCTCGATCAAGCGCGCGGTGGACGCCGGTTCGCGACTCACCCGCCAGCTGCTCGCCTTCTCGCGGCGCCAGGCCTGGCGTGCCGAGGTGATCGACCTTCGGCGCTGGTTGCCTCAGGTCCTGGAACTCGTGCGCCACACGCTCACACGCGACATCGAGCTGCTCAGCGACATCGCACCGAACGTGCGGGCGATCGAAGTCGATGCGGCCGAACTGGAACTTGCGCTCATCAACCTCGCCATCAACGCGCGCGACGCCATGCCGCAGGGCGGCGTGCTGCGCATTGCGGTGTCGAACGCCCCCGAGCGCGAGCGAAGCACCGCAGGCCCTTGCGTGCAGATCGCCGTCTCGGATACCGGCATCGGCATCGCCCCCGACGTGCTGGACCGCGTCTTCGAACCCTTCTTCACGACCAAGGAGGTCGGCAAGGGCACGGGGCTCGGCCTGAGCCAGGTGTACGGCTTGTGCACGCAGGCCGGCGGAACCGCCACCGTGAGCAGCCGGCTCGGACACGGAACCACCGTGACCATGCTGATGCGCGCCACCGACGCATGTGCCGCGCCGCCCGAAACCCGCAGCAACATCCCCGAGGCCAGCGGCGCCGTGCTGCTGGTCGAGGACAACGACGACGTGGCGCAAGCCACGGCCGCGCTGCTCCAGTCCATCGGCCACGCGGTAACGCGCGCCGGTTCCGCCGCGCAGGCGCTGCAACTGCTCGAATCGCACCCCACCCGCTTCGACGCGGTGCTCAGCGACATCGTCATGGCGGGCGGCATCGATGGCCTCGAGCTCGCCCTCACGCTGCGGCGCACGCACCCGCGACTGCCGGTGCTGCTGATGACCGGCTACACCTCCCGGCTGGATGCCGCCGTGGCCGCCGGCTTCGCAGTCATCGCCAAGCCCTGCCCGCCCGAACAGCTGGCCGCTGCCTTGCGCCGGGCAATGAACGCAAGGCGCAGCGAGGCAACGGCCACCTGAGGCCGCATGCCTGAGGGTCACATGGGTCCTGTTTGGCCCTGTAGGAACTGCCTGAGCGTGTAGCTTCGCCAGCCGCGCTCGGCCAACCGCGCGGTCTCCCGCCGGGAACGCATGTTGCTCCCTTGCCTTGGGTCGTATCCCAAGGAGGTTGCGTGATGGCGAGGATCAGCGAAGTGATGACCCGCGGCGTGCAGGTCGTCCGTCCCGACGAGACGCTGCAGCGGGCCGCGCAGCTCATGGACGAGCTCAATGTCGGTGCGCTGCCGGTGTGCGACGGCGACGCGCTGGTCGGCATGATCACCGACCGGGACATCACCGTGCGCGCCACGGCGGTCGGCATGCAGCCCTCCGAGCATCGGGTGCACGAGGTGATGACCGAGCAGACCCGCTGGTGTACCGAGGACCAGAGCACCGAGGAGGTGATGAAGCAGATGGGCGACGTGCAGATCCGCCGCCTGCCCGTGCTCGATGAGAGCAAGCGCATCATCGGCATCGTCTCGCTCGGCGACCTTGCGATCCGGCAAGGCGAGCACACCGACGAGCTGCTGCGCGAGGTCTCCTGGCCCTCCGAACCCGACCGGCCCCAGTCACCCTCGCATCACTGATGCAAGCCGCCACGCCCGACCCGGAGGTGCTGGTGGTGGGAGGCGGGCCCGGCGGACTGGCGTCGGCGATCTACCTCGCGCGCTTTTGCCGCCGTGTGCTCGTGATCGATTCGGGCACGAGCCGCGCCTCGCGCATTCCCTGCTCGCGCAACTACCCCGGGTTTCCTGAAGGCGTACCCGGCAGCGAGCTGCTCGCCCGCATGCGCGAGCAGGCCGGCCGCCATGGCGCAGGGTTGATCGCCAGCGAGGTGCAGGCGATCGAGAAAGCCGGCGAAGGATTCTTTGTCCGCTGGAGCAGCGGGGCCTGCCATGCGCAGCGCGTGGTGATCGCCACCGGCGTGCGCGACATGCCTCCGCGCATGCCCCACCTTGCCGAGGCGCTACAGCAAGGCGCCTTGCGCTACTGCCCGGTCTGCGATGGCTACGAGACGCGCGGCCGAGCGGTAGGCATCGTGGCCGATCACGGCAGCGACGCGTTGGAGGCCCTGTACGTGCGCCACTTCACCCACCGGCTGACGGTGTTTCGCGTCGATGACGAAGTGCGGTTCACCCAGGCTCAGCAAAGGCGTTTGACTGACGCCGGCATCTCGCTCGTGAACGAGCCGGTGCGCAGCATCCGGCTTTGGGATGGTCGCGTCATGGTGAGCCACGGCGAGACGGAGACGGCCGTGGATGCGCTGTACGCCGCGCTCGGCACCGAAGTCCATTCCGGGCACGCCGTCAGTCTCGGGGCTGCGCAGGACGACGATGGCTACCTGGTGTCGGACGCCCACCAGGAGACCACCGTGCCGGGCCTGTACGCCGTGGGCGATGTGAGCAAGGGGCTGAATCAGATCGCGGTGGCCACCGGCGCCGCCGCCGTTGCTGCCGCGCATATCCATTTGCAATTGCTCAAGCCTTGAGTCACTTCCCGATACGGGAACGCCGATTGCCGCAGCATGCATGCCAGGCCGCGGGGGCCGCGCGACCCGCGCTCACGCAAACGGGCGGGCTCACACCGGACGATGTGCGCCCGACGCGAACGGACGTTTGCCGCAGCATGCGTCGATGCACCCGCCCCTGCGGCCTGGCCCTCCCTTCGTGGTCAGACGCAAGGCAGGCTGCGCCAGCTCTTGCGTCACTACAATCGCGGCCCCATGGCCGTCTCCACGAGTTCCCTGCAGTCGCTGCGCAGCCGTCCAACGCTGCGGGCCGCTTGGCTGTGGGTGTTCATGACCGTGCTGCTGTTGAAGGCAGCGGTTCCATGGCTCGCGTCGCTGGCGAGTCACTCGGCCGGAACGTCGGTTGGCGAAATCTGCTCGGTCTACGGTGTGCGCGTCGTCGCTGCGCCCCAGGGTGAGCACCTGCCCGCCGACCCGCAGCATGCCCGCAGCGAGCATTGCCCTCTATCGCCCGCCCTGGGCACTGCGCTTCCCGCATTCGATCGCTTGCCTGCGGTCATGCTGCACGCGCCTTTCCAGCGCTTTCTCGCGCCGCTGTCGGCGTTAGAGGTATCCCGCGACCCGTCGCTCACCTGGCTGACGCAGCGCTTGCACGCACCTCCTGTCGCTGCCTGATCGACCGTCCTGCACCCCTGGTTCAGCACCAGCGGGTGACATCCGCACCCGGTGACTCACGGGGTGTGGCGATTCCATCGATCACATCGCAGGAGCCCCTGTGTCTTCTTTCCCACCGCGCCGCACCGCGCTGGCGCTTGCGTGCCTTGGCGCCTGCGTAGCCCATGCCCAAGGCGTGGCGACCGATACCACGTTGAACCAGGTCGTGGTCAACGGGCAGCGTGCCGCCCTGCCCGCCCACCTGCCCCACAGCACTTCCAGCAAGACCGCCGATGAACTGCGCGAACAGAACCTGTTCAACCCCGAGGACGCGCTCAGCTACGTGTCGAACACGACCATTCGCAAGCGCTACATCGGCGATCGCAATGCGCTGATCGGCGGGCGCAGCTTCGGCACGACGCAGCCCTCCCGTGCGTTGGTCTACCTCGACGGCTACCTCATCAGCAACTTCCTGGGCCGCTTCGACGCGCCGCGCTGGAACATGGTCACGCCGGAGTCGATCGCGCGCGTCGATGTGCTGTACGGCCCGTTCTCGGCCCTGTACCCCGGCAATTCGATCGGTACCACGGTCGCCATCACCCAGCGCATGCCCAGGTCGCTGGAGATCTCGGGCCGGCTCATCGACACCACGCAACGCTTCGATCAGTACGGCCACGGCGACCGCTACGAGGGCGACCAGTTCTCGCTGCACCTGGGCCATCGGCTCGACAGCGGCCTGTGGTTCGCCGCAGACGTGAATCGACAGAACGCGACCTCGCACCCGATGCAGTACTACGCCGTGTCCGCCGATGCGACGGGCGCGTTCCCAAGCCCTGGAACGATGCGCTCGGGAGCACCGATCCCCGTGAGTGGCGTGGTCTACGACACCGATCCCAAGGGCATGCGGCGCGCGATCTTCGGCGCCAGCGGCGGTGCGATCGACCGCACGGTGCAGGAGACGCTCAACCTGCGCGCGGGCTACCGCTTCCCACAGGCACTGGAAGCCACTGCCATGGCGTCGTTCTGGCGCAACGACAGCCGCACCCGCAACGACACCTTTCTCACCGACAGTGCAGGCCAAGCGGTCTGGCAAGGCGCGCCGGTCACGGTGGAGAGAGCAGGCCAGCAAAGCACGCGCTACCTGGTCACCGACGGCACGGTCGTTTTCGAGCTGCCGCCCACCGCGTTCGCGCCCTCCACACGCGAAGAGTCGCACCGGCAGCTCGGCCTCACGCTGAAGACCCGCCACGACAACGGGTGGAACGGCTCGGTCGTCGTCTCCGACTACCGCATCGCCCGCGACACCGCGCGACAGGCCAACCATCCCGATCCGGTGGCCGCCGCCGGTGGGGCGGGCACGGTCACGCGCCGCAACGGTACCGGGTGGAACACCGCCGAGGTCCAGGCGACCTGGACCCCATTCGATGGCGACTGGACGGGTGGCCGCCACGCGTTGGCCCTGGGCTTGCACCACAACGCCTACGAGTTGGACAACACGGTTGCGAACACGAGCGACTGGCGCGTCGACGAAGACGCGCAATCGAGCCAGTTCTATCGCGGCAAGACCGAGGTGACCGCGCTGTACGCCCAGGACGCCTGGACGCTGACCCCCGAACTGAAGCTCACCCTGGGCTGGCGCGAAGAGCGGTTCCGTGCCTACGACGGCAGCCAGTTGGGCGGAGGCACGACCCTGGCCTATCCCGGACGGCGCTTGAGCGGCCATTCACCGAAGGCCTCCCTCGCCTGGGACGCGACCGACGATCTCCTGCTCAAGCTCAGCGTGGGCCGCGGCGTGCGCTTTCCCAACGTCGAGGAGCTCTACAACGGCACCGTCACCGCCACCTCGCAGACGCTTTCCGACCCGCAGCTGCGCCCGGAGACCTCCGACGCCGTGGAAGTCAGCGCCGAGAAGGACTGGGTCTCGCAACGGTTGCGCGTCTCCGTGTTCCACGACGACGTGCGCAACGCGATCCTGCGCCAGACGGACCTCACCGTCGTGCCGAGCAAGACGTATGTGTCCAACGTCGACCGGGTCAAGACCACCGGCATCGAGCTGAGCTATGCGGTGCAGCGCCTCGGACTCCAGGGCCTCAGCCTGGACGCCCATGCGGCCTACACGCACTCGAAGGTCGTCGCCAATGCCAAGGACCCGCAGTCGGTGGGCAAGTGGTGGCTGCGCGTGCCGCGCACCCGGGCCAATCTATTGCTGGCGTACCGGTCGGACGACCGCTGGACCCACAGCATGGGCTTGCGGCACGAGGGCCGTTCGTGGAACGACACGTACAACCTCGACGTCCGTCCCGATGTGTTCGGCGGCACTTCCCATGTCAATCAGGTGGACCTGCGAAGTGCGTGCCGCGTGACACGCGATATCGAACTCGCGCTCGGCGTGAACAACGCGACCGATGCGCACGCCTACCAGTTCCACCCCTACCCCGGGCGCACGCTGTTTGCGGAAGTGCGCTTCAGTCGTTGAGGAGCCAGCGATGACTACCGAAGCCTTTGCATCCTCACGACGCGCCGTGGTGAACCGGCTGTTCTGGCGCGTGCACTTCTGGGCCGGTCTCGTGACTGCGCCCATCGTGCTGTTCGCCGCACTGACGGGTTTGCTGTATGCCTGCTCGCCACAGATCGAGGCGTGGCGCCATGCCGATGTGAACCGAGTGCCGGTGCGCGCAACCATGCAGCCCCTCGATGCGCAAGTCGCGGCGGCACAAGCCGCGCTGCCGGGCGCGGGCCTGCGCTTCGTCGTACCGGCGCACGAGCCCGGCGAAACGACGCAGGTCTACCTGCGCGAGCCGCACGAGGGCCACGCGCATGCGCGCGAGCATGACCACGGCCTGCCGCGCGGCACCATCGTCTACGTCGATCCCTACACCGCGCAGGTGGTGGGCCACTTGCCCGAGATGCAGCGTTTCAAGACCTGGGCCAGAAAGCTGCACTCGAGTGCTTTGCAAGGCGACGGGCTGCGCTGGCCGATGGAGCTTGCGGCCAGCTGGATGCTCGTGATGCTCGCGACCGGCCTCACGATGTGGTGGCCACGCTCGCAGGCACAGGGGGGACCGGGATGGCGCGCTCTGGTGCCGCAGTGGGGCCGAGGCCGCCAGACATGGCGGGACCTGCACGCGCTCGTCACCATGACCATGGGCCTGGTGCTGGCAGTGGTCCTGGTCACCGGTCTCACGTGGAGCCGCCACGCCGGAGACAACTTCCGCGCGGCGCAGCAGGCGTTGGGGCAAGACGCGGCAAAGCCCGCCGCTTCGATGAAGTCCCGCGTACCGGCCTCGGGTGCGCCGCTTTCCTGGCATGCTGTCTGGGAACGTGCAACTCACCTGGCGCCTGACGTTGCATTGCAGCTCACGCCGCCGAAGTCACAGGACGGTACCTGGCGCATCGAAAACTTCGATCGGAGCCAGCCGACGAAGCGCATCGTGCTGGTGCTCGACGCCTACTCCGGAGAGGCGCTGTTCGCGAACAGTTGGTCCGCCCTGCCGGCCCTGGCGAAGGCCACGGCCATCGGAATCCCTTTTCACCGCGGCGAGTTCGGGATCTGGAACCAGGTACTGCTGGCACTCGCGGCGCTCGCTGGAATGTTCTCGGTCGTGTCCGGCATCGTGATGTGGTGGCAGCGGCGACCGAAGGGCACGCTCGGTGCGCCATCCTTCAATCCACGGCAGGTGCGCCACGTGCCGACCACGCTATGGATGTTGGCCATCGTGCTCGCTCTGGCCATGCCGGTCTTCGGCTGGAGCCTGCTGCTGTTCGCCGCCATCGAAGCCATGCTCATGACCTTCCGCCTCGACATCTGAAAGAAGTGCACCGCTTTGTGTAGCGGCGACTGCACTGACCTGATGGCGTGCATATTTCACGAGTGGGGTGCCGATTTGAAATGTGCAGAAAGCACATTTACACTCCGCACGCGAAACAGATACCCCAGGGACGCCAGCACGTGGATTCCGCACCGGACACCAGCGCCACGGCGAGTCGAGCCGACAAGCCCGACGATTCGCTGCTGCTGCGCGCATGCCGGCCCGTACTGGCCCCTCTGGCCCAGTTGGCGATCTCGAGAGGCATGCAGTACGCGCAGTTCGATGAACTCGTGCGTACCGCCTTCGTGCAGGCCGCCCGCGAGGCGCACCCCGATGTGCCGGCACACCGCGCCGTCAGCCGGGTCAGCGCCGCCACCGGACTGAACCGCCGTGAAGTTACGCGGTTGATCAAATCCACGTCCCCAGAACCGCCACGGCGTTCGCCGGCCACCGAGATCTTCGCCCGCTGGATCAGCGATCCCGCGCTGCGGCACGAGGGCTCGCCGCTCCAGACCTTGCCGCGGCAAGGGGCTGCGCCAAGTTTCGAGAGCCTCGCGCAGTCCGTGACCAAGGATGTGCATCCCCGCAGCCTGCTGGAGGAGCTGTGCCGCCTCGGTTTGACGAAGGTGGATGAGGAGGCTGACCGCGTGATGCTGCTGCGCCAGACTTTCGTGCCCAGCGATGACGACGAGCGCATGTTCGGCTTTCTCGGCGCCAACGTGGGCGACCACCTGAGCGCAGCCGTAGCCAACGTGCAAGGCCACACCCCGCGCCACCTCGAACAGGCCCTGTTCGCCGATGGCCTGTCCAGCGAATCGCTGGAGCGCCTGCGCCCCATCGTGAGCGAGCAGTGGCAGGCGCTGGTGCGCACGCTGGTACCGGTGGTGCGCCAGTACATCGAGGAAGACGAGGCTGCCGCACGGCCTCAGGACCAGCGCTTGCGCGTCGGCATGTATGGCTATGCCGAAGGCATGCCGGGCGCCAGTGCGCAGCAGACCACCGCCCCGGCCGAATCCAACGTATCCGTTGCCGACCGCCCTCGCGCGCCGGCGCGGCGCGGACGCAGGAGCACGAAATGATGCGCATCCGACGCCCCATCCTGTACTGGCCGCTGCTGCTGGCCGGCTCCGTGCTCGCCGCGATGCTCGTTGCCGCCTGCGGTGGAGGCGGCGTGGACACCGGCGGCACGGGTGCGCCCGTGTCCTCGTATTCGAGCGGCCGCATCACGGGCTTCGGCTCCATCGTCGTCAACGGTGTCCATTACGACGAATCGGGCGCCGCCATCGTCGATGACGCCGGCCAGCCACGATCCGCCAGCGAGCTCAAGCTGGGCATGACGGTCGAGATCGATGCCGGCGACATCACGCAGGACAGCACCGGCGTGGCCCGCGCCGCGGCCAGCCGCGTGCAGTTCGGCAGCCAGATCAGTGGGCCGGTGGAATCGGTCGATGCCGCGGCCCGCACGCTGCAAGTGCTCGGGCAGGCCGTCGATGTGGATGTGAACACCGTGATCGAAGGCTACGCCGGCCTGGCCGAAGTAAGCGTGTCGGATCTCGTCGAGGTCCATGCCTTCTTCGACCCGAGCACCGGCCGCTATGCCGCTACGCGCCTGGAGCGCGCCGATACGCTGGGCACCTACAAGCTGCGCGGTCCCATCACCCAGCTGAACACGACGGCGCAAACCTTCGCCATCGGCCAGGCGCTCATCCGCTACGCCGAAATCGATAACGCACTGCCGCAGCTGGAAAACGGTGTCATGGCCCGCGTCGAGCTGCAAACCGTCCCGCAGGCCGGCACGTGGATCGCCACCCGCTTGCACACCTCGCTGCCGGTGCTGGCGGAGCGAGTGCAGGCCGAGGTCGAAGGCTATGTCACCGGCTTCGCGAGCCTGTCGGAATTCACTGTCGACGGCGTGCGCGTGGATGCGAGCGGCAGCGGCGTGCAGTTCCGCAAGGGCAGCGCTTCGCAGGTGGCCGATGGCGTACGCATCGAGGTGGAAGGACGCGTGCAAGACGGTGTGCTCGTGGCCGACACCGTCACGATCAAGAAGGCCAAGCATGGCTCCGGCAGCCCCGACGAGCCCGAGGCGATCGTGCTCGAGGGCCATGTTGGGGGGTCCAGGCCCGAAGACGGCAGCTTCTCGGTACGAGGCGTGAAGGTGGTGTTCGGCGCGAGCACCGAGTTCGAAGGTGGCACGGCTGCCGACCTGCGTGGTGCCTCGGTCGTCGTGACCGGCGTGCTCGAGGACGGGAGCATGGTGCGCGCCACCCGCATCACGATTCACGAATGAGAGCCTGCATGAGTCCCCTGTTGCACATCGACTCGCACACCCTGGACCTGCATGCCTTGCGCGAACTCTCGCGGCCGGCGGACTCCGATTTCGCGGCCTGCGAGTCGGTGCCACAGCCGCTGCGGGAAGCGATGCACGTGCTGGTCGTGGAGGACACGCCCGTGCAGGGCCTGCTCGCCATGCTCTTCCTCGAACGCTTCGGCATCCACGCCACGCTGGTGACCGATGGCGCGCAGGCCGTGCATGCGGCGAAATCCGGCCGATACACGCTCGTGCTGATGGACTGCCAGCTTCCGGTGAAGAGCGGCGCGCAAGCGACGCGCGAGATCCGCGCCTGGGAGCACAGCAACGGTCGCGTGCCCGTGCCCATCGTCGCGATGACGGCCAGTTGCATGAAGGAGCAGTGCGACGGCTACCTCGCCGCTGGCATGGACCAAGTGCTCCACAAGCCGTTCTCGGCGCGAGAGTTCGGTGCGCTGATCCGCGAATACCTGCTGGCCGGGCAGGAGACGTACACCCTGAGTTGAAGTCGAAGGAGCATCGCCATGTCTCACGTGCTGGTGGTCGATGACGAGCGGGACACCGCGGCGACGATGGCCATGCTCATCGCCGATGAAGGGTTCACGGTGGCCACGGCCGGCTCCCTGCACGATGCGCGGCGCCAGATGGCGCTGCAGTCGCCGGACGTCGTCTTCGTCGACCTTCAGTTGCCAGACGGCAGCGGCTTGCGCCTGCTCGAGGACGACAGCCTGCGCGAGCACAGCGAGATGGTGCTCGTGACCGACCACGGCGATGTGGAGAGCTCCGTGCAGGCGCTGCGCCTGGGCGCAGTCGATTACCTGCTCAAGCCCGTGGCGCCGCAGCAGTTGCACGAAGTGCTCATGCGCGTGAGCGGGCGTGCAACCGATGCCTGCGGGAACAGCGCGCGCTTCGGGCGCCTGCTCGGCCGCTCCGAGGTGATGAAGCAGGTGTTCCGGCAGATCGAGCGCGTGGCGCCCACGAGCGTCACGGTCATGCTCACCGGCGAAAGCGGCACCGGCAAGGAGCTGGCGGCTGCCACGCTGCACGAGATGAGCCCCCGCCGCAATCGCCCCTTCCTGGCCGTCAACTGCGGTGCGATCTCGCCGAACCTCATGGAGAGCGAACTCTTCGGCCACGACAAAGGCGCTTTCACGGGAGCCGACCGCGATCACGCCGGTTATTTCGAGCGCGCCCACGGCGGCACGCTGTTCCTGGACGAGATCACCGAGATGCCGC
>CBINBY010000028.1:0-50934 GCA_966248995.1 uncultured Burkholderiales bacterium | reverse complement strand
TCGGGGCAGCACCTTACACGGGGTGAGGTGTTGCACTTCAGATTTGAGGCCGCCCTGTCCCCATGCTGATGCCGCACTCGCAATTCACGTCGACATCCCCGCACGAGAGGAGATATGCAATTGCGCATGAGTTGAGCTCATGCTTGCAAGGCTTTCCCGTCACGATGGAGCTGGGGGCCGCCATGCCAACCCTCGCTGCGGCCCGCCTGGCCGGTTGATCGGCAGCGCCAGTTCAAGGGTAGCGCCACACACGCCTTCGGCTGTTCACGAGGTGCCGATATTCCGGCGGCACTTGGGTGCGCACGCGCGTTTACGAATCAAGGAAGGATGATTGCAACACCATGGCCAATTCATCATCGACATCCGAGTCGCGTCTTCTCAATTCGAAATCGCCACATGACGGTGTGAGCGCGCGCGGTTCACTGACGCCGCAAATGGCGGCCTACATGGAGAAGTTCGCGGACAGCGGCGACATACGCTGGATGCCCTATCTCATGTACTTTCACCCGGCAAGCCACTCGAGTTCCGTGGTGAATACCGACGCTGTGGGATTCCGCTATTCCGAGGCGCGTGGCCGAACCTATTCGGTGGCCGATCACGCCGGCTCCGAGCCCGTTCGCCTGCTGGCGGGCAGCTCCACCGTGTTCGGCATCGGTGCCAGCGCGGACCAGTGGACCCTGTCGTCACGCCTGACCGAAAACGACCCGCGGCCGCAAACCTGGCTCAACTATGGCGGCCGCAGCTTCAACTCCGTACAGGAGCTGATGCTGTTGTGCCTCTACCGCCACTTGCTGCCGGAAGTGAAGGAGATCGTCCTGTTCTCCGGATTCAACGATCTGGGTCTGGCGAGGCTGCCGGCTTCGCTGCGCGGCGACAGCGGCGCGTTCTTCAACTGCCGTGACTTCTTCGGCGCCCTGGCCGCGCGAGAACCTGGCGGAATGTTGGGACTGGCCAAGCGCCTCATGGGGGCCGGCAGTTCGCGCGACGAGCCGATGGACATGCCCCTGACCGAGCAGATTGCTTACGCGGCCGAACTGACGCTGCGCCATCTGCGCACCTGGAGCGCGACGGCCAAGGACATGGGCGCGAAGCTCACCTTCGTGCTGCAGCCGCTGTCGGGTTGGGTGCGGCGCATCGGTTGCGAGCAGGAGGAGGCGCTATTCAAGGAACTCGACCAGGCCGGGGGTTTCACCGAGACCTACGGCGACATCCTCACGCGCGAGGTGTGCCTCGAGTACGGCCGCCAGCTCGAACAAGGCGCACGCGCCATGGATGTCAGGTTCCTGAACATGGCCCCGATCCTGGCCGAACGGCTCGAGCCCAAAGACTGGCTGTTCGTGGACCGCATCCATTTCACCGACTGGGGCCATGACTTCGTGGCTCGCACATTGCTCGACGTTCTCAACTCATAAGGGAGTACCACCATGAGATTCCTGCGCAAGCTGATTTCCACGCTGCTCAGACGCAACAAACCCAAGCGCGACGCCTCCATCTACCCGATGTTCTGAAGCGATGGGGATGGATGTAGAGCCCCGAGCCCAGAGTTACCGCGGGCTGTTCCTTCGGTTCGCCGAACCGGAGGTCTTTGTGGCTCGGTCACATGTGCACGCCTTGTTCGCGGCGTTGCCTCGCGGCCAGGGTGATCCTGCCGGGTCCGATCCGCATCGCGTGCTCGATGAGGTGCGCCGCTGGAGCGCCACCCGTGCGCAGGCCTGCGCCGATTTCCTGACCGCGCTGCCCGCCGGGCAGCGCGCCCGGCGGGCCGTCGAAACACTGGTCTGGCAGTCCGCGCCTCTGGGCCTGTCGCTCGGCTGCTGGCTGCAAGGGATGATGGCGCCCGGCGTCTGCGAAGACCCGACCCAGCTCGCGCTGCTGGCTGCCTACGCGGAAGACGTGGGCGCGGGCGAGGTGCCGGGCGTGCCGCGCCGCGAGGAGTTTCTGCGACTGCTGCAAGGGCTCGACCTGCCCCTGCCCGCGGCGCGGGCCGACGCACTCGCGCGAGCCGAGGGCATTGCGGATGAGATGTTCGCGCTGCCTTGCGTGCTGCAGGCGATCAGCCGTCGCAGCGACGCATTTCACGCCGAGATCTGCGCCACCGACCTGGTGCTGCGCGCTGCCGGCATGCTCCCCGCCTGGGCCGGCCTGCAGGTTCTGCTGCCCGCGGCCATCCCATGGCAGCGGCTGGACCTTCGCTCAGGCGGCGCGCCTGACTGCTCTGACGCGATCGTGGCCCACTACTGCGCTCAGCCGGCCGACGTCGCCTGCGCCTTTACCGCCGCCGTGGTGCGTTTCGCCCATGCCCTGCGCGACTGGGACGAGCGGCTGGCGACGCACATGCGCGCCGCCGCCGACCCGCATGCGGCCATGGCAGGCTTGCTGCAGCGACGTGCGCGCGAGGGCGCGGTGTACCACCATCACACCGACATGGAGGGCTGCCCGCTGTCCGGGCGCCTGGCCGAGGCGGTGCACAACCCGCTGCCGCTCCTCGAGTCGCTCGCGCGCAGCCGCTTCGTGCGGCCTGGCGACCCCGCGCGCAGCATCCTGGTGAATGGGCTGGTGGGCCCGCGCGGCCGCATGTTCCGCGTGTTTCCCAACCACGAACTGGCCACCATGCGCGCGTGGATCGAGGCTCTGCCTGCCACGGCGGCGGCCTCGCAGGTCGCCGAGCGCTGCCCCGGCGCACATCCGCCTGCACCCGACCTGTCCGGGCCCACGCCGTCGGAGGAGGACCGCCCGCCGGCCAACCTGCGCGAGGCTTACTACCTGCTCCAGGGCCGGGCACTGCCGCCCGCGCTGCGCGCCTACGCCGTGGATTGCGTGCAGCGCCGCCTGCGACGCGTGCGCAAGGGCGCGGCCGACGCCACGCGCGCCTTGCCCGCGCAATGGACGACCGCGGGCCTGCGGCACTGGCTGCTCCGCCAGCACGACCTGCACGGTCAGGCTTTCGAAGAGATGGAGCGCAACCAAGTCTCGCACACGCGGGAGGAGGTGATTCGGTCCACGCTGCAGCTCGCGCCGCTGTTGCTGATCGACGGTGCCTGGCTGCAGGGTTACACCGATCTCGGCTATGCCTGTTCGGCCGTGGGTCGACCGCTGTTCCGCATCTTCTGGGATGAGTTGGGCAATGGCCAGCGGCAGCTGAACCACCCCAAGATCTACCGCGACCTGCTCGCCTCCATGGGCGTCAAGCTGGCCGAGACGGGCGCCTGGGAGTTCGCGTTCGACCCGCGCTTCGACGACACGTCCTTCGTGACGCCGGTGTATTGGCTGTGCCTGGGCAAGCTGCCCGCGTGCTTCCAACCCGAGGTGCTGGGCATGAACCTGGCAATGGAACTCTCGGGCGTGGGCGACGGCTACCGCGAGGCGAGCCGCTTCCTGCGCGCCCACGGATTCGACACGCAGTTCGTGGACCTGCACAACACGATCGACAACGTCGGCACCGGTCACTCGGCCTGGGCGGCTGACGCCATCGATGCCCACATGAGCGATGTGGCTCACACCCAGGGCAGGGTAGCCATTCCCGCAGCCTGGGCCCGCGTGTGCCTGGGCTACGACTCGCTCGCCGCGGCACGCGGTAGCGCGCTGCAACGCATGTTCGACCGGATCGCGACCCTGCGAGCCCAGCCGCAACCCGCGGCCCGGGCGCCGCGGGCGCTACAGCACAAGGCCTATGGCCTGGAGGTGGCATCAGCATGAACAGATGTGTCCTGGGCATTTCGGCCTACTACCACGACAGCGCCGCGGCCCTGGTGCGCGACGGCGTCGTGGTCGCGGCCGCGCAGGAGGAACGTTTCAGCCGCGTGCGGCACGACTCCGCGTTCCCCAAGAAGGCGGTGTCGTACTGTCTCGACGCCGCCGGCATCTCGCTCGATGACGTGGATGCGGTGGCCTACTACGAGGACTCGCAGGTCAAGTTCGGCCGCGTGCTGGCCTCGTTCGCCGATGGCGGCCCCGCCGGCATGCGCGCGTTCATGCGGGTGTTGCCGGAGTGGATGCGCTGGAAGCGCGATGTGCTGAGCCAGGTGGAAGGCGAACTGCTGTCGCTGGACCGCGGCAGCGTGCGCGCCTTCCATACGTCGCAGCACCATCGCTCGCACGCCGCCTCCGCCTTCTACCCCTCGCCGTTCCGCTCGGCGGCGGTGTTGTGCGTCGATGGCGTGGGCGAGTGGCACACCACCTCCATCTGGCATGGCCGCGACAACAAGCTGGAGCTGTGCGACTCCATCTCCTACCCGCACTCGCTGGGGCTGCTGTACTCGGCCTTCACCAGTTACTGCGGATTCAAGGTGGACTCCGGCGAATACAAGCTCATGGGGCTCGCGCCCTATGGCAAGCCGATCTACGCGGACCGCATCCGCGACCAGCTGGTCCACCTCAAGCCCGACGGCTCTTTCGAGCTCAACCTCGAGTACTTCGAGTTTCTGCGCGGGGAGCAGATGATCGGCACCGCCTTCGAGCGGCTGTTCGGTCGGCCACGTCGCGGCGCGGAAAGTCGCATCGAACAGGTCCACTGCGACCTTGCGGCCTCGATCCAGTCCGTGACCGAGGACGCGGTGCTCAACCTGGCCAGGGCTGCGCAGCAGCGCACCGGCGAGCGCCATCTGTGTCTGGCGGGTGGCGTGGCACTCAACTGCGTGGCCAACGGCGTGCTGAGTCGTGCCGGCATCTTCCAGTCGCTGTGGATCCAGCCGGCCGCGGGCGACGCAGGCGGCGCGCTGGGTGCCGCACTGGACGCGGGCGTGGCCACCAGCGGGCGGCCGCACCTGAAGGCCGGCACCGACGGCATGCAGGGCGCGCTGTTGGGCCCGGGCTTCTCCGACGAGCTGATCAAGCGCTTCCTGGATGCGCAGGGCTATCCGGCGCAGCGCTGCTCCGACGCCGATCTCTACGACGCCGTGGCCGACGAGCTGGCCCAGCGCAAGGTGATTGGCTGGTTCCAGGACCGCATGGAGTTCGGCCCCCGCGCGCTCGGGGCACGCTCCATCATCGGCGACCCGCGGAACACGTCCATGCAGCGGACGATGAACCTGAAGATCAAGTTCCGCGAGTCGTTCCGTCCGTTCGCCCCCGCCGTACTGGAAGAGGACGCCAAGGCCTACTTCGACGTGCGTGAGAGCAGCCCCTACATGCTGTTGGTCGGGCCGGTGTTGGAGAGCTTGAGGACTCAGCGCCCCAGCGCCCAGGAGCCGGCCGAAGGGCTGGCGGCGATCAACGAGGTGCGTTCGACGCTGCCGGCCGTCACGCACGTGGACTACTCCGCGCGCGTGCAGACCGTGACCGACGACCGGCATCCGGCGTTCGCCGCGCTGCTGCGCGCCTTCAAGAAGAAGACCGGCTGCCCGGTGCTGGTCAATACCTCGTTCAACGTACGCGGCGAACCCATCGTCTGCACGCCGGCGCAGGCCTACGCCTGCTTCATGCGCACGGGCATCGACGTGCTCGTCCTCGGGCACTTCATCCTGCGTCGCGACAACCAGCCGCCGTTCCACGAGGAAATCGACTGGCGCGAGGCCATTCCACTGGATTGAATCAGGAGCAAATCATGGGACACAGACTGCTTGCCTTCTTCCTGTTCGTTCTCGTCATCACGCCTTGGGGCATGCTTCGACGTTTGAAGAAAGCTTCGGCACGTACGGGATGGCATAGGCATCCCTCCACCTGGAATCAGGGCGTGCGTGCGCGCGAGTCTCAAGCAAAGCGGAGCGACGGCGAGTTGCAATACACGAGGAACTGACGATGTGCCTGAGGGCTATGGGCGCTGGTGCTGCCTTGATCCCGCAGTGACTCCACGCACGCGCCGGGCCATGCAGACGGCTCGTCTGCATGGCCCAATGGGGGAGTACTGGTTCACGCCTTGATAACGAATGATCATCCCTCTCGACAATCTGACGATGTTCGTCGGCGCGGCCCTGCTGTTGGTGCTCACGCCGGGGCCGAACATGATCTACCTGATTTCGCGCACGGTTTGCCAAGGACGACGGGCGGGCGTCATTTCCTTGTTTGGCCTCGTTCCAGGGTTCCTGGTGCACATGCTGGCCACGGCTGCTGGACTGAGCGCCTTGTTCCTGACCGTGCCCATGGCCTATTTCGCGCTCAAGCTCGCGGGAACGGCGTACTTGCTCTGGATGGCCTGGGAGTCGCTTCGCCCGGGAGCGCGTTCACCCTTCGAAGTCAGTGAATTGCCGCACGATCCGCCGCGCAAGTTGTTTCTGATGGGGTTCTTTACCAGCGCCCTCAACCCAAAGATCGCGGTTTTCTATTTGTCTTTGTTTCCGCAGTTCATCGCCACGAATCGCGGTTTCGTCTTTGAGCAAAGCATCGTGCTGGGGTTGACCCAGATACTTGTCAGCTTCACGGTCAATCTGCTCATCATCTTTTCCGCGGCCAAGGTCGCCTCCTGGTTCTCCCGCAACCCGCTGTGGATGGCGGTGCAACGCTATTTCATGGGCATTGTTCTGCTGGGGCTTGCCGTCGGGCTCTCGCTGCAGAAATGAGGGGCGAACCCCCGAGCGTTGAGAATCTCCTCAAGGGCGTCTCGCACTGCGATAACTCCGGTCGGCAGTGTGGCGCCTGGCGCAAGCCCGGCGAGAAGCTGAAGGCAAACCTCGCCCGATCTCGGACCGAGCGGTAGGGCGAAGTGGCGTCCCGCTGCCGCCCGATCAGTGGCGGTCGCTGCGCGCCAGCGCCAGCAGGTGTTCCACCTCGTCGGCGTGGGTCTGGCAGTTGTTGCGGTGCCAGCGGCCGATCAGCCACATGGTCACGGCGACCGCCAGCCCGAACAGCGTGATCGCGCCGAAGGCTGACAAACCCAGACGCGTGAGGCCCGTGTAGAAGGCGCCCAGGCCCAGGATGCAGGCCTGTTCGTTGAAGTTCTGCACGGCGATCGAGCGGCCGGCGCCCATGAGGTTGTGCCCGCGGTGCTGCAGCAGCGCGTTCATCGGCACCACCATGTAGCCGCCGATGGCGCCCAGCAACACGAGAAAGGGCGCGGCCACCCACACGTTGGCGATGAAGTTCATCGCGATGACGAGCAGGCCCATCGCGATGCCCAGCGAGATGACGTTGGTCGCCTGATCCAGCCGCATGCGTAACGAGGCCAGCACCGCGCCTAATGCGGTACCCACGGCCACCACGCCCACCAGCGAGGAGGCCTGCGTGGTGCTGTAGTGCAGCGCGGCCGCGGCCCACGCCAGCACGATGTAGCGCAGGTTGCCCGACACGCCCCAGAACAGCGTGGTCGTCGCCAGCGAGATCTGGCCGAGCTTGTCGTTCCACAGGCGCGCGTTGCAGTTGGCAAAGTCGCGCACCAGCCCGGCCGCGCCGTGCGCGATGGGCTGCAGCGGTGCCGACGTGCGTGGGATCTTGAGGTTGAACAAGGCCGCCACCGCGTACAGCAGGATGAGCGACAGGATCGCGGCTTCGGGTGGGGTGTCGACACCCGTGTCGAACAAGGGCAGGTCCAGCGCCAGCAGGCGCGAGGAGATGGCATGGCCTACCAGCTGCCCGCCGAGCAGCACACCCAGGATGATGGATGCGATCGTCAGGCCCTCGATCCAGCCGTTGGCCCTGACGAGCTGGGACGGCGGCAGCAGCTCGGTGAGGATGCCGTACTTGGCCGGCGAATACGCTGCCGCGCCGAGCCCGACGATGGCGTACGACACCAGTGGATGCACGCCGAACAGCATCATCAGGCAGCCCACGACCTTGATGAGGTTCGAGAGGAACATCACCTTGCCCTTGGGCACTGCGTCGGCGAAGGCGCCGACGAAGGGCGCGAGGACCACGTAGAAGAGCGCGAACATCGGCACCAGTGCCGCGCGCTGCCACTCACCCTGTCCCGAGGACTTGAGCAGTTCCACCGCAGCCACGAACAGGGCGTTGTCGGCCAGCGAGCTGAAAAACTGCGCCGACATGATCGTGTAAAAGCCTCTTTTCATTCGCCCGCAGCGCTGCGCCTCTTTGCCGAGACGGGTGATCTCCCCGCGGCGCGGGTTATAGCATGCGGGTTCGCGCGTGCAGGCGTGCTGCTCGGCAGCATTTCATGCCCGGCCGGGCATGAAATGGCAGGGCAGAATCCACGTGAGCTCCTCATCACGATGCACGATGCCGCGGCCCATCGAAGCTCTCATCCACGTCGACGCGCTGGCCCACAACCTCGGCTGTGCGCGGCGTGCGGCACCCGACGCCCGCGTGTGGGCCGTGGTCAAGGCCAATGCCTACGGCCACGGCATCGAGCGCGTGTATGACGGTCTGCGCGGCGCCGACGGCTTCGCGTTGCTCGACCTCGCCGAGGCCGAGCGGGTGCGGGCCCTCGGCTGGCGCGGGCCCGTGCTGCTGCTGGAAGGCTGCTTCGAGCCGCGCGACCTGGAGCTGTGCTCCCGGCTCGACCTCTGGCACACGGTTCATCACGAGGCGCAGATCGACTGGCTGGCCCAGCACAAGACGCAGCGGCCGCACCACGTGTACCTCAAGCTCAACAGCGGCATGCACCGGCTCGGCTTCGGGCCGGCGGCGTTCCGCGCGGCCTGGCGGCGCCTCGGCGGCCTGACCCAGGTCGACGCGATCACGCTCATGACGCACTTCGCCAACGCCGACGGCGCGCCCGGCGTGGACGACGCAATGGCGGTCTTCGAGGCTGCCGTGCGCGATCTGCCCGGCGAGCGCAGCTTGTGCAACAGCGCGGCCACGCTGCGCCACGCGCCGCGCTCGGCCGCGCTGCGCGGTGACTGGATGCGGCCGGGCATCATGCTCTACGGTTCCTCGCCCGACCACCCGTCGCATTCCGCGGGGCATTGGGATCTGCAGCCGGCCATGACGCTGCGCGCCCAACTCATCGGCACGCAGGAACTGCAGGCGGGCGGCAGCGTCGGCTACGGAAGCGCCTTCACCGCGCAGGCACCGCTGCGCATCGGCGTGGCGGCCTGCGGCTACGCCGACGGCTACCCACGCCACGCGCCCACCGGCACGCCGGTCCTGGTGGATGGCGTGCGCACCCGGCTGGTCGGGCGCGTCTCCATGGACATGGTGACGGTGGACCTGACGCCCGTGCCGCACGCGGGCCTGGGCAGCGAGGTCACGCTCTGGGGCCGCGGGCCGGCGGGCAGCGTGCTGCCCATCGACGAGGTGGCGCATGCCGCCGGTACGGTGGGCTATGAGCTCATGTGCGCGCTGGCGGCGCGCGTGCCGGTCGTCGTCTGCCGCTGACGGCGCGCGGCCGACTGCCCCTTTTCCGATCCGGCACGGCCAGCCGTCGCAAAGAGGGCAACTCGTTGTCATTTGACAGTGAGAACCATTCTTATTTAGACTCGCGGCTTTCAATCAAGAAAGCACGTTGCGAAAGCGCGCCTGCGCTTTCCGCAGTTTCCATGGCCCTCTCGTCCCTGCCTGCCGTCACGCCCGAGCCGCTGCCGTTCGCAGCGCGAGGCACTCTGGTTGCCGGGATGATCGCCCTGCATGCGGCGCTGGCGTGGACCTTGTGGCGCCTGGAGCCGATGAGCAGCCCGGCCGGCGACGAGTCGGTCGTGGAGGTGCAGTGGATCGCCCCGCCCGCACCCGCCGTCGCACCGGTGCCTCAGCCTGCGCCAGTGCGGCCGGCGAGGGCGAGCACGCCGGTGCCCGCGCCCAGGCCGCCCGCGGTGAGCGTGGCCGACAAGGCGCCCGCGCCTCAGGAGGTCGTCGCTCCCGAGCCCGTCGCGCTGTCGCCTGTTCCGCCGTCGCCGGTCGAGCCGGTCGCCGAGCCCGTGGCCGCGGCGACCCCCGCCTCGGCCGCGCCCGCCGCGCCCCCGCCCCCCGCACCTCGAACGGTGGCCATCACCTCGGTGGAGTACCTCACACCGCCGGTGCTGAATTACCCACTGGCATCCCGTCGCCTACGTGAGCAGGGGCGAGTCGACGTGCGCCTGCTGGTCGATGTCCGGGGGCAGCCGCAGCAGGCGCAGGTGGTGCGCTCGTCGGGCTATGAGCGGCTCGACGAAGCCGCGCTCGCCACCGTGCGTGCCACTCGCTTCAAGCCCTACACCGAGAACGGCGTGGCCCAGCCTTTCCGCGTCGTCATGCCCCTCGTCTTCGAAATGGAGAACTGATCGTGGACACATCCTCCTCACCGGGCCTCGCCCACTTCCTCGCGCAGTCCGATATCGTCGGTCATGCGCTGCTCGCCGTGCTCATCGGCATGTCGGCGTTGTCGTGGGCGCTGATCGCGGTGAAGGGCGTGTCGCAATGGGTGCGTGGACGGCGTTCGCAGCAGTTCCTGCGCTTCTTCTGGAATGCTCGCTCGCTGGACGAGGTGGCCGGCGAGATCGCCACGCACGGCGCGCGCGACCCGTACTCCCATCTGGCAGCCCACGCGATGCACGCCCAGGCCCATCACGCCAAGTACGGCGCCGCCCGGCTGGAGGAAGCCGGCACTGCGCAGGACTTCGTCACCCGCACCATCAAGACGGTGCTCGACGAGGAAACCACCCGACTGGAAAACGGGCTCACCACGCTGGCCACCATCGGCTCGACGGCGCCCTTCGTGGGCCTGTTCGGCACGGTGTGGGGCGTGTTCCATGCGCTCGTGGCCATCGGCATGTCGGGTGCCGGCACGCTGGACAAGGTCGCGGGGCCGGTGGGCGAGGCGCTCATCATGACGGGCATCGGCCTCGCGGTGGCCGTGCCGGCGGTGGTGGGCTACAACGCCATCAGCCGCAGCAACCGCGTGCTCAGCGCCCGCCTGGACGCCTTCGCCTTCGAGCTGCTCACTTTCCTTTCGATGGGGCAGTCGCTCAAGACCGAGCGCGGCTCGGTCACGCCGCTGCGCGGCGCGGCCTGAGGAGAGCCCCATGGCCTTTGCCAGCTTCGACCGCAAGAACGCCGCCGCACCCGTGTCGGAGATCAACATGGTCCCGCTGATCGACGTGATGCTGGTGCTGCTCGTGATCTTCATCGTCACCGCGCCGCTACTCACGCACGCGGTCAAGCTCGAGCTGCCCAAGGCAAATGCGAGCGTGGTGCCTCCGGTGCCCCAGCGCATCGAGTTCGCCATCGATGCGTCGGGCCGGCGCAGCTGGAACGGCGAGCTCGTGACCCGCGAGGAGGCCGCCCGGCGCTTTGCCGCCGAGGGCGTCAAGGAGCCGCAACCGGAGATCCACCTGCGCGCCGACCAGTCGGTGCCGTACCGCGCCGTCGCCGAAACGCTGGCCGACGCATCGCGTGCCCACCTCGCCAAGTTCGCTTTCGTCAGCGCCCCCGAGTAGCACGCGCAATACCCGGCGGCCGCTTTGCGGCGCCACGTCTTCTTCTCACTCGCTCCTACACCAAAAATGCACTCACGTTTCCCAGGGCGCCGCGCCGCGCCCCGCGTCGCGCTGCGTCCGCTCGCGGCACTCATCGCTGGTCTGGGTGTCTCCGGCGCCTTTGCCGCTGACGACACGCCGGCCGCTTCCACCCCCGCCCCCGCCTCCGAAACGGTGATGCCCGCCGTGCGCGCCAAGGCCACTGCCGAACCCTCCGGCAAGGAGACGCTGCGCCCGCAGACCACCTCCATCGGCAAGGGTCGCCAGGAACTGCGCGACGTCCCGCAGTCGATCACGATCGTGACGGAAAAGCTGATTGACGACCGCCAGCTCGACACGCTGAAGGAAGCGCTGAAGAACACCAGCGGCATCAGCTTCCAGGCGGCCGAGGGCGGCGAGGAGGACATCCGCCTGCGCGGCTTCTCGCTGCAATCGACCGGCGATATCTTCATCGACGGCATGCGCGATCCGGCCTTCTACGAGCGCGACAGCTTCAACTGGGACCGCCTCGAAGTGCTGCGCGGATCGGCATCGATGCTCTTCGGCCGCGGTTCCACCGGCGGCGCGGTCAACCAGGTGAGCAAGCAGCCCTGGCTCATGAACCAGCACGAGGTGTCGGTCACCATGGGCTCCGGCGGCTACCTGCGCGGCACGGGCGACTTCAGCTTCAAGACCGGCGCGGACGAGGGCCTGCGCGTGACCGCCATGCACACGCTGGCCGACGACGTGGGCGGCGCGCCCATCGACAAGCATGGCCTCGCAGCCACCTACCGCTGGGGCACCGGGCGCGCCGACGAGTTCACCGCGGGCCTGTTCTACCTGCACAACGAGAACGGCATCAACTACGGCCTGCCCTGGCTCACGCCGGGCGCGCGCAACGGCGGCACCTGGCTGTGGCCCGAGGATCGCGGGCGCAACTACTACGGCATGGCCAGCGACGTGGCCGTCAGCGGCACCAGCCAGGGGAACTTCACGCACCTGCACCGCTTCGGCGGCGGCGCGGAGCTGAAGACGGCGGTGCGCGTGGCGAAGTACGAACGCGACCAGCGGGCCAGCGCGATCCGCTTCCTCTGTGTGCGCAACGCCCAAAACGTACTGCCCGCCGGCTGCGCCGACGCCGTGACCGGCGACAACTTCAGCGACGCCACCGTCCTGCGCCGCTCGGGCGACACCGGCGTGCAGCTCAAGACCATGAACATGGACACCGTCTACGCGCAAAGCGACTACAGCGGCCGCCACCGCTGGTGGGGCCGCGAGCATTCCGTGCAGGCGGGCGTCGATCTTGCGCACGAGAAGTTCGACGGCTTTGCCGTTGCGCCGAGCAGCCCGGTGCTCAACAAGCCGCGCACGACGGTGGGCACGCCCGACGACGGTGCCTCGATCGACGAATCGGCGCGCGTGTTGACTCGCAACCGCACCTTCGATGCCAAGGCATTGGGCGTGTACGCGCAGGACATGGTGCAGCTCGCGCCGATGTGGAAGGTGCTCGGCGGCCTGCGCTGGGATCGCTTCGAGGGCCAGTACTGGACCGCCGCGACGAGCACCCAGGCCGAGGCGAACCGCGGCCGCACCGACTCTCTGTGGAGCCGGCGCTTCGGCGTGCTGTATCAGCCCACCGACCTGGCCTCGTTCCACCTCTCTTACGGCACCTCGTTCAACACCTCGGGCGACACCTACCAGTACGACGCCGGCAGCGTGAAGGCTGATCCGGAGAAGAGTCGCAACGTCGAGCTTGGCGCCAAGTTGGACTCGGCGAACGGCCGTCTCAGCACGCGCTTCGCGATCTTTCATGCGACCAAGTACAACGAGCGCAATCGCGACGACACGTCCGCCGGCCCGACCAATTACGTGCTGTCCGGCAAGCGCCACGCTGCCGGCCTTGAGGTGGACCTGGCGGGGCGTATTACCCCGGCCTGGGAGGCCTATGTCTCGTATGCGTGGATACCGGATGCCAAGGTCGACCAAGGCACGCCGCAAGCCCTGATGCAGAACGGCGAAACCGTCGGCGCTCGCCCTGGCCTCACGCCTCGCCACACCGGCACGCTCTGGACCACCTACCAGCTCGACGCCAACTGGCGCATCGGTGGCGGCCTGAACGCACGTAGCAGCGACCGGCCGGTCGGCCTCGCCGCCGGCTCGCAGATCGTCGCTCCGAAGTACGTGACCGGCGACCTGATGGCCGAGTACACGCAGGGCGACCTCAGCTACAAGGTGTACCTCGCCAACGTGACCGACGAGTACTACGCGGACTTCCTCTACCGCGGCCACTACATCCCCGGCAAGCCGCGCACGCTGCAGGTCACGGCGTCCTACCGCTTCAACTGATGGCACCGCACCTGGGCATGGACCGGCGGCGATTCATGGCTGCCATGGCGGGCGTTTTCGTGCCCGTCGCGCTGCGGGCCGCGCCGGCCGAAACCCTGCAGCTCGGTGCGGCCTGGCGTGCGGCCGCGGGTGACGACACGCAGTACGCCGGCGCGCTGTCCATCGACTGGGAGCGGCGAGAAGTCGCGGTGCGTTACGCCGTGGCGCTGCCTGGGCGTGCGCACGGCCTGCTCGCCGAGCTTGGCGGCGGCCTGCTGGTCGTGGCGATGCGCCCCGGCACCTGGCTGTTGCGCATCGACGGCGAAGGTCGCGCGGTCCGACGCCTGACGCTGGATGATGAGCCCGGCGGCCGCCGCCTGGCCGGCCATGTGCTGCCGAGCGCCGATGGGCAATGGCTCTACACCACGGAAACCGACGCCGATCAGAACGGCTGGATCGGCGTGCGCGAGCGACACAGCCTGCGCAAGGTGGACGAATGGCCCACGCAGGGCATCGACCCGCACCAGCTCGTGCTCGACGGTGAGGGCCGCCTCGTCGTCGCCAACGGCGGCATCCTGCGCACACCGGACGGCCGCAAGCGCGATCTCGACCGGATGGCGCCGTCTCTCTCGCGGCTGGATCCGCGCAACGGCACGCTGGTGGGGCAGTGGCGCCTGGCCGACCCCCGGCTCAGCCTGCGCCACCTTGCGTGGACCGAGGGCACGCAGGGGCCGCTGCTCGGCATCGCCTTGCAGGCCGAGCACGATGACCCGGCGCGGCGCATGCAGGCGCCCGTGCTCGCCGTGTGGAATGGCCGGGAGTTGAGCCTGCCCACGGGCGTGGCCGAGGCCCAGGGTTATGCCGGCGACATCGCACCGGTTCCCGGAGGCGGGTTCGCCCTCAGCGGGCAGCGCGCGAACTGTGCCGTGGTGTGGCGCCCGGACCGGCCCGAGGCGCTGGAGCGCATTGCCGCGCTGACCGACCCCTGTGCCCTGGCGGCCTCGGTCGACGAAGACGGCGCGGTGCTCATGGCCGGGGCGCGAGGCATCGGCCGCTGGCATCCGCGGCAGCCCGCGGCCATGCTGGCATGGCCCACGCCCATGGCGCTCGACAACCACTGGGTGGCGCTGCGCGGCTGAAGGCACCGCGGGCTGCGTCCGGGCTCGGATGCAGTGTGGGTGCGTGCCGCGACAATGCACGCACCATGTCTGCTCCCCGCGTCGATCCCCACGAAGTCGAATGGACGGCGGTGCGCGCCCAGGGCGCGGGCGGGCAGAACGTCAACAAGGTGTCGAGCGCCGTCCATCTGCGCTACGACGTCCACGCGTCCTCGCTGCCCGAGGACGTGAAGGCCCGCCTGCTGGCGCTCGATGACCAGCGCATCACCGGCGAAGGTGTCGTCGTGATCAAGGCGCAGGCGTACCGCAGCCAGGACATGAACCGTGCCGATGCGCTGCAGCGGCTGCAGGCGCTGATCGACCTCGTCGCCGTGCCGCCGAAGCGGCGCAAGCCCACGCGCCCCACGCGCGCCTCGCAGGAGCGCAGGCTCCAGGGCAAGAGTCGGCGCGGCGAGATCAAGGCCGCCCGCGGCAAGCGCGTCGAGTCCTGAAGTTGAAGCGCGGGCATGCGGGCCACAATCGCCCGCATGCCCAAGGACAAATCCATCTACACCTGCAGCGAATGCGGCGCTACCTCGCCCAAATGGCTAGGCAAGTGCCCGGCCTGCGGCGCCTGGAACACGCTCGTCGAATCGGTGGCCGAGGCGCCCGGGCGGCATCGCTACCAGTCGCTCGCCCGCACGCAGCCGGTGGCCACGCTGTCGGAGATCGAGGCATCTGAAGTCGACCGGCAGCCCACCGGCGTCGAGGAGCTTGACCGGGTGCTGGGCGGCGGCATCGTGGCCGGCGGCGTGGTGCTCATCGGCGGCGACCCGGGCATCGGCAAGTCCACCTTGCTGCTGCAGGCGCTCGATGCCTTGTCGCGCAGCGTGCCCGTGCTGTATGTGACGGGCGAGGAGTCCGGCGCGCAAGTCGCGCTGCGTTCGCGCCGCCTGGGGCTCGACGGTTCGCGGGTGCGGGTGCTGGCCGAGATCGGCCTGGAGAAGATCAGCGCCACGCTGCAGACCGAACAGCCCGCGGTGTGTGTGATCGATTCCATCCAGACGCTCTACAGCGAAGAACTCAGCTCCGCGCCCGGCTCGGTGGCCCAGGTGCGCGAGTGCGCGGCCCAGCTCACCCGCACGGCCAAGGCCAGCGGCACGGCGATGGTTCTGGTGGGCCACGTCACGAAGGAAGGCGCGCTCGCCGGGCCGCGGGTGCTGGAGCACATCGTCGACACGGTGCTGTACTTCGAGGGCGACACGCACTCCAGCTTCCGTCTCGTGCGGGCCATCAAGAACCGCTTCGGTGCCGTCAACGAGATCGGCGTCTTCGCCATGACCGAGCGCGGGCTGAAGGGCGTGGCCAACCCGAGCGCGATCTTCCTTTCGACGCACGGCGACCCCGTCGCCGGCTCCTGCGTGCTGGTCACGCTGGAAGGCACGCGGCCCATGCTGGTCGAAGTGCAGGCGCTGGTCGACAGCGGCGGGCCCAGTCCCCGGCGCCTCAGCGTGGGCCTGGAGCGAGATCGCCTGGCCATGATGCTGGCCGTCCTGCACCGCCATGCCGGCATCGCCTGCCTGGACCAGGACGTGTTCGTCAACGCGGTCGGCGGCGTGCGCATCAGCGAGCCGGCGGCCGACCTCGCCGTGATGCTCGCCATCCAGAGCAGCCTTCGTGGCCGGCCGCTGCCGCGGGGCTTCATCGCCTTCGGCGAGGTGGGCCTGGCCGGCGAGGTGCGCCCCGCGCCGCGGGGCCAGGAGCGATTGAAGGAGGCGGCGAAGCTTGGCTTCAGCGTGGCGCTGGTGCCCAAGGCCAACGCCCCCAAGAAGCCCATCGAGGGCCTGGCGCTGCATCCGGTGGAGCGCATCGAAGAGGCCATCGAGATCGTCAGGAGCCTGTGATGAATGCATCGAGCTTCGCTAAGTTGCCGCCTCCGCCGTACTACGCGGTGATCTTCAGTTCGCAGCGCACGGAGGGGGACCAGGGCTACGCCGAGATGGCCGAGCGCATGGTCGAGCTCGCTGCCTCGCAGCCCGGATTCCTGGGTATCGAAAGCGCGCGCGATGCCGAGGGCTTCGGCATCACGGTCGCGTACTTCGATACGCCCGAGCACATCGCGGCGTGGAAGGCGAACGCCGAGCATCGCCACGCGCAGGCGCTCGGCCATCAAGTGTGGTACGAGCATTTCGAACTGCGGGTGGCGCGGGTGGAACGCGCCTACGGCAAGCCGCATGGGCACGGCTGAATGCGGTCACCACGAACAGCGCGTGGCGCGTCGCGCCGCTTTTGCACCACTTAGAGCATCGCGTCCCATGAACCCCGCTCTCGGTTGGGCGCTCGCCGCCCTCTTCGCAGCGCTTGCCTGGCAGCAGTACGGGTGGCAAGGCTTGATCTTCGCCGCCTCGGCGATCGTGTTCTGGCTGCTGCTTCAGCTCAACCGCGCCATGCGCGTGATGAGGAACGCGTCGCAAGCGCCGGTCGGTCATGTCGGCAGCGCGGTCATGCTGCACGCCAAGCTCAAGCCAGGCATGACGCTGCTGCAAGTACTCACGCTCACCCGCAGCCTCGGACGCAAGGTGTCCGACCATCCCGAGCGCTTCGAATGGACCGACGCATCGGGCGCCAGCGTGGTCGTCACGATGGCGCGCGGGCGCTGTACGGGTTGGGAGCTCAGGCGCGACGAGCCTCCGCGCGCCGATCAGCCGCCGGGCTGAACGCCGCCGGCCGCTTCAGACGGGGCGACGCCGACGCAACGACCAGGCGAGGATGCCCAGCCCGAGGGCCATCATCGCGTAGCCCTCCGGCTCGGGGACGGCCGTGGCGATGCCCGGCCTGGAAGGCGTGTAGCTGCCGCCTCCACCTGTGCTCCAGGAGCCTGGGCCACCGTCCTTGTCCTTGTCGTGCTTGTCGTCCTTGCTCTTGGACTTGAACGTGGTCTTGGTCAGGTCGGTCGTGCCCGAGAGCGTGGGGCTGCCGAAGTCGGTAGTCTCGGGCGGGCAGTCCAACGTGCTGTTCGACAGGCATTTGAAGGTCTTCGCGGGTGCCGGGACGCAGAGAGCGCCCAGGAGCACTGCAAGGGCCGCGTGCGGAAGGTACTGCTTCATGGTTCCGTCTCCACGTGTCTGTTCTTGACCCGGTGCCACGGACTCTGCGCTCGCACGCCGGGTCGTGACACCCCTTGAACTGGTGAGACGTGCGCAATCCGCACTCGCTCTCATCGCCGCAATGAGGCTGGTCGCGTGGAGGCCGGCTCGTAGAATCGCCCTTTTTGCACTGCGAGGAACGGGCCATGTCGATGGAAGACCGCGACGGGAAGATCTGGTTTGACGGCGCACTCGTCGACTGGCGCGACGCCAAGGTCCACGTCCTGACCCATACGCTGCACTACGGGTGCGGTGTCTTCGAGGGCGTTCGCGCGTACCGCACAGCCCAGGGCACGGCCATCTTCCGCCTTCGGGAACACACCGAGCGGCTGTTCAACAGCGCCAAGATCCTGCGCATGAAGATCCCGTTCTCCTTCGAGGAGGTCTTCGAGGCGCAACGCCAGGTGGTGCGCGAGAACCAGCTGGAAAGCGGCTACCTGCGCCCGCTCGCCTGGATCGGCTCCGAGAAGATGGGCGTGAGCCCCAAGGGCAACCGCATCCACCTCATGATCGCGGCCTGGGCCTGGGGCGCCTATCTCGGCGAGGAAGGCTTGAAGCGCGGCATCCGCGTCAAGACCTCCAGCTACACCCGCCACCACGTCAACATCACGATGACGCAGGCGAAGGCGTCGAGCAACTACACGAACTCGATCCTGGCCAACATGGAAGCCACCGACGAGGGCTATGACGAGGCCCTGCTGCTCGATGCCTCGGGGTTCGTGAGCGAAGGCGCGGGCGAGAACCTGTTCATCGTCAAGAACGGCGTCGTGTACACCCCCGATCTCTCGGCCGGCGCGTTGAACGGCATCACCCGCAACACGGTGTTCGCGATCTGCCAGGACCTGGGGATCAAGCTGGTGGAAAAGCGCATCACGCGCGACGAGGTGTACATCAGCGACGAGGCCTTCTTCACCGGCACCGCGGCCGAAGTCACGCCCATCCGCGAACTCGACCGCGTCGAGATCGGCAAGGGCTCGCGCGGCCCGATCACCGAGAAGATCCAGAACGCCTTCTTCGACATCGTCAACGGCCGCAACGCCAAGTATGCGGAGTGGCTCACGGCCGTGGCCTGAAGTCGACTCCCCCTTGAACGGGAGCGACCCGCGCAAGGCGACCGCGCTGCGAAGCAGCGCTTTGCAACGCTGACGTACCCACTGACCAGTCCCATGAACGACCCCCAAGCCATCGTCGAGGTGACCGCCAAGGACCTGCAAGGCCATGGCGTGGTCTTCTGCCCGAACCCCAAGATGCCGCTTTGGAGCGGCCATCCGCGCGTTTACATCGATGTGGTGAGCACCGGCGAGGGCAAGTGCCCCTACTGCGGCACGGTGTACCGCCTCAAGGCCGGTGAAGTCGTGAAGGCCGGGCACTGAAAGAGCGCGAGGCGCAAATGACGCGCTCGCTGGTCATCGCGCCTCAGTGGATCGGCGATGCGGTGATGAGCGAGCCGCTGCTGGCTCGGCTCGCTGCCCGCGGCGAGACCGTGAGCGTGGCGGCCTTGCCGTGGGTGGCGCCGGTGTACCGCGCCATGCCGCAGGTGCGGGAGGTGATCGAGCTGCCCTTCGCGCACGGAAAGCTCGACTGGCCGGGGCGACGCACGGCGGCCGCCGGAATGCGCGGCCGCTTCGACGCCGCGTACGTGCTCCCGAACTCCATCAAGGCGGCGCTGGTGCCCTTCATGGCGCGTATTCCGAGGCGCGTGGGCTACCAGGGCGAGGGCCGCTATGGGCTGCTCAACGAGCGGCTGCCCAATCCCCCGGGCCGCCCGCCCATGGTCGCGTTCTACAGCGCGCTCGCCGGAGCGCCGCCCGCCGGAGAGCGGCCGCGGCTCGTCTGCCCTGCCGAGCTGCTGGCACGAGCGTTGTCGGCTGCCGGCGTGGAGCGTGGCCGGTACCTCGTCTTCGCTCCGGGCGCGGAGTACGGCCCCGCCAAGTGCTGGCCGGCCGAGCACTATGCGCAGTTGGCCCGCGCCCTCCATGAAGCGCATGGCCTGCCGGTGCTCCTGCTCGGCTCGGCAAAGGAGGCTGCGTTGTGCGAGACCATCGCGGCGGCGGCACCTGACACGTGCCGCGTGATGGCCGGTCGCACGGCGCTGCTGGAGGCCATCGCGCTCATCGCCGGCTCGGCCGGCATGGTGAGCAACGACTCGGGCCTCATGCACGTGGCGGCGGCCTTCGGCGTGCCGCAGGTGGCAGTGTTCGGCTCGACCAGTCCCGAGCACACGCCACCGCTCAACACCAAGGCCAGGGTGCTATGGCTCAAGGACGAACTGGGGCTGGACTGCATGCCCTGCTTCGAGCGCACGTGCCGCTTCGGGCACTACCGCTGCCTGGTGGACGTGCCTCCTCAGCGGGTGCAGGACGCCTGGGAGGATGCGGCTGGCGAATCAGCGTGGCCCGGCACCCGGGCGCCCTACGGATTCAGCCGAGAAGAAGGAAGCTCGCCAGAACCAGCGAGGTGAGCGTGGCGATGAGCGCCAGTGCCCGCCAGAAGGCCAGCCGGGAGCTTGGTGGGGCGGCCGTCCTGATGCGCGCTTCGATGCGTTGCCACACCAGGGCCGGCGGCTGCTCGGGCGGGATCGCCGCCGTGAGCGGCATCAAGGTCGCCTCCCATTTCCGCACCGCCGTCCGCAGGCGCGGATGTGCCGGCAGCAGCGATGCGAAGCGCCGACGCGCGGGGCCGCGCAGCGTGCCAAGCACGTACTCGGCTGCCAGGCGTTCGCACATGGAAGGACGGCTGTAGTCCATCGCCCTGTTCAAGGCTCGGTGAGCACGGTTGTGGTGTGACGGCGTGCGGTGTGATGCGCGGATGCTCTCAGCGTCATCAGGGCCGTGCGCAGCCATTGCCTCACCGTACGCGGCGGCTCGCCCGTCGCCGCCGCGAGTTGGGCGTGCCCCAGGCCGTCGTAGAAGGCGAGCGCGAAGCCAAGGCGCTGTGGCGAGGTGAGGGTGGCACCACACGGTGGGTCCTCTGCGGCCGATGAGAACATTTGCTCCGCGTCGGGGTGGGTCATTCCGCTCAAGGCGCCGGCGGGTTGAGGCGGAAGGTCGCGTGCCAGGCTGTCGATGGCCAGCTTGCGGGCCATGCCCGTGAGCCAGGTCCAGGGCTCGCTCTGTGCCTCGTCGAAGCGGCTCGCCGCATGCCAGACACTCACGTACACGTCCTGCAGGACGTCCTGCGCCTGCGCTCGGTCGCGACACAGGCGCAGCACCACGGCGTACAGGTGCGGGCTCGTCTGGCGATACAGCGCCGCGAAGGCTTCGCGGTCGCCCAGCCCCGTGCGCGCCAGCGACCGCGAGAGGTCTCGGCTGCGTAGAAACCAGTCCTCGCACAGGGGTAGCGGCATGGCGCGCAGGAGGCACGGAGAAGGCGGGGATTATCAGGCCCGGTTCGTACAATCGCCGGCCATGCCATCCGCCCAAGAGTTCGTTCTCACGCTCTCGTGCCCCGACACCAAGGGCATCGTCTACGCGGTGTCCGGCCTGCTGTATCAGGCGGGCTGCAACATCATCGATTCGCAGCAGTTCGGTGATGTGCAGGGCGAGGGCGGCACGGGCCTGTTTTTCATGCGTGTGCATTTCGAGGCGCCCGCGCATCTGATCGCGCCCGGCGCGCTGGAGCAACTGTTCACCCACGTGCGCACGCAGTTCGGGATGGACGCGCAGTTCCATGCGCTGGCCCGCCGGCCGCGCCTGCTGCTGCTGGTGAGCAAGCACGGGCATTGCCTGAACGATCTGCTGTTCCGCGCGCACTCCGGCCAGCTCAATGCAGACATCGCAGGCATCGCGTCGAACCACCCGGATTTCGCCGACCTCGCTGCCAGCTACCGCATCCCCTATCACCACCTGCCGCTCGCCCAAGGTGCCTCGCACGAAGCCAAGCGCGCCCAGGAACAACGCATCGAAGCGCTGATCGAGGAGGCCGGGATCGACCTCGTCGTGCTCGCGCGCTATATGCAGATCCTGAGCCCCGAGTTCTGCCGTGTGCTCAAGGGCCGCGCCATCAACATCCACCACAGCTTCCTGCCCAGCTTTAAGGGCGCGAAGCCCTACTACCAGGCGTACGAACGGGGCGTGAAGCTCATTGGCGCGACCGCGCACTACGTAACCGATGAGCTCGACGAGGGGCCGATCATCGAGCAGGACGTGGAGCGCGTGGACCATGCGCTGGGGCCCGAACAGATCACCGCGGTGGGCCGCGACGTCGAGTGCGTGGTGCTCGCTCGCGCGGTGCGCTGGCATGTGCAGCATCGCGTGCTCATGAACGGTCACAAGACCGTCGTGTTCGCCTGAGGCCGATCGTCATGTTGCGCCGGCGCACGCCCTTCGATCTGCCTAGCAGTCCCGACGACATTGAGGCCCAGTTCTACGAAGCCCTGCAGTCCGGCGACCTCGAACGGCTCATGGCCGTGTGGTCCGATGACGACGAGGTTGTGTGTATCCATCCCGGTGGCACGCGGCTGGTCGGAATGGCGGCCATCCGTGCCAGCTTCGAAGCCATCTTCGCCCAGGGGGGTGTCTACGCGGAGCCCGAGAACGTGCACCGCGTGGTCAACGAGACCACGGCCGTGCACAGCCTCACGGAGCGCGTCCGGGTGATGACCGACGAAGGCCCACGCCCGGCCTGGGTCATTGCCACCAACGTGTACGTGCGCACCGCAGAAGGCTGGCGCATGGTGTGCCATCACGCCAGTCCCGGCATGCCCCAGGAGGCGCGCGAGGCCTTCGAAACCGTCGCCATGCTGCATTGATGGAGGGCTACCGCGCCCCGCTCTGGCTTCCGGGCGGGCATGCGCAGACCATCTGGCCCGCCCTTTTCGGGCGCCGCCATGCAGGCCCGCCACCGGGCTTTCGCCGCGAGCGGTGGGCCACGCCGGACGGCGACTTCGTCGACGTCGATTGGCTCGTGCGCTCCGGCACTTCGCCTTCCGCCACCAATGCGCCCCTGCTTGTGCTGTTCCATGGTCTGGAAGGCTCCTCTCGCAGCCACTATGCGCAGGCCTACGCGCATTGCGCCCGCCAGGCGGGCATGGCGTACGCGGTGCCGCACTTTCGCGGCTGTTCCGGCGAGCTCAACGTGGCGCCGCGCGCCTACCACAGCGGAGACCACGAAGAGATCGGCTGGATGCTCGCGAAGCTGCGCGAGCGGCACGCCGGGCCCATCGTCGCGGTGGGCATCTCGCTGGGTGGCAATGCCTTGCTGCGGTGGGCACAGGAGGCGGGCGACACGGCGGCACGGACCGTGCGCGCCGTGGCCGCCGTGTGCTCGCCCATCGACCTCGCGGCCGGCGGCCATGCCATAGGCCGAGGGTTCAACCGGCTCGTCTACACGCGCATGTTCCTGCGCACGATGGTGCCCAAGGCGCTGGCCAAGCTGGCGCAGCACCCCGGCCTATTCGACCCGGATCGTCTCCTCGCGGCGCGTGACCTCTACGAGTTCGACCACGTGTTCACCGCGCCGGTGCACGGCTTTGCGAGCGCCGACGACTACTGGACGCGGGCTTCGGCCAAACCGCATCTGCGCAGCATCCGCATCCCGGCTCTGGTGCTCAATGCGTTGAACGATCCCTTCGTGCCTGCGGCCTCGCTGCCCGTGCCGCACGAGGTCGGGCCGCACGTCACGCTGTGGCAGACCGCGCACGGCGGGCATGTCGGCTTCCCGGCCGGCCGCTTCCCGGGGCATGTACTTGCCATGCCGCAAGGGGTGATGGCTTGGATGATCGAGCGGCTGTAGGTCCAATGGTGTCGTATCGGAGTGACCCGGCATGGACGAGATCGTCAAGGCAGCCCTGAAGAAATGGCCCCACGTGCCGCATTGCCGCGGCTGGCTGGGGCTCGATGCGCGCGGCGAGTGGTACATGCGCGACGACGCCACGCAGGCGGCGGGACGCTTCCCGCAGGTCAAGGGCAGCCGCATCGTGCACGAGGCGCTGCGCGAGTTCATCCACCGCAACTACGCCTGCGATGACATGGGCGGCTGGTACTTCCAGAACGGGCCGCAGCGCGTTTACGTGGAGCTGGAGGCCGCGCCCTGGGTGTGGCGGCTACAGCCGCGAGGGCAGGGCATCGACGTACACAGCCATACCGGGCTCCCGGCAACGACGGTGGATGCGGCCTGGGTCGACCAAGCCGGGCGCCTCTTCCTCGCTACCGAGAGGGGGCTGGGACTGGTGCACACGCTCGACATGGAGATCGCCGCCCGCGCCGTGGTGGCGGGCACCTGGCAGCCCGGCCCGGTGCAGTTCCACGAACTCCCTGCACGCTACGGCTATCTGCTCAGCCCGGCCGAGGCCTCGCGCTGATCCCCGCCAAAAAGAAAAGCCGGCCAGCGGCCGGCTCGGCAGCGAAGGCGCGGCGGTTATTTCGCCGCGTTCACCATGTAGCTGATGACTTCCTTCAACTCGCTCTCGCTGGCGGTGGTGCCGCCCTTGGGTGGCATGGCGCCCTTGCCCTTGGTCGCATTGGCCAGGAGCGTGTCCATGCCCTGCGCAATGCGAGGAGCCCAGGCGGCCTTGTCGCCTAGCTTGGGTGCGCCGGCGACGCCGGCCGCATGGCACACGGCGCACGACTGCGTATAGAGAGCAGGAGCTGCGCCACCGGCGGGGGCTGCGGGAGCCGCGGTGGGTGCCGCCGTCGCGGCGACTGTGCTGGGCGTGGGGGCCTGTGCCTCGGCGGGGGCGGGCGTGCTGGCGGGCGCCGAGGCACCTGCTGCGGGCACCTCGACCTTCGGCTCGGAGAACTTGGCGCCCGCACGATTGGCCATGTAGACAACCGCGCGACCCACTTCGACATCGGAGAAGTCACCGCCGCCTTGCGCGGGCATGGCGCCCTTGCCTTTCAGCGCCGAGTTCAGCAGCGTCTGGAACCCTTGCGCGATGCGCGGGCCCCACGCGCCGCTGTCGCCGAACTTGGGTGCATTGAGCGTACCTGTGGCGTGGCAGGCGGCGCACACCGCGGTGTAGACCTGCTCGCCCGTGCGCAGGGCCGACACATCGGAGGCATCGCGAACTTCGACCTTGCCGACGGGCTGGATGCGCTGCGAGATGGCCCGGGCGGTCAGCCCTTCGCTGCCGGCGGCAGGCTGCTTTTCGGACGCGACGAACGTCACCAGAAGGATGATGGCCACGATGGGCACCAGGAACGCGAACACCACCGCGATGACGAGTTGCTTGGGCGTCTTGATCGGACCTTCGTGCGGGCCGTCGTCATCGTGTGCATGGGTGACTTCGCTCATGGAGTCCTCGTCGCGCTCGGGAGAATGTGCGTGGAATGGAGAGGAAGACGCGCCCTGTAGGCCAGGCTGCGCAAAGCCGGTGATTATAGGCAGCGGCCCATGCTCGAACCCTCGGCGCGACGCGCAGGTCCGGCTCGATGCCATAATCCGCGCCACGCGCCCGTAGCTCAATGGATAGAGTACTGCCCTCCGAAGGCAGGGGTTGCTGGTTCGATCCCAGCCGGGCGCGCCACCCACACGTTCCCACGCATGCACCTGGCGTTGCCCCGCGGGCGTCTCTTGCAGTGGCAGTTCCTTGGTGCGGCGATGCTGGCGCTCCTTGCCGGCTGCGGCTCCGCTCCCAAGTCCTCGATCCCGGTTCCAGCCGCGCGCAGCGGCCCGGCACCCACTTCGGAGCGCGATGGCGCCGACGGCGATCCTCCGCCCGATCTCTCGCAGGTGCCCGATGCCGAGCCGCGCGTGGAGCCGATCCGGCCGCGTGGTCCCAACAAGCCCTACGAGATGCTCGGCCGGCAGTACGTGCCCTTCACCGAGGACCGTCCCTACACCGAGCGCGGGCTGGCTTCGTGGTACGGCCGCAAGTTTCATGGTCGGCGTACGGCCAGCGGAGAGGTCTACGACATGTACGCGATGACGGCCGCGCATCCCACGCTGCCCATTCCGAGCTACGCACGCGTGGCCAATCCGGCGAACAAGCGCGAAGTGGTGGTTCGCGTCAACGATCGCGGGCCGTTCCATCCGGGTCGGATCATCGACCTCAGCTACGCGGCGGCCCACAGGTTGGGTGTGCGCGGCGTGGCTACGGTCGAGGTGACGCGCATCACGTTCGACGAGATCCGCGCGGGCACGTCACGGCGGGGCAGCGATGCATCGAACGTGGCGGCCGCCAGCGAGGTCGCGCAGCCCCAGAACTCACTCCCGAGCGTCATGCCGGTGGCGCAGACATCAGCGAGCAGTGCAGACGAAGCCTTTGAATCCAACCCGGCCGTGCCGGAGCCCGTGGCGGCCGCTTCGGCGCCGGCATCCGTGCGTGCGTCTGCCGGCTTCTGGGTGCAGCTCGGCGTGTTCAAGGTGCGCGACGGGGCGGAATCGTTCCAGCGGCGCATCGCGACCGAGCTCGACTGGCTGGCGCCGCTCTTGGGGGTGTTCGATGAGCCGAAGTCGTTCCGGCTTCAGGCCGGCCCCTATGTGAGCCGCGAGGAGGCCCAGGGCGTGGCACGGCGCGTGCGCGAAACGCTGCGGCTCGTGCCAATGATCGTGGAGCGGCGCTGACGCCAGCAGCGCGCCGCGGTCACTCGCCGTCTTCGACTTCGGATTCCAGCGCGTCGGCGCCGGCGTCGCGCTGCTTGGCCTTCTCGTCCAGGCTGGCCTGCAGCGGCTGCAGGGCCTGCACGAAGGTCTCGGGATCCACGGGCCGCGCGAGCCGGAAGGCCGGAGGGAAGAGATGGGTCATGTAGAGCTCGTCGGCGTAGCGGTCGCGGTTCTGGTGGTTGAACCACAAGGTAAGCGCCACGGATGCGAAGAACATGCCCGTGGCTACCGTGCGCAGCCGGGTGGGCCGGCGCGGCTCCAGGCCGAGCGCGTGGAAGTACAGCATGGCCGCCGCGATGGCCAGCTGCAGCACGAATGAAAAGCCGCTGACGGCCGGCCACGAGAGCGAGAAGGCGACGAGCCGGGTGGCGGCGTCAGTGACCTCGATCGCCAGTGCTCCCAGCAGCAGTACGCGCAGATGCCAGCCAAAGTGATGGCGACGGGTGAAGATCTTCGACAACAGCGACCACCCCCCGCACCACGCCACCGCGCCGGTCAGCGCGGCCACGAGCACGCTGCCCGCCGTGCGGGTCCATTCGCCGGGGTCGGTGTCCAGCCAGGAGTCGAACAGCACGGCGGCAAGCACCAGGACAGCAGCAACCGCTGTCGGCCACGCGGCCTGCCACAGCGAGCGCGGCACATGCAGGGGGCGCTCCGGTTCCAGCTCGTGCGCGGCCAGGCGCAGTCGCAAGTGCGTGTCACCCGCCTCGAACCTCAGCGGCATGAGGCCCACCGGCATGCGCTCGCCCGCGTTCAGCCGACGCTCCGCGGCGTACACACCGTTGCGCGTCTGCTCAGCCTGCACGAAGACCCCGGTGTCGTCGGCATCGATACGCAGATGGTGCGCGGCAACGTGAGGGTCGTCGAGGACCAGGTCGTTGCCGAGCGCGCGGCCTACGTGCACCGGCCATGTGCGCACGCGCACGGCATGTCGCACGTGACCATCTCGGTCAAGCACTTCCAGGAGCGCGATGGCGCCCGCAGCAGAATCGGCAGCTGTCATGGCGCCATCCCGTAGGCGTCAAGGTAGTGGCGCGTGAGGCGCAGCGCGTTGTCGAAGCTCACGCCGTGCGCGTCGAAGCGCCCCTGCACGCCGGCCTGGTTGCGGTCCAGCGTGGCGACCAGTACGGCCACGTCATAGAGCTTGGGCAACTTCTTGTAGGCCCGCATGCAGACGACTGCGCGCATGGGCAGCTGGTCTCGCTCGATGAAGTCTTCGTGGCATTGCGGCTTGGTCATCAGGTCGCCGCGCAGGCGGTCGAAGCTTTCGTTGCGAAAGCTCTGCGCATGGCGGGCGGCAAAGCGCAGCGTTCCGAGCTTGCCGCCGTCGTAGCTTTCGTGGCGCACGCTGAGCGCGCCGGTGGTGAAGCGGCCGACGAAGATGCGTGTTTCCATCACGCAGTCGGAGCGCTCGAAGTCCAGGCCGCCCGTGCGCGAGCGTTCGGTCGAGCCCCAGCAGCGCATGAAGCGGTCGGGCGGCACGGGCACCCTGTAGCGAGGATGGGTCGCGGTCTTCCAGCCCTGGGCGATGAAGCGCTCGGTGAGCAGCGCCTGATGGTCCAGCAGCTGGCGCGTGATCTCGTCGTCGGCCGGTCCTTTCATCGGCGGCGCGCGGCGGCCGCGCTCGAGCAACTCGGCGGCATAGAGGCCCGGCACTAGAAAGCTGACCTGCTCGCCGTCGACGCGTCGCGCCACGTTCACGCCGATCACCCGGCCCTCCTGGTCCAGCGCCGGGCCGCCGCTCATGCCCGAGGACAACGAGCCGGAGAAGAAGATCTGCGGGTAGAAGCTGCGTTCGACCAGCCCGTTGTAGTTGCCCTCGATCACCGCGAAGCCCACGTCCAGCGGGTTGCCCAGCGAGTACATGCGTTCGCCTTGTGCGAGCGTCTCCTTGGGCGGGCGGAAAGACAAGGCCTGCAGCGCGGTCTGCGCAGCGCCGGCATCGGGCGTCATGCGCAACAGCGCCAGGTCGTGCAGCACATCGAGCATGAGGATCTGCAGCGGCGCCTCGCGGCCGTCGGCAGTCACGTACACCAGGTCATGGGTGTCGGGTTCCAGCGCGACTTCGCTCACCACATGGAAGTTGGTGAGGACATGGCCTTCCGCTGAGACGATGAAGCCCGAGCCCACGGAGGTTTGGCTGGCGCGGCCCTTGAGTACGGTGCGGATCTGAACGAGCTGGGAGCGTGCCTGCTCGTACACCTTGCGGGCAGACAGCGACACCGAGGGGGTGCCGGGCGGCTCAGCTGGTGCGCTGGCGCCGGCGTGTGCCCATGACATTGCCAGGCACAGCAGGCCCGTGCACCACGCGCGGATGATGTTCATCGCGCCGGATTCTAGTGTCGTGAGTCGGAAAGACCCGGTCTCGGACCGCGGCTGACAACGCAGGGCGAATGCGTGCTTCGCTCATCCATGCATGGCATGCCGGACGAAAGGGTCGATGGGTGAATCGCGATGCGAGGAGGGGCGGCGGGAATGCCGCTTGCCTGTCTTTCCTCGATTGGAGTCCCCATGGACAAACCTGGCGACAGCCTCGAAACGGCCGCCCGCAATGCCATGCGCGAACATCGCGGCTTCGACTACCTTGTCGTCGGCGCGGGATTCGCCGGCAGCGTGCTGGCGGAGCGTCTGGCCTGCGAGCTCGACCTGCGCGTGCTCATCGTCGACAAGCGACCGCACATTGGCGGCAACGCCTACGACCGCTACGACGACCACGGCGTGCTGATCCACCCTTACGGGCCGCACATCTTCCACACCAACTCGGCGGAGATCTTCGACTACCTCTCCCGCTTCACCGAATGGCGTTCCTATCAGCACCGCGTGCTGGCGAGCGTGGAGGGCCAGCTCGTGCCGCTGCCCATCAACCTCGACACGGTCAATCGGCTGTACGGGTTGAACCTCAACTCCTTCGAGATGGAGCAGTGGCTGCAGTCGGTGGCGGAGAAGAGGGAGCGCATTGCCACTTCGGAGGACGTGGTGGTAAACAAGGTGGGGCGCGACCTGTACAACAAGTTCTTTCGCGGCTACACGCGCAAGCAATGGGGGCTGGACCCCTCGGACCTGGACGCGAGCGTGACGGCGCGCGTCCCCACCCGCACCAACCGCGACGACCGCTACTTTGCCGACACCTTCCAGGCGATGCCGCTGCACGGCTACACGCGCATGTTCGAGCGCATGCTCGATCACCCGCGCATCAAGATCATGCTCAACACCGATTACCGCGAGGTGGTCGAGGTGCTGCCTTGGAGGCACATGGTCTACACGGGACCGATCGACGCCTTCTTCAACTACAAGTACGGCAGGCTCCCCTACCGCAGCCTGCGCTTCGAGCATCGCAACCTGCCGCGAGAGCGCTTCCAGGCCGTGGGCACGGTGAACTACCCCAACGACTACGGCTACACCCGCATCAGCGAGTTCAAGCACATCACGGGGCAGGAGCATCCCAGCACCTCGGTGGTATACGAGTATCCGTGCGAGGAAGGCGACCCCTACTACCCGGTGCCGCGCCCGGAGAACGCCGCGCTGTACAAACTGTATGAAGCCGATGCCGAGGCGATGGAGGACGTGACCTTCGTGGGACGGCTGGCGACCTACAAGTACTACAACATGGACCAGGTGGTGGGGCAGGCGCTGGCGACCTTCAAGCGGCTGCGGCGGTGCCATGAGCGGCCGCAGCCCGCGGTGCTGGAAGCGGCCATGCCGCGAACGCGCCACGGCTCGGCGAGCGGCGCGGCGCTGCCTGCCGCATGAACTGGCCGATCAGTTCGACAGCATCGGCACCAGGACGCGCCCTGCGTTGCCTTCCCCGGCATACGAGCGCAGCACGCTGCCTGCCACATCTTGCAAGGCCTCGGGCTGGGCCAATGCGACGCAGGCGCCGCCGAAGCCCGCCCCGGTGAGACGCGCGCCGTACACGGCGGGATGGGCCTGGAGCAGGGACACCAGGCGGTCGAGCGCCGGCACGGAGACTTCGTAGTCGTCGCGCAGGCTCGCGTGCGAGGCGTTCATGAGCGCGCCGAACTCGCCCGCATCGCAGCCCTGCACCGCGCGCAGTACGCGGCGGTTTTCGCTCACTACATGGCGAGCGCGGCGAGACAAGGGCTCGGGCAGTGCGGCGATGGCTGCGTCGTCGCGGGCGTCGCGCAGCGCGGGCACGCCGAGCAAGCGCGCCGCCTGTTCGCACTCGGCCCGCCGCTGGTTGTAGCCGCTCCCGGCGAGCGTTCGGGCGATGCCCGAGTCCAGCACCAGCACGGCGCTGTGCGGCGGCAGCGGCACGAGCCGGCGCTCGAGCGTGCGCGTGTCGAGGAAGATCGCGCGGTCGGTTGAGGCCAGGCTGGCGGCCATCTGGTCCATGATGCCGCAGCGCACGCCGGCATGCTCGATCTCCGCGCGCTGCGCGAGCTGTGCGATACGCACATCGTCCAGGGGCGCATGCAGCAGCGCCCGCAAGGCGCGCAGCGTGGCCACTTCCAGCGCCGCGCTCGACGACAGGCCCACGCCCATCGGCACGGTGGAATCCACCTCGATAAGCAGCGGGGGCACCTCGATGCCTGCCGCGCGCGCTTCGACCAGGCAACCCCACACGTAGCGCGCGAACTGCGCGGGGGGCGGCGCATCGAGCGTGAATCGAGCCGTCTCGCCCAGCGCAGCGGCGTGCAGCGTGCAGCCGGCGTCGCCGCTGCGCCGCATGGTCACCCGCGTCGTCTGCGCAATCGCCACGGGCAGCACGTAGCCGTCGTTGTAGTCGGTGTGTTCGCCCAGCAGGTTGACCCGGCCGGGAGCCTCGGCCACCACTACGTCCGCGTGATTCATTCGATGCGCACCTCCACCTGTTGGAGCTCGCGGGCCTTGTCCTCGGGCAGCGCATCCATGGCGTAGAAGCCCGCGGCGAGTTCGGTGCCGGCCAGGTACTTCAGTCGATCCGGCGTACGGTAGGGCGGATAGAACTCGGCGTGCAGGTGCGACTCGGGGTGCGGGCGGCCATCGGTGGGCGCCTGGTACAAGGCCATGAGATAGGGCAGGGGCCGCTGCCAGAGCGCGTCGTACTTCATCAGTACGGTCTTGAGCGCACGCGCCAGGTCGGCACGCTGCGCCTCGTGCAAGGCAGCCAGGTGCTCAACCGGCTCGATCGGCGCAACCCACACTTCATAGGGGTAGCGCGCGCAGGCCGGGACGAAGGCCACCGCATGCGGTCCCTCGTATACCAACCGCCGTGTGTCGCGCCGCTCGTCGTCGATGAGCTGCGCAAGCGGGCCGCGGCCGTGCTCGGCGTGGTGGTGCAACGCCACCTCCTGCATGCGCGCCGGCACCGGTGGCACCACGGGGTAGGCGTAGATCTGCCCGTGCGGGTGGTGCAGCGTCACGCCCACCTCGGCGCCACGGTTCTCGAACGGCAGCACGTATGCGATGTCGCCACGCCGCGCGAGGCGCTCGGTGCGGTCGCCCCACACCTCCAGCAGCAGCTCGATGTGCCACAGCGGCAGCTTGCCCAGCGAGGCCTGAGCGTCGCGTGCATACACCACCACCTCGCAGTGGCCGGTGGCCGGCGCGGTGGGCACGATGAGCCCGGGCGGCTCAGCGGCCCGTCCGCCCAGCGAAGGGAAGCGGTTGTCGAACACGGCCACGTCCCACACGCCATCGGGCAGCTCGGTGGGATTCGCGGGGTCGGTCGTGACGGCGAGTGGGTTGTACTCGGGCGGCGGCAAAAAGGTGCGCCCTTGCCGATACGCCGCGTAGGTGACCCACTCGCCGCGCAGCGGGTGCCAGCGCAGGTGGGCGCTGCCGGCCAGCGGTTCGGCGAAGGGGCTGGGCGCCTGCGCCGGCGATTCGACCGGCGCGCGGCCGTACAGCGTGAGCCTGCGGCCGTCGGGTTTGACCAGCTCGCGCGTGAACACTACACGCCTCCCGGGATGTGCGTGCGCGAGAACTTGGTCACCTGGCGGATGCGCTCCAGCGGAATCTTCGGCGTGCGATCGGCACACAGCAGCCCGTTGGCTTCCTGGAAGGTGTCGGCGAACTGCGTGTAGCAAAAGCCACTGAAGAGGGCCGTGTGGATGACGGTGTGCATCAGGTCGGTGTACATGGCCTCGAACCGCTCTTCGTCCTCGGCTACTGTGTAACCCCAGGTCTGCTTCACGCCCGGCTGCGGGCACTTGGCGTATGCGATGCCACCGAACTCGGTGAGCATGATGGGCTGACCGCGGTGCGGATAGCCATCGAGCGTGAGGATGCGCCCGCCGGGCCGACGCCGGTCGAACAGCTGCTCGGGCTTGATCTCCGCGCCGTAGCGCTGCCGCATGTGCTCGGTGTTCGCATCGTAGTCATGGATGCCGATGATGTCGGTGGCGCTCGACTCCCAGCCGTCGTTGCCGATCACCGGCCGCGTGGCGTCGAGTGTCTTGGTGAGGTGATAGAGCGCCTCCACCGCGTGCCGGTGTTCCCCCACCGCGGGCAGCTCGGGCACGCCCCAGGATTCATTGAACGGCACCCACACGATGAGGCAGGGATGGCTGTAGTCGCGCTCGATCGCCTCCGTCCACTCGCGCACGGTGCGGCGGATGGCGGTGCGGGTGAAGCGGTAGGCCGAGGGCATTTCCTCCCACACCAGCAGCCCGAGCCGGTCGGCCCAGTACAGGTAGCGCGGGTCCTCGATCTTCTGGTGCTTGCGCACGCCGTTGAACCCCATGGCCTTGGCAAGTTCCACGTCTTTCCTCAACGCATCGTCACCGGGAGACGTGAGCAGGGTGTCGGGCCAGTAGCCCTGGTCCAGCACCAGGCGCAGCAGGTAGGGCCGGCCGTTGAGCATGAAGCGGTCGCGCAGGATGTGCACCGAGCGCAGCGCGGTGTACGACTCGAATTCGTCCAGCACGCGGCCGTCTCCCGCGAGCAGGCGGATCGTGGCGTCCAGCAAAGTGGGACGCTCGGGCGTCCAGAGCAGCTCGTTGCGGTAGTCGTCGATGCCCGGGTCGGACAGCACGATGACGCGGTCGACCTCACGGTCGACCACCTGGTAGCGGTCGCGCGCCAGGAGGCGCCTGCCGTGGCGCAGCGAGATGTCGATCCACAGGTCCTCGGCCGGGTCTCCGCTGACGCGCGCCTCGAAGCCGAGGGAAAAGCCTTCGACATGCGGTGTCCAGCGAATCTTCGCGATGTAGGTGCGAGACACCCGCTCCAACCACACCGTCTGCCAGATGCCGGTGGTGCGCGGGTACCAGATCGAGTGCGGCTCCAGCTGCCAGTCCTGCTTGCCGCGCGGCTTGGTGAGGTCGTGGGGGTCGTCGTCGACCTGCACCGTTACGGTCTGCCGGCCCGACGCATCCAGCAGCTGGGTGATGTCGGCCGCGAAGGGGGTATGCCCGCCCTCGTGGGTGGCGGCCTGGCGCCCGTTGACCCACACCTTGGCGGCATAGTCGACCGCACCGAAGCGCAGGATCACGCGGTCATTTCCAGGCGCGCACTGGAAGTCGCGCTCATACCAGCAGCTGCAGTGGAAGCCGCGATCGCCGAGGCCGCTGGCCTCCGACTCGGGAGGGAAGGGCACCTGGATCTGCAGCGGCCAGTCGAGCTGGGACGGCGCCGTGTATTGCCGCTCGTCGTCGTAGCGGAAGCGCCAGGCGCCGTTCAGGGAGGTCCAGTTCGATCGCCGCAGCTGGGGCCGGGGATAGGCGAACTCCAATTGCTTTCTCCTTGTCACGACACTGGGGGCGGCGCGTGAGACGGCGCGAAGGCCCGGCCGCCGTGCGTGGGGGCGGCAATCGGTGTGCCTGTGGATGCTCTTGCGGATTACCCGCTGGGGGCCGGCGAGGCGTCGGGTTCCGCCTGGCGTTCCACCCGGTCGCGGCCGCCCTGCTTGGCGCGATACATGGCGCGGTCGGCTTCGTCGAACAGCGCCACGATGTCGTAGGGAGGCGCGTGCGCCAGTCCGATGCTGAGAGTGACCTTCAGCTGCGGCGCGATCGATTCCCAGTCGTGTGCGGCCACGCGCACGCGCAGCCGCTCGCAGACCTCGTAGGCCTGCGCACCGGTCATGTCTGCGAAGACGATGAGGAACTCCTCGCCGCCGATGCGTGCCAGCACATCGCCGGCGCGGGTGTTCTCGCGCAGCTGATGCGCCATCTCCACCAGCACCTTGTCGCCGATCGCATGGCCGAAGCGGTCGTTGATCTGCTTGAAGAGATCCAGGTCGACCAGCGCTACCGCCAGCGGCAGCCCCTGCTCGTGCGCACGTTGCAGCAGCCGCGGCAGGCGTTGGTCCAGATGACGACGGTTGCCCAGGCCGGTGAGCCCATCGCTGTGCGCCTCGGCCTCCAGGCCGGCTGCCCGGGATCGTTCGCGGTCGGCCTCCTGCCGCGCGCGCTCGGCCTGCAGCCTGATCTGCTCGGTCTCGACCCGTGTGACGAACAGGATCGACTGCGCCTTGAGCTGGCTGGTGGAGCGGCTGCGCTCCAGGCGCTCATGCTGCTCGAAATGCACCAGCGCCTCCTCCACGCGGCCCAGCATGCGGCAGGCGCGGTACAGCGCGTGCCGCACCCGGATGAGCGTGGATCGCGGGTTGGCGCCGGTCAGCTCCTTGAGCAGGCCGGCCAAGGCGACATGGGCTTCGTGCGCCTGGCCTTGCGCCAGCAGCAGCTCACAGATCGAGCAGCGGATGTGCCACACCTGCGCCTCGTACCCTTGCTCCAGGCCGCGCTGCAGCGCCGCGTCGAGCAGGCGCCGTGCCTCGTGGGTGTTCCCAAGATGCAGCAGCACCTCTCCCAGATTGCCTTCCACGAACACTGAGAAGAACGGGTCGGCGAAGTCCTGCACGAGTGTGTGGGCCTCGCGTGCATGGACCAGGGCCCGTCGCAGCGCCGCGGTTGCCTCTGCGGGCTCGTCGCTGTCGCGCAGCAGGTAGAAGGCACCGATGCACACCGCGCAAAGATTGTTCAGCGCCACGAGCAGCGCGAAGGCATCGCCCGACGCGCGTGCTTCGCGCAGCGCATCGTGCATCAGCCGCTCGGCCTGCCACGGATCACCCATGCGTTCGAAGCAGGCGCCCAGTGCCGTTAGCGACAGGGCGAGCTGGCGCGGATCGCCGGCCTGCTGTGCCAGCGCGTAGCCGTCGTTGGCATGGCGCAGCGCGCGGTCGAAGCGGCCCGTTTCGCAGCCCGCCAGCGTCATCCAGCGCAGCACGTCGATGCGCTGGTCGCGTGACGCCGGTGCCGCGAGCGCGGGCAGCACGGCTTCCCCGAGCGACAGCAGCGCGGCGAAAGCACCTAGCCGGTAGTGGAAGATGCAAAGCAGGTGTCCCGCTTCGGCCTTGGCGCCCGGCGTGCCCGAGGCTTGCGCCAGGGCCCAGGCCTGCTCCGCAAGCTCCCGCCCCTGCACCAGCTGCAGGCCGTTCAAGGCTTCTCGGGCCTCGTGCAGCAGTCCGGCAAGCGGATCGGCGGCGGGCGGCATGGGCGGTGTGGTGAGGGAGCGTGAGACGCGTTCAGGCTACACCACGCCGGGTGGCAGGGCCGGCACCGAAGCGGCCAAAGCGGGAAAACGACCTATTTCGCCGTAGGCATTGCGAATTCCGCGCCCTTGGCCGTGCTTTCAGGCCACCGCTGCATGACGGACTTCTGCTTCGTATAGAAGCGAACGCCCTCTTCGCCGTACGCATGCATGTCGCCGAACAGGCTGCGCTTCCACCCGCCGAAACCATGCCAGGCCATCGGTACCGGGATGGGCACGTTGATCCCCACCATGCCCACCTGCACCCGGCGCGCGAACTCGCGGGCCACGTTGCCGTCGCGCGTATAGCAGGCCACGCCGTTGCCGTACTCGTGCGCGTTGACCAGCTGCACCGCTTCGGCGAGGTTTGCGGCGCGGACGCATGACAGCACGGGGCCGAAGATTTCCTCCCGGCAGATGCGCATGCCCGGCAGCACATGGTCGAAGAGCGTGCCGCCGGTGAAAAAACCCTTTTCGTGGCCCGCCACTTTCAGCTGCCGGCCGTCCACCACCAGCTGAGCACCTTCGCGCACCCCGACATCGATACAGCTTTCGATGCGCTCCAGCGCCTCGCGCGTGACGACGGGCCCCATCTCCGCGTCCGGCTCCATACCGTTGCCGATCTTCAGTTGGCGCACGCGCTCGGCCAGCCGAGGCACGATGCGCTCGCCCGCGTCCCCCACCAGCACGGCCACGCTGATCGCCATGCAGCGCTCGCCCGCCGACCCATACGCCGCGCCGACGAGGGCGTCCACCGCCTGGTCGAGGTCGGCATCGGGCATGACCACCATGTGGTTCTTCGCGCCGCCCAGCGCCTGCACGCGCTTGCCGTGTCGGGCGCCCGTTTCGTAGATGTATTGCGCGATCGGCGTGGAGCCGACGAAACTGAGCGCCCGCACGTCGGGGTGCGCGAGCAGCGCGTCCACCACGACCTTGTCGCCCTGCACCACGTTGAACACCCCGTCGGGCAGGCCTGCCTGCTTGAGCAGGTCGGCCATGAGCAGGGACGGCGACGGGTCGCGTTCGCTCGGCTTGAGCACGAAGCTGTTCCCGCAGGCCAGCGCGAGCGGGAACATCCAGCACGGCACCATGCACGGGAAGTTGAACGGCGTGATGCCGGCCACCACCCCCAGCGGCTGCCGCAGCGTCCAGTTGTCCACCCCGGTGGAGACCTGATCGGTGTAGTCGCCCTTGAGTAGCTGTGGCGCCCCGCAGGCGAACTCCACGATCTCGATGCCCCGCGTGACCTCGCCCTGCGCGTCGCTGTAGACCTTGCCGTGCTCGGCCGTAATCATCGCAGCCAGGGTGTCGCGGTGCTCGTTGAGCAGTGCGAGAAAGCGGTTCAGCACCCGTGCGCGCCGAATGGGCGGCGTGTCGGCCCAGCCCGGGAACGCCGCCTGCGCTGCAGCCACCGCGGCCGCCACGTCTTCCGCCGTACCCAGGCTCACCTGGCGTGCGACCGTACCGTGTGCCGGGTTGTAGACCGGCTGCCGGCGTCCCCCTTCGGTGGCCACGACGCGGCCCCCGATGTAATGCCCGATGTCCGTGGTGCCGGTGAATGCTTCTGGCGCCCCCATGCCTGGTCTCCTTGAAAGCGAAGCTCCAGTCTATGGGTGCGGGTGGTCCGCTGCCAGCGGCCCTGCACGACCCTGCGCCGCGCCATGGGGTAACTGCCCGAGCAAAAAAAGAGCCCACCTGCACGGTGGCAGGTGGGCTTGTGAAGTCCTCATAAAGGACGTCGTTGGGACGGTGGCCCTGCCCGGAAACGGACAGCAGCAATGTCTGTCAATGTAGAAGCCACCTTGGGGGGCGAGTATCCCCAATACGAGGGAGCCCTGTGCCATCGAACTATGGCAGGAACGTCCATGAGCTCGGAACCTGCCGGCTGCCCGGCGAAAATCACCTGATGGCTCCTCCATTGCGCTCCCGTCCCGTCGTCCGGCCTCTCGATGAGTCCGAAATCGATGCCCTGCAGGCGCTGCTCGATGCGGTGCCCCAGCCGTTGGAGCCGCTGGATGTGAGCATGCTCGACGGTTTCCTGTGCGGCGTGCTGGTGCAGCCGCAAGCCATCGTGGCTGCACGTTGGTTGCCGTTCGTCACCGATGAGGAAGGCCGTCCGCTGCCGGCTTCGTTCGACGCGCAAAAGCTGCATGCGCTGGTGCACCGCCGGCATGCGGAATTGGACGATGCCATCGCACAGCGCCGCTGGTTCGACCCTTGGGTGTTCGAACTGGAAGACCCCGCGACCCTGCCCGGCAGGCAGGTGGAGGAGCCTGAACCGCCGGGGGTGCGCGAGGTCGTCTACCCGTGGGTAGGCGGGTTCGCCACCGCGCTGGAGATTTTCCCCAAGCTCACGGGGCTCGACGCATCCACCTTGCTGGAGCCACTTGCGCTGCTGTATCAGTACCTGGAGCCCGACGACCTTGAGGACGCCGACGAGTTGCTGCAGGAGATCGAAACGCTGGAGCCCCCGGCCGACCTTGCCGACGCGGTGGAGGATCTGGTGCGCGCGACCTTGCTGCTAGCGGATGTGGCTCGGCCGCAGCAGCGGCCGCCTCGGCCATCGCCACGGCCACGCAGTACGCGGCGTCGCTGATTCCGGCGTGCGCGCTCCGCTCTCAGCGTGGCGCGACCCGCTGTACCTGCTCGGGATGTGGCGGCACCAGTCCGCCTACGAGGCGCGCGGTGGGTGCTGCCGCTTCGTTTGCGCGCGGCTGGCTGACGAGCGGGTGGAGGTGCTTGACTTCCAAGCCCCCGGGTTCTCGGGCGGCCAACAGCAGGGCACTGGCCACTGCACTGGCCACGGTGCCCCAGCTCAGTGCCTGCAGCGAAGACAAGGTCATCGTGTTCGTTCTCCCATTGCTGCGACTGGCGCATCGCGTAGCCGCTTCGCACGCGTCAAAAGCGAAGGTCGCCGAGTTTCCACCGGAAGCTTGAACCATCGCCACCTGGCGTTGCTGCACTGCAACGCAGCGGCGCCGCCGGATTTTCGAGCGGAGAGCCGTCGCCAAACGTGTTATGTCGTAACGAAGTGCACGTGAAGCGCGGTTCAGTTCGGGCTTGCGGTCCCACACGCCGGCGCGCACACGCCATCATGAACACCGCAGGACATGAAGAGCGGGCAGGCGGCTATGAACAAGGTTGCGAAGACTCCGTGGTGGGCATCCATCGGTTTTGGCCGGCACGATGCCAAACCGGACAGCGATTACGCCGACATGGGCACAGCCTTCGGCCTCGACGCCAGCTTGTCGCCGGACGAAGGTGCCATCGGTGTGGGCGAGCCGGACAGCGCTGCGTCGACGCAAAACGACCGGTCGTTCATTCCCCGGCGTTGAACCGCTGCGACGCAGCTACGTCAGGAAAAGCTCAGCAACTGGCGCCGAGAATCCCGACCGCCGCCGAGGTTCAGACATCCACCACGAAGACGGGGTTGTAGTCCTCGGTCTCCCCGCGGCGCGTATGGCCGCGGGCATTGCACACGACACGGGTGTGGCCGGCGGCGTGGCTTACGAGGTAATCGTGCCGGCAGTGCACATGGCCATGGATCCACAGCGCCGCATGCGGCAGCAGGTCGTCGTCCGCGTTGCAGAAGCTCGCAGTCCCGGGCTGCCTGCCGTATCGAGGGTCAGCGCTACGCAGGCTGGGGCCGAAATGCGTGATGACGACAGTGGCGTCCCAGTCGCCGGGCGGCGCTGACAGCTCGGCGGCGAGCCAGGCGCGGCATGTCAGCGCCTGTGCCCGTACAGCCGTGGGGTCGAAGGGCTCCTTGTGCAGCGTGGACCGCTGCACGCGCATGAAATAGCCGGCAGCGCGCAGCACGCGCTCCTCGGCGGGTTGACCAAACAGGCCGAAGTCGCACCAACGTGTGGTGCCCACGAAGCGGATGCGTCGCCCATCGGCGCCGCGGCGTACTACGCTCCCGCATTCCAGCGCGGTGAAGCCCAGCGCTTCGCAGCGCTCGCGCAACGCGGGCCAGGCATCGCTCAGCTCGCGGTTGTCGAACTCGTGGTTGCCCGCCACGAAAACCACGGGCTGCGGCCAACCGCGAAAGTGCTCCAGCCCGGCCCAGGTGCTGTCGATGTCGCCTGCCAGCACGAGCAGTTCGGCATCCTCGGCCGGGACCGGCAAGTGCGCCTCGGTTTCCAGGTGGAGATCGGACAGCACTTGCAAACGCATGCAGCTCAGGCGCCGTGGCAGTGCTTGTACTTGCTTCCGCTGCCGCACGGGCAGGGGTCGTTGCGGCCGACCTTGGGCGTGTCTCGCCTGACCGTCTCGACACGGTAGCGCTGCTCGGCGGTGTGGTGGTAGAGGTCCACCACTACGAGCACCAGCTCCTCCAGTGCGTTGTCGAGTGTGGCCAGCGGCGCGTCACGATTCAGCGCCTCGACGTACGCACGCTCTTCGTCGGTTTCCGGCGGCAGGTGTCGGTACAGCCTGTCGACGAGATCCGGCACGGTCGCGTCCGGCATTGTTTCCAACTCGGGGAAGAAAACCTGGGCCTGCTGGAAGCCGGCCACCCAGGGTGCAAGCGGGCGCGAAACTGCCGCAAGCCCGGCGAGCGGATGGTCATCGCCCAGATCCGCGGCGGCTGCGCCCTCGTCTTCCTGCATGACGATGGGGTCGAACCAGCCTTCGTCGGCCAGGGCGAGGTTCAGGGCGGCATGACGGCGTAGCACGAGCGCGCGCGTGCGTTCCAGCCAGGCGGGGTCGGCGTCGGGGGGCAGCGGGTGGCCCTCCAGGTCGAACACATGCGGGAGCCAGGTGTCGGGGGAAATCAGCTTGGGCTGAACCAGGACGCCGCACAGGAAGCCGTCGAGCACCACGCTGTCGCACGGTTGCAATGGCTCAGGCGTGGCCGCCAGCAGCTGGTCCAGCTCGGCTAGCTCGGCATCGGACAGGTCGCGGGTGGCCGACGCTAACGCGCCTTTGGAAGGAGGAAGGGAGGGCATGGCGTCAGGGCCTGTGCTGGCCCCAGAAGAAAACGTGAATTGTGAGCCATGAGCCTGACCGCCAGGGAGCCCGGCACCCGCTGCTGCGGCTCATCGCGCACTCCGCGTCGAACGCTCGGTGGGCCCCGTGATCTACGGGCTCCGGGGCCACAAGGCCCACATGCGCAAGGGCTGTTTCATGCGGCCTGCCTGCTGCTCGGCAAACTCGCCCCAGCCCCAGAAATAGTCGGCCCGCACACCGCCTACGATCGCGCTGCCGGTGTCCTGCGCCATCGCCACCCGGCGCAGCGGCGCACTGCTCAGGGGCTCCGTGGTGTCCAGCCACACCGGTGTGCCGTAGGGAATGCTTTGCGGGTCCACAGCGATGGATCGGCCCGGCGTGAGCGGCACGCCTTGCGCGCCGCGGGGGCCTATCCCGGGGTCGGTTAAGGGCTCCTCGCGAAAGAAGACGACCCGCGGGTTGCTCCACAGCAGCTCGTTCACCCGCCGGGGGTTCTTCTGCGCCCAGCCCTTGATGGCCGGCCACGAGGCCTGCTCCGCTCGCATTTCACCTTGCTCGATGAGCCAGCGGCCGACCGATTTGTAGGGCTGTTCGTTGTGTGCGGCGAAGGCCATCCGCACCAGCTTGCGCGTGCCGTCGCTGTCGGCCAGCTGCAGGCGGCCCGAGCCCTGGATCTGCAGGATCAACGCATCCATCGGGTCGGCCACGTAGGCCAGTTCTCGGCCGCGCAGCGCGCTTTGCGCGGCCGGCACCGTGTCGAGCTGCTGCCGGGTCCAGTAGGGCTTGCGCATCGCCAGGTCCGCGGGCGGCAGGTGCAGCGGGATACGGTAGGCGCCGCGCGGCGTACGGGTGGCCTCGACGAGGGGCTCGAAGTACCCCGTGATCAGACCTTCATCGCCGCTGCCGTCCGCGGCCTCGATGCGGTAGGGCCTGAGCCGCTGCTGGAGCCACTCCCGCGCAGCGGCGTCGCTGGAGGGTGGCGAGCGGCGAGCCTCGGTGCATACGCGCACCCACTCCGGCGCGGGCCGGTCGCAGCTGCGCAGCAGAGCGGGCCACAACTCGGCAGTCCGGTCGTCGTACCAGCCCGGCAGGTCCAACCAGTCCACGCTAACCCAGCGCGAACGCGCTCTTTGCAGGGTGGCTATAGGCGGGGCCGGATCGTCCACGACCGCTGCCGGCGCGGGGGCGGGTGGCGTGCCGTGCATGGGCGCGTAAGGCGCAAGGGGGGCGGCGCAGGCGGTCAGCCCTCCTAGAATGCCCTGCGCGACCAGCCACCGGCCGGTGCGTCGCAACGACTTCAAGATCATGTGGGTGATTTTGCTGGAAGCCCTGGCCGCACTCGCGATCCTCGTGCTGATCGTATGGTGGACCATGTTCGCCGGACGCCGGGGCGGCGAGCGCCGGCGGCCTGACGATGAGTCCTGACCGTGCTCAGTGCAGTGCCGATGGCAGCGTCAGCCCAAACTCCGCGATGGGCGTGTCGAAGGGCCGCGCGTCCTCGGTGATGCAGTAGAAGGTGCCGCGCATCGTGCCGTTGGCGGTGGCGATTCGCGTCCAGCTGGTGTACTCGAACTGTTCGCCGGGTTTGAGCAGCGGCTGGTGGCCCACCACCGCCAGGCCACGCACTTCCTCCGTGTGCCCGCTCGCATCGGTGATGACCCAGTGTCTGGCGATCAGTTGAGCCGTCACGTCGCCCGTGTTTGCGATGGTGACCGTGTACGCAAAGGCGTATTGCCCGGCTTCCGGCTGACTTTGCTCGGGCAGTGGCCGTGCTACGACGCTGACAGTGAACTGGGGTTGGGCCATCAGCGGATTCTAGGCGGCCACCTTCGAGGCACGCCGACCGCGCCTGCCCTCTGGGTGGCTCCTCCTGGCGTGGTACCTAGAATCCGCGCCCATGAGTACCGTCTATCGCATTGCACCCAGCATCCTCTCGGCGGATTTCGCCCGTTTGGGCGAAGAGGTGAAGAACGTCATCGCCGCCGGGGCCGACTGGATCCACTTTGACGTGATGGACAACCACTACGTGCCCAACCTCACCGTGGGTCCGATGGTGTGCGAGGCGATCCGTAAGCACGCAGTGAGCCCGGATGGCAGCCCGGTGCCCATCGACGTGCATCTCATGGTTCAGCCGGTCGATGCGCTCGCGCAGGCCTTCTGCAAGGCGGGCGCGGACATGGTGAGCTTTCATCCGGATGCCTCCACGCACGTCGACCGGACGCTGCAGCTCATTCGCGCTGAAGGTCGCCACACTGGCCTGGTGTTCAATCCGGCCACCCCGCTGGACGTGCTGGAATGGGTGATCGACAAGGTCGACCTCGTGCTCATCATGAGCGTCAACCCTGGCTTCGGCGGGCAGAGCTTCATTCCGTCGGCGCTGCGGAAGATCGAGCGGGCCCGCCGTCTCATCGATGCCAGCGGCCGGGACATCCGGCTCGAGGTCGATGGCGGCATCAAGGTTGAAAACATCCGGCAAGTGGCCGATGCAGGCGCGGACACTTTCGTGGCTGGTAGCGCGATCTTCGGGCAGCCGGACTACCGGCGCGTGATCGCCGATATGCGCGCCAGCCTGGCCGGCTGAGGTTTGCATCCGGCGCATCTGGCGGCAAGGGCTTGCTTCGGGATGCCGGTGCGCCTGGGCTTGCCGGGACGGCGGGCAGTTTTCGCACCGAGACCTGCAGCTTTTTCCGTACGGACGCGCTGAGCACCATGCTTGCCACCGGGGATCGCAGTGGCAGGCATCAATCGACGCAAGGTGTGCCGTTCCGCTCAACCCTGGCTGCTGCGCGTCTGCCCCGTGGACGAGCCGCCGCCCGCCGCGCCGCTGGCTTGCGACTGCCCGGAGCGATCGGGCTGGGCCGGCTCCGAAATGCTCTGCAGCGCCTCGCCGGCCTCGCCTTCGTCGGCCTTCACCGCCAAGTCTCCCAGGGACAGCATGCCCACCAGGTGTTTCTCGTGGTCCACCACCGGCACGCGGCGGATCTGTGCGTCGCGCATCTGCTCCGCCACCTCTTCGACCGACTGGTCGTCGTAGCACCAGCGCACCTCCGGGCTCATCACCTCGTTGAGGCGCGTGTTGTCGGCCGCCCGACCCTGCGCGAGGCCCCGAATCACGAGGTCTCGGTCGGTCACCATGCCCACCAGCCGGTCGCCGTCGCACACGGGGATCGCGCCCACGTCGAGCTCCTCCATGGCCTGCGCGGCCTTGATCATCGTGTCGCTCGGAGACATGCTGCGCACGCCCCGGGTCATGACTTGCGAAACCTGCGTCATGCCGTGCTCCTTTCGTCATGCATACCTGCTCAGGTGCAATCGACGTACCTTCCCTTGGGGGCGGGAGGCCCCTGCTACACTTTTGCGATGTTCACGGCGCGCAAGCCAACCAGAGGGTCGCACGACCGGGGAGCATGGCCCTGGCGGGCCTGATCGCTCCGGCGCGGCGGCCGGGAAGCTTCTTCCCCGCCTGAGCGCCTCCAGGCTTGGCCGTGGTTTCAGCGCCTGCTCAGGCAAGGCTCCACGGCTCCACCGGCGGCCTCTCGGCCGCCCATCGCATCCAAATCGCTTACCCGGCTGGTGCCTTGTCGCCATAGCCGGGGCTGTGGAGGCCACCGAACGTGATCACCGAACTTGAGTTCAAGAGCCTCGCGGCGGAAGGCTACAACCGCATTCCGCTCATCGCGGAAGCCTTTGCCGACCTCGAAACCCCGCTGTCGCTGTACCTCAAGCTGGCCTATGCGGCCGGTGGCGGAAAGTATTCCTTCCTGCTCGAATCCGTCGTCGGTGGCGAGCGCTTCGGCCGCTATTCCTTCATCGGCCTGCCCGCCCGTACGCTGCTGCGTGCCGCAGGCTTCAAGACCGAAGTGGTCACCGATGGCGCCGTGGTCGAGACGCACGAAGGCAACCCGCTGGACTTCATCGCCCAGTACCAGCGGCGCTTCAAAGTGGCGCTGCGGCCGGGATTGCCGCGCTTTTGCGGCGGGCTGGCCGGTTACTTCGGCTACGACGCAGTCCGCTACATCGAGCACAAGCTCGCGAAGACCGAGAAGGCGGGTGGCCTCGACACGCCGGACATCCTGTTGTTGCAGTGCGAGGAGATTGCGGTCATCGACAACCTGTCCGGGCGGCTGTACCTCATCGTTTACGCCAATCCCGCGGAGCCCGAAGCCTTCCACCGCGGCAAGCGCCGGCTGGCCGAACTCACCGACAAGCTGCGCTACAGCGTCACCGCGCCGGCGGTGAAGCGTGGCACTTCGCACGGCGTAGAGCGCGAGTTTGCCAAGGCCGACTACCTGGCTGCGGTGCAAAAGAGCAAGGAATACATCGCTGCCGGGGACATGATGCAGGTGCAGATCGGCCAGCGGCTCCACAAGCGCTACACCGAGTCTCCGCTGTCGCTGTACCGCGCGCTGCGCTCTCTCAACCCGTCGCCCTACATGTACTTCTATGACATGGGCGATTTCCAGATCGTGGGCGCCTCGCCCGAGATTCTGGTGCGCCAGGAGCGCACGCCAGAGGGCGAGAAGGTCACGATCCGCCCGCTGGCCGGCACCCGCCCGCGTGGCGCCACGCCCGAGCAGGACAAGGCGCTCGAGGTCGAACTGGCGAATGACCCGAAGGAGCGCGCCGAGCACCTCATGCTCATCGACCTGGCGCGCAACGACATCGGCCGCATTGCGCAAACCGGCAGTGTCAAGGTGACCGAGGCCTTCGTGGTCGAGCGCTACTCGCACGTCATGCACATCGTGAGCAACGTCGAGGGCCTGCTCAAACCCGGCATGACCAACCTCGACGTGCTCAAGGCCACGTTCCCCGCCGGCACGCTCACCGGCGCGCCCAAGATCCGCGCGATGGAGATCATCGACGAGCTGGAGCCCGTCAAGCGCGGAATCTACGGCGGGGCGTGCGGCTACATGAGCTTCGCCGGCGACATGGATGTGGCCATCGCCATCCGCACCGGCATCGTGCAGAACCAGACGCTCTACGTGCAGGCCGCGGCCGGCATCGTGGCCGACTCGGTCCCCGAGCTCGAATGGAAGGAAACCGAAGCCAAGGCCCGCGCCCTGCTGCGCGCCGCCGAACTCGTGGAAGAGGGGTTCTGACCATGCTGCTCATGATCGACAACTACGACAGCTTCACCTTCAATCTGGTTCAGTACTTCGGTGAATTGGGCGAGGAGGTGCGCGTGGTGCGAAACGACGAGATCGCGCTGGAGGGCATCGAGGGCCTGCGACCCGAAAGGCTCGTGCTGTCCCCGGGCCCGTGCTCGCCTGCGGAAGCGGGCATCTGCGTCGATGCGATTCGGTATTTCACGGGCAAGCTGCCCATCCTTGGCGTTTGCCTGGGTCACCAGGCGATCGGCGCGGCCTTGGGTGGACGCGTGGTCCGCGCCCAGCGACAGATGCACGGCAAAGCGAGCGTCATCACCACCGACCAGCGCGGCGTCTATGCAGGCCTGCCCGGAAAGTTCAGTGTCATCCGCTACCACTCGCTGGCCATCGAGCGCGATACGCTGCCGCCCGAACTGGAAATCACATCGACATCTGAAGACGGCGAGATCATGGGCGTGCGCCATCGCGAGCTGGCGGGCACCCATGCGCCGCTGGAGGGTGTGCAGTTCCACCCGGAGTCCATCCTCAGCGAGCACGGGCATGCGATGCTGAAGAACTTCCTGACGATGGGCGTGCCGCGTTGAGTGTCTGGCGCCGCGAATACTTCCTGTCCTGAGGAGGACGACATGCCGATTTCGAACACCGAGGCGCTCACCCGCGCCATCGAGCATCGCGAGATCTTCCACGACGAGATGCTGGCGCTGATGCGTCGCATCATGAGCGGCGAGATGTCGCCCGTCATGATGGCCGCGCTGCTCATGGGTCTGCGCGTGAAGAAGGAAACCATTGGCGAGATCACCGCCGCTGCGCAGGTGATGCGCGAGTTCTCCACCAAGGTCGAGGTGGCCGACCGTACGAACCTGGTCGACATCGTCGGCACGGGCGGCGACAGCTCGCATACCTTCAACATCTCGACCTGCAGCATGTTCGTGGCCGCCGCTGCCGGTGCACGTGTGAGCAAGCACGGCAATCGAGGTGTGTCCAGCAAGTCGGGCAGCGCCGACGTGCTCGAGGCCCTGGGCGTAAACATTGGCCTCTCGCCGGCGCAAATCGCCCAGTGCATTGCAGATACCGGCATCGGCTTCATGTTCGCGCCGCACCATCACCCCGCGATGAAGAACGTCGCCCCGGTGCGCAAGGAACTGGGTGTGCGCACCATCTTCAACATCCTGGGTCCGCTCACCAACCCGGCCGACGCACCCAATATCCTGATGGGCGTGTTCCATCCCGACCTGGTCGGGATCCAGGTCCGGGCCTTGCAGCGCCTGGGTGCCGAGCACGCGGTGGTTGTGTATGGGCGCGATGGCATGGACGAGGTCTCGCTCGGGGCGGCCACGATGGTGGGCGAGTACAAGGACGGCGGCATCCACGAGTACGAGATCCATCCCGAGGACTTCGGCCTCACCATGGCCAGCAACCGCGCGCTCAAGGTCGAGTCGCCCGAGCAGTCGCGCGCCCTGCTGCGTTCGGTGCTCGATAACGAGCCCGGCCCCGCGCGCGATATCGTCATGCTCAACGCTGGCGTTGCGCTTTACGCTGCCAATGTCGTGCCTACCATTGCCGAGGGTGTCGCCCTCGCGCGCGACGTGCTCGCCTCCGGCAAGGCGAGGGTGAAGATGCACCAGTTCATCGACCGCACCAAGACATTGGGGGCGGGCGTGAGTGCAGCATGAGCGATATCCTGCAGAAGATCATCTCTGTCAAGCGAGAGGAGGTCGCTGCTGCCCGGGTGCAGCGCGATTTGGCGGCGCTGCGCCGCGATGCCGAGTCGCTAGGTGGCCTCCGCGACTTCCTCGGCAGCCTGCGCGCCAGGGTGGCTGCCGGTCACGCCGCCGTGATTGCCGAGATCAAGAAGGCCAGCCCCAGCAAAGGCGTGCTGCGCGAGCACTTTATGCCGGCGGAGATCGCGGCCAGCTACGCCCGCCATGGCGCCGCATGTCTCAGCGTGCTCACCGACGTGCGCTTCTTCCAGGGGGCGCCGACCTACCTCCAGCAGGCCCGCGCGGCCTGCGAGCTGCCTGTGTTGCGCAAAGATTTCATCATCGATGCTTACCAGGTCTTCGAGGCCAGGGCCGTGGGAGCCGATTGCATCCTGCTCATTGCCGCCTGCCTGGATGACGCGCAGATGGCCGACCTGGAGGCACAGGCCTTCGGGCTCGGGATGACTGTGCTGGTCGAAGTGCACGATGGCACCGAGCTGGATCGCGCCCTGCGCTTGAAGACTCCGCTCGTGGGCATCAACAACCGCAACCTGCGCACCTTCGAGGTCTCCTTGGAGACCACGCTTGCGCTACGCCGACACCTGCCCCCCGATCGCCTGCTCGTGACCGAAAGCGGCATCCTTACCCGTGCCGACGTGCAGCGCATGCGCGATGCCGATGTGCACGCCTTCCTGGTGGGCGAGGCCTTCATGCGCGCAGCCGATCCTGGCGCGGCGTTGTCCAGCCTCGTCCAGTGAACGTGCGCCGGGATGTCGCAGCAAGCGCGTCGCACGCCGCGCTGGAACTCCCGCCCACGTCGTCCCTGCCTGACAACTGTCTGGGCGAGTCCCTCCCGGCCTTGTTCGCCCGCGTTCCGGCGGGCTGGCGTCCGGTGACGGACGCGTTCCGCGCCTCTCCTGCCGGCTGCGAGCTGGTGTGCTACGTCGACCGGCGCGTGCGGGAGGGCGCCCGGGTGTACCCCGCCACGGTGTTTCGAGCGCTCGAACTGACGCCGCCCGAGGCGGTACGCGTCGTGATCCTCGGCCAGGATCCGTACCACGGACCCGGCCAGGCACAGGGCCTTGCGTTTTCGGTGCGGGCAGGCACCAAGTTGCCGCCCAGCCTGCGCAACATGCTTCATGAAGTGGAATCGGATACGGGGCACCCTTCGCAATGCCTCGGCGATCTCACTGCCTGGGCGCATCAGGGGGTGCTGCTTTTGAACACCTCGCTCACGGTTGAGGACGGCCATCCGCAAAGCCATGCCGGCCGCGGCTGGGAGGCGCTCGTCGATGCGCTGCTGGCCCGTGTGGCGGCGCAGAGCCAGTCTGTGATCTTCCTGCTATGGGGTGCAGCGGCGCAGCGCAAGCGTCTGCTGGTCGAGCGCGCCCCGCATCGAGTGCTGACCGCCAACCATCCTTCCCCGCTATCGGCGCGCCGGCTGCCGGAGCCTTTCATCGGCTGCCGCCACTTCAGCCAGACCAATGCTTTGCTGGCGCAGCTGCGGCCGGGCACACCGCCCATACGCTGGTAGGGGGTGCAAGTGCAGGGCAGTGGCTGCGTGACGCTGACCGTGTGACATGGACGACATGCTGCGCGGCCACATCCTCACCCCGCATGGATTCGTGGCGGGTGTGATCGAGTTTGATTCCGGCCGCGTCGCGCGTATCGCCGGCGAGCCCATCGCGGCGGATGCCGTCCGCGACGCCGTGCTGCCCAAGATCCTGCCGGGCTTCGTTGACCTGCACGTCCATGGCGGAGGTGGTCACGACATCATGGAGGGAGGCGACGCCGCCATCCGGGTGGCAGCCATGCATGCTCGCCACGGCACCACTTCGCTGCTTGCCACCACGATGACTGCCACAGCGGAAGAGCTTGAAGCGGCGTTCCGCGGGCTGCGCGATAGCTGCACTCAACATGTTCCGCGCGGCGCGCGCATCCTGGGTGTGCACCTCGAGGGGCCCTACATTCATCCGGACAAGCTCGGCGCGCAGCCCGAATGCGCGCGTCCGTTCGACCTTAAGGAACTGCGCAGACTGAACGCCCTGGCACCCATCCGGCTGGTTACCTTGGCACCGGAAGTGCCTGGTCACATGGAAGCCATCGAAGGATTAGTCGCGGCCGGCTTCAGGGTACAGATCGGTCACACGTGCGGCAGTTACGAGAGCGGTGTGCAAGCCCTCGCGCGCGGCGCCGGAAGCTTCACCCACCTCTTCAACGCGATGACCCCGCTTCACCATCGTGACCCTGGCATGGTGGGCGCTGCGCTCGCTCATGCAACCTATGCGGAGATCATCCCCGACTTGCTCCACGTGCATCCCGGCGCCATCCGCGCTGCGCTGCGCTGCATCACCTGTCTGTACTGCGTGACCGATTCCACCGCGGCTGCCGGCATGCCCGACGGCGAGTACCGGCTTGGTCGCCGCGTGGTCACCAAGTGCCTGGGCGGCGTGCGACTGGTCGACGGCACGCTTGCGGGCTCCGCGCTCACCATGGACCAGGCGTTGCGCAACCTGGTCGACCCGCTTGGCCTGGACCTGATGGATGCGTCGCGGCGGGTCTCCATGTACGCCGCAGACTACCTCGGCCTGGCCGATCGCGGTCGGCTTGCACTCGGTGCCTGGGCCGATGTGGTCGTGCTCGATCGAGACCTGCGGATTGCCGAGGTGCGAATCGAAGGGGAGGCGATTTAAGCTCCCGCATAGGCATTGAGTGAGCGATGTCCCGGTGCCGTGGCGCTCGTGCCTGTCCTCGCCCCGATACCTGGTCTGGTAACGCTCACCTAATACGGGTGCGGGCCCCAGCAGCCCGCGTCATGCCTTGTGCCTGTCGAAGAATCTGTTTGAAGACGGCTCTACACGGTGATGCGAAAAGCACTGCTATACTCTGCGATTCGCCGCGGAGGGGTGCCCGAGTGGTTAAAGGGGGCAGACTGTAAATCTGTTGGCTTACGCCTACGTTGGTTCGAATCCAACCTCCTCCACCAAGGCGAACGGGCTCGGTTGTTGTGGGGCGCGAGAGCGAAGGGCGCGACTCCCGGGCGGGAGTAGTTCAATGGTAGAACCTTAGCCTTCCAAGCTAATGACGCGGGTTCGATTCCCGTCTCCCGCTCCAGCTCAGACGTCGCTACCGGCTTGCGCATCTGTGGTGTTCAGGCCTGTGTCGACAGCCCATGTGGCTCAGTGGTAGAGCACTCCCTTGGTAAGGGAGAGGTCACGCGTTCGATCCGCGTCATGGGCACCAAGATTCATCCCTGCATGGGTGGCTGCTAGGAGCGAGAAATGGCAAAAGGCAAATTTGAACGGACGAAGCCGCACGTGAACGTGGGCACGATC
>CBINBY010000027.1:0-51863 GCA_966248995.1 uncultured Burkholderiales bacterium | reverse complement strand
ATGTTGGTCTGGAAGGCGATGCCGTCGATCACGCCGATGATGTCGGCGATCTTCTGCGAACTGGCGTGGATCTCGTCCATCGTGGCGATGACCTGCCCGACCACCTCGCCGCCGCGACGGGCCACCGCGGCCGCCGCGCTCGCAAGCTGGTTGGCGGTCGACGCCGACTCGGCCGACTGCTGCACGTTGCCTGTGAGCTGGCCCATCACGCCTGCGGTCTGCTGCAGGTTGGCCGCGGCCTGCTCGGTGCGCTGGCTCAGGTCCGAGTTGCCGGCGGCCACCTCGTTGCTGGCCGTCTGGATGCTCTCGGCGCTGGCGCGCACCTCTCCCACGATGCGGCGCAGCGCCTCCGTCATCTGCTGCAGCGAGTGCAACGTCCGCGCCGCCTCGTCCTGCCCCTGGACACTCACATCCTGCGTCAGATCCCCTGCGGCGATCCTTCTCGCCTGAGCTTGCGCCTCTGCCAACGGTTTCATGATGGAGCGGGTCACCTTCAGTGCCACCAGCACGCCCAACACCACGGCGACCGCCAGAGCCAGGCTCAGCGCCACACTCACCTTCGCGACGAGGCCCGCGGCGCCGGATTCGATGCGACTCACGACCGCGTCCAGGTTTTTCCGGTGCGCCGCGAAACCGCCTTCGATGGCCGCAACGGCCGAGTTCACCGGACCCATGGCGGCCACCGCCTCCGCGGTATCGGGGAAGCGGGAGTCCGCCAGCTCCTTGTAGAAGGGCTCGAAGGCGTTTCTGTAGCCATCGAGGTGCCGACCGAGCGCATCCAGCCCTTCCAGCACCCGCGCCTGGTCCGAAAGACTGCGGACTTCAGCCAGTTGGCGCCGGCTGTCTTGCATGGCCTCGTCCCAGATCTTCTTGTGTTGGGCGATGGCAGCGCCATTGAGATTGTTTGCGAGCATGGCCTGCTCCGCCACACGGGCACGCAAGATGGCGCTCCAGGCCAGATCGGAATGCTCGCGCAGCGGCTGCACGGCATTCGTCAAGGATTCCATCGATGAACGTGTGCCGATGATTCCGACGCCGCCGACCGCGGCCACCGCGAGCAATAGCACCAGCATCAGACCGAAGGCGGCCAGCAGCCGGTTGCGTATGGACAGCATCGTCATGAGACTCTCCCTCGACACGATTTCCTGAACGCCTTGCGCGTTCATGCGGACGCCTGGTTCCCGGCGCTTCTTCTCCGCATGTGCCATTTTTCCATGTGATCGCGAAACGCGATCACATATCAATGAACCTGAACATTGCGTAATTCGATTGATTAGTTGACATGAATTAGCACTTCTGCCCGGACCCTTGTCAATCGAATTCGACCGCAAGTACCGGCGCAGTAAGGTCCAAATCAGGGCCACACGACTTATTTCTCAAACGAAGCGCGCTCTTTTCCCGCATCGAAAATCAAGCTTCGATCTGACGCAGGCACCGAGATCGCAACTGCAGCAGAAACCGCGAACGCATCGAATCCCAACGCAGCCGAGGAAGAAGTCACAGACGCGCGGCCATGAAACCGTTTGCAATGACGGTACGCGCGTTGTCACACCGTAGCGGCTGCCCCAGCTCCAAAGGCCGGCGGCCATCCAGCACCAAGAAGCGGAGCCGACATCGCACGTGGCGACAGGGGGGACAACTGCACCAGGAGCTCGTTGCTCATCGAGCAGCGACCACAACGGCCTGAGTCCCAGCGCCCGGAGGGATCGAATGACTTCGAACACCAGCGGCTCCCCCGACGGGAGGAGGGTGCCCAATGCCCTCGATGAACCCGGCCACACCGCCGCTCATGGCGAGGCCCCCTCCGACCCACCGCTGACGCTGTCCGTGCGTGGATTCAGCAAGATGGAGCGTCAGCTGCTCAACGGTACGGTGAAGCTATCGCAACGCCGCAATCCTCGCCTGGAACTTCTCGACGACGCAGACGTGCGTCGCGCCGACGTGATCCTGATCGATGGGCTCGACATCGTCTCCGTTCAGTGGGCACAAGCGCAGCCCTGGCTGTCGCACCGCACCGTAATCTGGGTCGACTCGAAAGTGCCGCGCCCCGGGCACATGCTGTCGAAGCGCCCTGTGCAGTGGCCGATCCTGCCGATGCTGCTGGCGCGCGCACTGGAAAGCTCCTCGGCTGCGCGAGGCTCTCCGAGCGGTTTCGTCCCCTTCCTGGAGGCTGCGCAACCGGTCGCGCGCGCGACCGCAAGCGCCGCACCGGCGACACCGCCGGCTGCAGAGGTAGCACCGACGACCACCACGACGCGGCAGGTACTCATCGTGGACGACAGCCTGGCCGTGCGCCAACACCTGCGCTCGCTGCTCGAAGCGCGCGGCTACGGCATCACGGAAGCGGCCAGTGCCGCGGACGCGCTCGAAGCGGTCAAGCAAAAACACTTCGACTGCGCGCTGATGGATGTGCTCATGCCCGACATGGACGGCTACGAGGGCTGCAGGCGGCTCAAGGCCATGAGGGCCCTCATCGGCCAGCTGCCGGTCGTGATGCTCACGAGCAAGTCGTCTCCCTTCGATCGTATCCGCGGAAAGATGTCCGGCTGCGACGCCTACCTGACCAAGCCGGTCGAGCCGCTGCAGCTCTACGAGGTGCTCTCGCAACAGTTCACCGGTGCGCGCGCAGGAGCGACCACCCCGGTTTCCACCCCCGCAACCCTGAGGAGCCCCCATGGCCAAGACCATCCTGATCGTCGAAGACAACCAGAACGAGCGTAGCCGCCTCGAGAAGCTGCTCAGCAGCGCAGGCTACATGGTGAGCACGGCCGAGAACGGCCAGCAGGCCCTGGACACGGCCAAGCGCAGCAAGCCCGATGCGATCCTCATGGACGTGAACATGCCCGTGATGGACGGCTTCGCGGCCACTCGCGCCTTGCGCGGCGACTCGAACACGAAGGCGATCCCCGTGGTGCTGGTGACCGCCAAGGACCAGAAGGCCGACAAGGCGTGGGGCCAGATGCTCGGGGCGGCCGGGTACGTGACCAAGCCCTACACCGACGAGCAGGTCCTGTCTCAGGTGCGGGCACTGTAAGCGGCGAACACCATGGCACTCAAAGTCCTCATCGTCGACGACGCACAGGTCGACCGCCAGGCGCTCGAGCGCATCGTCGCCGAGGCAGGCTGCCTCGCCATGACGGCCGATACCGGCAAGCAGGCGCTGGAAAGGGCCCGCCGCGACAGGCCCGACCTGATCCTGATGGACGTGAACATGCCCGAGATGGACGGGTTTGCTGCCACGCGCCAGCTCAAGGCCGAAGCGGCCACCAAGGACATCCCCGTGGTGTTCGTGACCGGCAAGAACCAGAAGGCTGACATGGCGTGGGGGCAGATGCTCGGCGCCCGGGGCTACGTCAGCAAACCGTTCAGCAAGGAGCAGATCGTCGAGCACCTGCGCACGTGAGGCCAGGCCAGGCTTTGCATCGAGAGCGATATGAGCGACACCGATCCTTCCTGTGCAGGGAGCCACGGCCTGCCCATTGCCGGCCTGCCCATTGCCGGCCTGCCTATGCGGCCGCTGCAGGCGTTGACGCAAGGGTTCGACTTCGCAGAGCCGCAGGCGCAGCGCCCCACGCCGTCGGCGGCGCCAGCCGAGGCTCTGCCCGCCGTGCCGGGGGCCGTGGCCGCGGCCGCCCTCTCCGGCATGCAGGCCAGACAGGGGTTCCGGGTGGGCCACCTCCACCTGATGATCCGCTACGAAGACGGCAGCGAACTCACCGAGCTTCCGCAGATCTTTCGCATGCCCAATGCGCCGCACTGGATGGCGGGCATGGTCAACCTGCACGGCCTGCTCATCCCGGTGTTCGACCTCGCGGCCTACCTGGGGGTGGAACACGACCCCAAGGCCCGGTCCCTGCTGCTGGTACTGGGGCACGGTGCCGATGCAGCCGGGGTGCTCATCGATGGCATGCCGGATCGCCTGCGGTGGAACGCCGATGACCGCATCGACACGGAATCGGCGCCTTCCCGGCTGGCGGCTCACCTGAGCGCGGGCTGCCTGATCGACGACACGCTGTGGTTCGACCTGCAACACAGGAGCCTGCTCGATGCACTCGAGCGCGACCTCGGTTCCCCGCACTAGCGAACGAAGCCTATGACCTCTCATCAGGGCCTCACCGACCCATCTGCCGTGCGCCACATCGCGCACCGCACGCACTGAAAACAAGCACACGCAGTCGAAAGGACGATCTCGATGGATGCGAATGGAAAGAAGCCTTCGTTGATGGGGCAGTGGTTCGGTGTCGGGGGTTCCGGCACCGACCGACTGGCGAAAACAGTCAGGCTTGCCCTGATCACCTTCGCCCTGCTGGCCTTGAGCTTCGTCATCATGACCTGGCTGCTGCTGGAGCGGATCAACACGCAGCGAGACCTCGGCACACTGGCGGTGACCTGGCAGCGGTTTCAGAGCGATCTGCTGCAGATGCGACGTCACGAAAAGGACTTCCTGGACCGGAAGACGAAGGCGGATCTCGAAAAGCACCAGGCTGCATACGAGGACGCGCAGGCCGCATTGGTGCGGCTGCGAGAACACGAGGTGCTGGGCGTCGAAGGCGCCCGGACCGCAACCGACGCGAACAAGAAGATCGACGAGTACCGGAAGGCGTTCGTGGGCCTTGCCGAACAGCGGACCGCGCTGGGCCTTGATGAAAACACCGGCCTGCAAGGCAAGCTGCGCTCCGCCGTCCACGACGCGGAGGATCTGGTCCTCAAGCAAGGCGCTTCGGAACTCGAGGTGGGGCTGCTCACGCTGCGCCGGCACGAAAAGGACTTCATGCTCCGCGGGGGCCAGGAGTACGTCACGCGGTTTGCCAAAGGCGTCGAGGATCTGACCCACGCGCTGGCGGCATCGAAACTCGATACCGCCGCTCGCAGCCGCGCCGGCGCGCTGATCACCACCTATGCGTCGACCTTTGGCGAGTTCGTCGCTGGCACGATGGCCGTGAACCAGGCGCTTTCCCAGGCGCGCAACGCGGCCCAAGCCGCTGAAGAACAGGTGCCCGTGGCGGTGGCCGATGCCATCCAACGCCGCGACAAGGCCGCCGGCTTGACGAAAACGTACATGTATGTACTTTCGTCCGCCTTCACGGCCGTGCTGCTAGGTCTTGCCGCGCTGCTGTACTTCACCAAGCGCGCCGCGGACACGACCCTGGCGGAGCGCCTGGCCGCGCAGCACAAGGCCGAGGCCGAGAACGAAGCGCTGAACAACTCGGTGATCTCGATCCTGCAAGCCATGCACCAGCTCTCGCAGCGCGACCTGACCGCCAAGGCGCCGGTGACGCAGGACGTGATCGGCACGGTGTCGGACTCGATCAACATGCTGACCGGCGAAACGGCGCGCGTGCTGCACGGCGTGACCCGCATCGCCGACCAGGTGGAGCAGGTGTCCGGCAAGGTGAAGAGCCAGGCCGACAACGTCTCGCGGACCGCCGAGGACGAGCGCCGCAGCGTGCAGCAGATGATCGTGTCGCTGTCCGAAGCCACGCAGACCATGACCCAGGTGGCCTCGCTGGCCGCACAGTCCGACACCAGCGCCAAGCAGGCCACCGAGGCGACCGTCGACGCTCTGCACACGGTGAACGGCACCGTGAAGGGGATGGAGTCGATCCGCGAGACCATCGCCGAGACCGAAAAGCGCATCAAGCGGCTGGGCGAGCGCTCGCAGGAAATCACGGGCATCGTGAACCTGATCAACACCATCTCGGAGCGCACGCACGTACTGGCGCTGAATGCGTCCATGCAGGCCGCGGTGGCCGGTGAAGCAGGACGCGGCTTCGCGGTGGTGGCCGAGGAAGTGCAGCGCCTGGCCGAAAGCTCGCGCAACGCCACGCAGCAGATCGGCACGCTGGTGAGCAACATCCAGCTGGAAACCAACGAGACGATCAATACGGTGAACCGCACCATCGGCCAGGTGGTGCAAGGCTCCGAACAGGCGCAGAAGGCCGGCGAGCAGATGCGCCGCACGCAGGAGATCACCGCGCAACTGGTGGCTATGGTGCGCCGCATCGCCGACACGTCGGACCGCCAGAAGGAGATGTCGGCGCAGCTGCTCGAATCCGTGGAGCACATCGGCCGCAGCACCGAGCGCACGGCCGAGCAGATCAGCGCACAGAACCAGGAAACGGAGACGCTGCTGCAGTCCGCGCGGGAACTGGTGCAGTCGGTCAACGTGTTCAAGCTGCCGCAGTTCGCCTGATCCGATCCCGACGTGAAGCTCAATGATCTGATCGAAGCACTGGCCGGCGAGATCGAGGCGCTTCAGGCCGACCTGGAGCGCTGCCTGGAGCCGCTCGGCCTCCTCGACGCCGACGCGCCCGCCTTCATGGACGCGCTGGAGCAGTACAGCGGCCTGGCGCAGCGCATGGGCGAGGCCGCCGAGATGGCGGGCTTCCCCGGCTTGCAGGCGGTGTGCGGCCACGTGGCGCAGAACACCCTGCTCGCCGCCGCGCTGGATCCGGCCGACCGCGGCCCGCTGCTGCGGTTCCTGCGGCGCTGGCCGCCACTGATGGTTCAGTACCTGCGTCACCTCGACGACCCGTCGACCGCGGCGGGCCTGGTCGATCACCTGCGTGAGGCGCCCTGCCCGCTGGAGGAGAGCGAGGCGCTCAAGGTCGCGCACATGCTGGGCTCCATGCCCGCCCAGGTGGGCGCCGGCTTCGGTGACGACACTCCCGCGCGGCCCGTGCTCGCCACCGCGGAGGACGTGGCGCTCGTCGTCCCGGACGACGTGGACCAGAAGCTGCTCGAAGGCTTCTTCAGCGAGGCCCCCGACCACGCGCGCTACCTCGTCGGGCTGGCGCGCAACATCGCCTCAGGGCAGGGCGACAGCTCTGACCTGATCGCCGCCAAGCGCGTGGTCCACACGATGAAAGGCTCCGGCTCGATCATCGGCCTGCGAGGGCTGGCCTCAGTGGGCCACCATCTGGAAGACGTGCTGGAGCACTTCGAGCGCCAGGGCGGCACGGTGGCCAAGGTCGCCGCCGACGTGCTGCTCGACGCCGCGTACTGCCTGGAGCAGATGGTCGGGCATGTCCTGGGCGAAGACGAGTACCCGCAGCAGGCTTTGACGGTGCTGCAGTCGGTGCTGGACCTCGCCAACCGCATCGACCGGGGCGAGTCGCTCGACACCCCGGTTTCGCGCACCTCGCAACCGCGACCCGCATCGCCGGCCATGCATCCGGCGCGCGAGGCCGGCATCGTCACCGCCTCGCCCACGGCCGCGCTGCGCGTGAGCGTGCAGCGTGTGGAGGAGTTGTTCCGCGTATCGGGCGAGGTCGCGGTGCACACGGCGGCCATGGAGGCGCGTTTGAAGGCCCTGACCGAGCGGGCCCGCGATCTGCTCGCGCAGAACCTGCGCGTGCAAAGGCGGCTGTTCGAGCTCGAAACGCTGGTGGACGTGCGCTCCCTGACGATGCTGCGCGCCCGCGGCCACCGGGCACACGATGCCGCGCTCGATCCGCTCGAACTAGATCAGTACAGCGAGCTGCACAGCACCACGCATGCACTCATGGAGGAGGCGGCTGACGTGCGCGCGCTCGCGCTGCGGCTGGAGGAAGACATCTCGCAGACCGGCGGCGTGCATGCGCGCCAGCAGCGCCTGTCGCGTGACCTGCAGCACCTAGTGATCTCCACCCGCATGACGGAGGTCGGCGTGCTGGCCTCGCGCCTGCAACGCAATGTCCGCGCGACCTGCAAGGCCACCGGCAAGCAGGCGGAGCTCGTGCTCGATGGGACGGGCACGCTGATCGACGGCGAGGTGCTCAACCGGCTGGCCGATCCGCTGCTGCACGTGCTGCGCAACGCGGTCGATCACGGCCTGGAGACACCGGCCGAGCGCCGCGCCGCCGGCAAGCCGGAGACCGGCCTCATCCGGCTTTCGTTCTCGCGTCAAGGTCAGCAGGTGCTGCTGCGCTGCACCGACGACGGGCGCGGACTGGACTACCCGGCGATACGCCGTCGCGCGATCGAGCGCGGACTTCTTTCGTCCGAGCAGACGTCCAGCGACGAAGAACTGGCTCGCCTGATCCTGATGTCCGGGTTCACGACTCGCCAGACCATCAGCGAGCTGTCCGGGCGCGGCGTGGGCATGGACGTGGTGCGCGACTGGGTTACGAGCATGAGCGGCTCGATCCGGGTGCACTCGCGCACGGGGCAGGGCTGCACGGTGGAGATGCGTTTCGCGGCGTCGCTCTCGACGATGCACACGCTCATCGTGGACGTCGCGGGCCAGCGCTTCGCGCTGCCCTCGGTCCAGATCGAACAGGCCGTGCCGCGTGCCGTGGGCTCCTTCGAGATGCTCGGCGACCGGCTGGTCTACCGCCATCAGAAGCGGGTGCTGCCGGCGCGCAAGCTCGCCGACGCGGCCGCCCTCGCCGAGCGTGAAGACAAGCCCTGGAGCGCCTACGACGCGGTGATCGTGCGGCTGGACGACAAGCTGGTGGCGCTGGCGGTCGACGGCCTGCTGGACTCGCGCGAGCTGCTGGTCAAGAACCCGGGGCGATACGCCCGGCACGTGCGCGGGGTGGCCGGCCTGTCCATCCTCGGTGATGGCAGCGTGGCCGTGAACGTCGACCTGCCCGCGCTCCTCGCTTCGGATGTGCGCTCCGGCGTGACTGTGACCACCCGGGCGGCAGACACGGCACGGCCCGACCAGCCTGAGGGCAATCTGCCGGGCGTGCTGGTCGTCGACGACTCGCTCTCGGTGCGCAACTCGCTGGTGCAACTGGTTCAGGACGCAGGGTTTCGCGCCGTCGCGGCTCGCGACGGTGCCGACGCGATCGATTCCATCGCCGAGTTCAAGCCGGATGTCGTGCTCACCGACCTCGAGATGCCCAACATGAACGGCCTTGAACTCACCGCTCACATCCGCTCGCGCGCGGACTTGAAGGCCCTGCCCGTGATCATGGTCACGTCGCGCTCCCAGGAGAAGCACCGCCGCATGGCCGAGGAGGCCGGCGTGAACGGCTACGTGACCAAGCCGTACAACGAATCCGACCTGCTCGACCGGATCCGCCAGGCGCTCGCAGAAGCGGCCTGACGCGCACGAAATCAAGCGATGAACATGAACACACCAACGACCGAACCGCTGCGCGGCAACTTCGTGTTGCTGCGCGCCGATGAGCTGCGGCTGCTCTTGCCGCAGCAACAGGTGGGCGACGCGAGTTACCTGCCGGAGCGCCCCGCGCCGACCGATCTGCCCGGCATCTTCATGAGCGGCGGCGAAGCGGGCGAGCCCATCGTGGCCCTGTCGCGCCGCATGGAGCCTTTGAACGCGTTTCCCGAGGACCGCTTCCTCGTCACCAAAATCAATGCACCGCAGGGCGCGTTCGCTTTCGGCTGGAGCGATGTCCAGGTGCTGATCGGCGTCGAGCTGAAGCCGCAGCGGCTGCCCGCCCCGCTCGATTGGCCGCACGGGCCGGTGCACAGCTTCGTGGAGATCGATGGCGAGGTCGTGTTCTGCTGCGATGCGGAGAGGCTTGCTGATCGCGCTTTCGCACAAGGAGCGGCCTGAATGGAAACCGAACTGATCGAAGCGTCCATCGCGTCCGTCACGCGAGTCACTGCAGCTGCGTTCGGGGTGGACACACCACAGGAGGTGCCCCACGCGACGGCACGCCTGCTCGAATACGACCGGGGCCGCTGCGTGGCCCTGCCGGTGCACACCACCATGGAGATCGTGGAGCGGCCCGCCGTCGTGGAGGTGCCTGGCGCGCCCTATTACGCGCTGGGCATGATGTGCTGGCAGGAGCGCTGGATCCCGGTGATCGACCTTTGCGCCCTGGTGGAGGCGTATCGCAAGCTGAACGCACCGTCGATGCGGCACGTGCTGGTGGTGGCCTACCAGCCGGCCCCCAGGCAGCAGCTGGAATACGGCGCCATCGCCACCATCGGCCTGCCGCGAACGGTGCAGGTGCATGACGGACAGGCTTGCCCCTTGCCGAAGCACAGCGACCTGTGGCCGCTGATCTCCGACTCGTGCATCAGCGAGAACGGGCAGATCGCGATTCCCATCGTCAACACGACCCGCCTGTTCTCGCAAGTCTGGGATTGAGCACGCTCGCCTGACTGCAGCTCGGAACTGCAGCTCGCCCTCTCATACGCGAAAGCGCCTCGCGATACAGGCCCTTTTCCGGGCTTCGAGCGGACGGCGCCCGCCCCATGATGTCAGCGTCCCGCCTGGCCGCCGGCGGCCGGGTCATTGACCTGACTCCACGCTCCCCATGAATGACGACGCCGCCCCCGCGGCCGTGCCCCCACGCGAGAAACTGCGACTCGGCGACGTGCTGGTCCAGCAGCAGCTGATCACGACCGAGCAGCTGGCCCGCGCGCTCGAACTGCAGCGCGGCACCGGCAAGCGCCTGGGCCGCATCCTGGTGGAAGCCGGTGCGGTCACGGAGGAAGCCGTCGCGCACGGCCTGGCGCGCCAGCTGCGCGTGCCGGTGGTCAACCTCAAGAGCTTCCCGCTCAAGAGCGAAACGGTACGGCTGCTGCCCGAATCTCCCGCGCGGCGCCACCGCGCAGTGGTGCTCGACGACAAGGGCGACCACCTGCTGGTCGGCTTCGTCGATCCGCTGGACATCGCAGCCTACGACGAGCTGTGCCGCATCCTCAAGCGCCGCATCCGCATCGCCGTCGTGCCTGAGAGCCAGCTCGCGCCGGTGCTCGACCGCCATTACCGGCGCACCGAGGAGATCTCCGGCCTCGCCAAGGCACTCGAGAAGGACGTGGGCGATGCCGTGGACTTCGGCACGCTGGAGGCGAGCGTGGGGCAGGAGGGCGCACCCGTCGTGCGCCTGCTGCAGAGCGTGTTCGAGGATGCCCTTCAGGTCGGCGCCTCCGACGTGCACCTGGAGCCGCAGGAAGGCGGGCTGCTCATCCGCAGCCGCATCGACGGGATCCTGCAGACGCAGACCCAGGCCGACAAGCGCATCGCCGGCGCCCTGGCGCAACGGCTCAAGCTCATGGCCGGCCTCGACATCTCCGAGAAGCGCCTGCCGCAGGACGGCCGCTTCTCGCTGCGGCTGCGCCAGCGCACGGTGGACGTGCGCCTGTCCACCCTGCCCTCGCAATACGGCGAATCCGTGGTGATGCGCCTGCTGGGCCATGGCGACGCCGTGCGCCGGCTCGACGAGATCGGCATGCCGCAGCCCATGCTGCTGCGCTTCAAGGAGATCCTCGCGCGCAGCGCCGGCATGGTGCTCGTGACCGGCCCCACCGGCAGCGGCAAGACCACCACGCTGTACGCCGCGCTCGCCGAGCTCGATGCCGAGCAGCACAAGATCATCACCGTCGAAGACCCGATCGAATACCGTCTGCCCGGGCTCACCCAGGTGCAGGTCCACGAGAAGATCGACCTCACCTTCGCCCGCGTGCTGCGCGCCACGCTGCGGCAGGATCCGGACATCATCCTCGTGGGCGAGATGCGCGACCCTGAGACGGCCGAGATCGGCCTGCGCGGCGCCATCACCGGCCACATGGTGCTTTCCACGCTGCACACCCGCGATGCGGTGAGCACGCCCTTTCGCCTGCTCGACATGGGCGCGCCGCCCTACATGGTGGCCAGCGCGCTGCAGGCCGTGTTCGCGCAGCGCCTGGTGCGCCGCAACTGCGAGAACTGCGCGGAGCCGCACGAGGCGAGCCCGCGGGAGCGCGGCTGGCTCGCTGCCATCGGCGGGGACGCCGCGGGCGGCGAGCCCACGCGCCGCGGCCGCGGCTGCAGCGCGTGCAACGGCACCGGCTACAGCGGCCGCATCGGCGTGTACGAGATGCTGGAGATGGACAGCGCGCTGGCCCAGGCCGCCACGCATGCCGACCCGGGCCTCTTCACGCGCCTGGCAGGCGAGAGGATGCGCGGCCACACCATGGCCGACCACGCGCTGGCGCTGGTGCGCGCCGGCCGCACCTCGGTGGCCGAGTCCATGCGGCTGGCCCACGACTTCGACGCATGACCCGCTACGCCTGGCGCGGACGCGATCCCCGGGGCGAATTGGCCCACGGCACCCTGGAAGCCGACCACGCCGACGCGGTGGCCGAGCAATTGATCGCCATCGGCGTGACGCCGGTGGCCATCGAGACGCGGCAGGAGACGGGCGCAGCCGTGCCCTCCACGCTGTGGCAGGCCCTGCGCACCCCGCCGGTGAACGGCGAAGATTTGCTCATCTTCTCGCGCCAGATGTACACGCTGCAAAAGGCCGGCGTGCCCATCCTGCGGGCGCTGGCGGGGCTGCAGGCTTCGACGCCGAAGCGCTCGCTGGTCTCGCTGATCGCCGACGTGCGGCACAGCCTGGACCAGGGGCGCGAGCTGGCCGCGGCCATGGCTCGCCATCCCGCGGTGTTCAACGGCTTCTACGTCGCGATGATCCGCGTGGGCGAGATGACCGGCCGGCTCACCGAAGCCTTCGCGAGGCTGGCCGAGCACATCGAGTTCGAGCTCGACGTGCGTGCGCGCATCAGGCAGGCGCTGCGCTACCCGACGATGGTGACGGTCGCGATCGGCCTGGCGCTGGTGGTGGTCAACCTTTTCGTGATTCCCGCTTTCGCCAGCGTGTTCGCCGGCCTGAAGGCCGAGCTGCCGTTGCTGACGCGGCTGCTGATCGGCTTCTCGGCGTGGATGGTGGCGTGGTGGCCGCTCCTCGCCGCGACCAGCGTGGGGGGCGCATGGGCCGTGAGGGCCTGGCTGGCGACGTCCGACGGCCGCTACCGCTGGGACCGCGCCAAGCTGCGACTGCCGCTCGCCGGCCCGATTGTTCTGAAGGCCACGCTGGCGCGCTTTGCGCGCAGCTTCGCCATGGCCTCCAAGAGCGGCGTGCCCATCGCCCGGGCGATGACGGTGGTAGCGCAGACGGTGGACAACGCCTGGGTCGGCGCGTGCATCGAGCGCATGCGCGACGGCATCGAGCGCGGCGAAAGCCTGTCGCGCTGCGCCGCCGCCAGCGGCGTGTTCACGCCGGTGGTGCTGCAGATGATCGCGGTGGGCGAGGAGACGGGCGAGCTCGATGCGCTGCTGATCGATATCGCCGAGATGTACGAACGCGAGACCGATTACGCGGTCAAGGGGCTTTCGTCGTCCATCGAGCCGCTGCTGCTGGCGGTGATCGGCGTGTTCGTGCTGCTGCTCGCGCTGGGCATCTTCCTGCCGCTGTGGAACCTGGGCCAGGTTGCGCGCGGGAGCTGATAGGGGCTTCGACAGGCTCAGCCCGATCCTTCGACAAGCTCAGGACGAACGGGTCGAGCGGGGGCTTAGCCACCGCGCACCGTTCGCCCTGAGCCTGTCGAAGGGCCCATGCATCGAGCCTGTCGAAAGGCACCGTGACAAACACCACGCATACCCGTGCGATACCCGATCTCATGACCGGGACGGCCCAGCCGATATCTGCGGCAGTGGACCTCGTCCGCTCCGTTTCGACCCGATCTTCCACGGAACCCTGCTCATGAGACCCCAACAATCCGGCTTCACGCTCATCGAACTCGTGATGGTCATCGTCATCCTCGGCATCCTGGCCGCGGTGGCGGTGCCGAAGTACCTGGACCTCAAGGCCGACGCCAACCAAGCCGCGGCCAACGGCGTGGCCGGCGCGCTCAGCTCCGGCTCGGCGCTCAACTTCGCGACACGCATGGTGAACGCCACCAAGGGCGTGGCCGTGGCCGACTGCCAGGATGTCGCCAAGACCCTGCAGACCTACAGCGCCGGCGCCTACACCACCGCGCTGCCCACGCAAGGCGGTGCCTACACGATCACATCTGCCGCCGTAGCGGCGGGCGCATCGGTCGAATGCACGCTGACCTTCACGCCCACCTCCGGCAGCGCGGTCACGGCCACCTTCACCGCGCTGGGCATCAGCTGATGACGCGCGCCGGTCCACCGGCCGGCTTCACGCTCATCGAGCTGGTGATGGTGCTGGTCATCCTCGGCGCCCTCGCCACCTTCGCGCTGCCGCGCATGACGGACCTCACCGCATGGCGGCTGCGCGCCTTTGCCGACGAGCTCGGCGCCCAGACGATGGCCATGCAGCGCCTGTCCCTCGCCCAGCGCCGGCCAGTGGTAGTCACCATCACCAGCACGGGCGCCAGCTTCGCCTACGTGGCGGGCGGCGCGCTCGTCACCGTGCCCTGCCCTGCCTCGGTGCCGTCCTGCATCGCCGAAGGGGGCACGCGCACCGTCACCTTCAACGCATCGAACACCGGCCGCGCCACCACCTCCACGGGCAGCGCGCTGCCGGTCACGGTGAGCGGCGGCGACGTGACGCTCGCCTACACGATCGAAGCGGAAACAGGCCTGTTTCGCGCCGCTCCTTGAGGCGCTGTTCTCGCACATCCCGGCCTAGCATCGCGGGCGAGGGAGTTCGAGGAACAGGGATGTTGCTGCCTGCCGTTTTCGTCGAGCCTTGCCGCACAAGCCCGAGCATGCGCGGCTTCACGCTCATCGAGCTGCTGCTCCTCATCGTGGTCGTGAGCGGCGCGCTGGCGGGCGTGCTGCATGTCTTCGTGCAGGCCACCGCGCACGGTGCCGATCCCGTCGTGCGCCGGCAGGCCCTGGCGATCGCGGAGTCGCTGCTGGAGGAAGTACAGCTGATGCCCTACACCTACTGCGACAGCGAGGACGCGAACGTCGAGACCGCCACCTCCCCAGCCGGCTGCGCCTCAGGTGCCGAGGCCATGGGCCCGGAGGCCGGCGAGACGCGTTTCGCCAGCCCCTCGTTCGACCATGTCAACGATTACCACGGCTACGCCATGAGCGGCGTGGTCGACATCACGAACACGCCCGTGAGCGGCCTCGCGGGCTACAGCGCGAGCGTGAACGTGGCCGCCGCCACCCTGCACACGATCAGCGCCGCCAGCGGCGATGCGCTGCACATCACCGTGACCGTCAACGCGCCGGGCGGCATCTCGGTCACCCTCGACGGCTACAGGAGCCGGCATGCGCCGAACAGCTCGCTGTAAGGGCCCCCAGGGCCGGGGCGGCCCGGCGTTTCCTCGTGAGCTTCACCGCGCAGGCGGCTTCACACTGATCGAGATGGTCATCGTGATCGCGATGGTGGGCGTGCTCGGCGGCATCGTGGGGGTGTTCATCGTGCAGCCGGTGCAGGCCTACCGGTCGACCGCGGCACGCGCCGCGCTGGTCGACCAGGCCGACCTGGCGCTGCGCCGCATCGGCCGCGACCTGCGCATCGCCTTGCCCAACAGCGTGCGCGTGACGGGCGCGAGCCGCGCGCTGGAGCTGATCCCCACGACGGCCGGCGCGCGCTATGCCACCGAAGGCAGCGGCGCGCTGGCCTTCGGCACCGTGGACACCAGCTTCCAGGTGGTGGGGCCCCCACTCACGCTGACGGCCAGCCAGGATCTCGTGTTCTACAACCTCGGCCCCGGCGTGACTGGATCGGACGCCTACGCGCCCAACGGCAGCGCCACCGAGCAGGCCAGCTCCAACCGCCGCACCGCGACGAATGCCGCCGGTGACGCGACGACGGTGACGATGAACTCCCTCGCCGGCCTGCCAGTGGGCGACTACGCGCCGCCCTACCGCGTGCTCGCGGTCGAGTCTCCGGTGACGTACCGCTGCGACCTCGACGGCGGCCGGCTCCTGCGCTACCAGGGCTACGGTTTCCACAGCACCCAGCCGGACCCGCCCTCGAGCGGCACCAGCGCCGTGCTGGCCACCGGCGTCACCGCCTGCCGCTTCGACGTGGGCGGCACGCTGGTGGCCGCGCGCGCCGCCCTCGTCGACCTGCAGCTCACGCTGGCGACGACCACCCCATCGGGCAGCGAGAGCGTGACCCTGCACCATGCGGTGTATGTCAGCAACCTGCCCTGACCGGCGCACCCGCCACGCACACCGGGGCTTCACGCTGGTGACGGTGGTGTTCGTGCTGGTCGTGCTCGCGCTGCTGGGTGCGGCATTGGCGAAGGTGTCGGTGCGCCAGCAGCTGGGATCGGCCACCGAGGTGGAGCACGCGCGGGCATTGCAAAGCGCTCGCGCCGGGCTCGAATGGGCGGCGTTCCAGGTGCTGCGCAACCCCGCGCCGCCGGCTGCCGCGCCGGCCTGCTTCGGTGCCACCAACTTCACGGTAGCGGGCCTGGCCGCCTACACGGTGACGGTGAACTGCACCCGCACCGATGCCACGGACGGCAGCTCCTCGATCGCCTTCTACAAGCTGGTCGCCAATGCATGCAATGCGCCCAGCGCGGGCGCCTGCCCGGCCGCCGGTACGCCGCAGGCGACCTATGTGGAGCGGCAACTGACGTGGACGGTGACGCGATGAGGGCTTTGACGAGCTGGGCTGCGTCCTCTTCGTTCGGGCTGAGCCTGTCGAAGCCCCTTCGCCTCCTGCACCAGCCTTTCGACAAGCTCAAGGCGGCCCTTCGACAAGCTCAGGGCGAACGGTATGCGGCGACTGGGCCTGTGCCCTCCCCGTCCCGACTCCGCCCATCCCGACTCCCGTTCGGGCTGAGCTTGTCGAAGCCCAGCGTGATCAAGCTCCTGGCCCTCATCGCACTGTCAACCGCAGGCGACGCTCAAGCCGCCAACTACACCTTCCCCGGCGCCCTTCCCGCCGGCTGCAGCGGCAGCTTCGGTAACTACACCTGCAACGGCCTCACGCTCGCCTATGGCGACACCGTGACCATCGGCTGGCCGAAGCCCGCCACGATCACGGTCAATGGGGACATGTACACCGACACGAGCACCATCAACAGCGGCGGCGGCGCGTCCAATCTCAACCTCATCGTCAACGGCACGCTCAAGATCGCCTACCAGGCCAGCATCACGGCCAACATCCAGGCCGGCGCGGTCGACGACCAGAACGGAACCGCCACCATCACCGGCTCCGTCTCCACCACCACGGGCAACCTGACGATCAACTGGAACACGGTCGTCAACGGCTCGCTGTCGAGCACCTCGGGCAACATCTTCGTGGCCTACAACGGCAGGGTCACCGGCAACATCACCAGCAGCAGCGGCACCATCGGCGTCGACTACATCGGCCAGGTGAGCGGCAACCTGTCCACCAGCGGAGCCGTCACGCTCGCGCAAGACACCGTCGTTGGCGGCGCCATCGCGGGTGGCACCGGCACCGTCACCGTGGGCTATGGCGCCAGGGTGGGCAGTACGGTCACCACCAGCTCGGGCGCCATCTCGCTCAGCCAGTCGTCCCAGGTGTCAGCCTGCGTGAGATCCACATCGTCAGCCGCGATCACGCTGGGCTACCAGTCCTCGGCGCACAGCGTGTGCTGCGGCTGGAGCTGCGCGACCAGCTGCGTGGTCAACAACAGTACATACGCGATGCCGGCCAGCTGCACCCCGTCGAGCCCGCCGGCCGTCGATCACTATGAGCTTGCGCTGCCCACGTCCAGCCTCGCCTGCCTGCCGAGCACCGTCACGGTCACGGCCTGCGCGAACAGCTCCAGCCCCTGCACCAGCACCGTCGCGGGGATGACCGGAGGCACCGCCACGCTGGCCGCCTCGGCTGGCAGCCTGGGCGCCACGAGCGTGAGCTTCGGCTCGAACGGCGTGGCCACCACCACCCTGAGCCACCCCGCCGCCTCCAACGGCACGGCCGTGACCGTGACACTGTCGAACGAACAGGCGCCCGCGACCAACGCCCGCAAGTGCTGCCCCAACGGGGCCAGCTGCAGCGCCGCCAACAGCTGCAGCACGACCTTCAACACCGTCGGATTCATCGTGAGCGCGAGCAGCGGCGGCACCTCCGCGACCGTGCCCTCCCAGACCGCGGGCACCAGTTCGGGCACCTACTACCTGCGCGCCGTGAAGACCGGCACCACCACCCAGGCCTGCGAGGCGGCACTGACCGGAGCCAACACCGTGAACTGGGCGCTGCAATGCCAGAACCCGTCCACCTGCTCCAGCGGCAACCTCATGACGCTCACCGGCAGCGGCGCGAGCGCCATCGCCTCCAATCCGGCCAGCGGCATCACGAGCACGACCGCCGTGAACATGACCTTCGATGCGAACGGCAATGCGCCATTCAGCTTTGCCTATGCCGACGTCGGCCAGGTCTCGCTCACCGCAACGAAGACGATCAACTCGGCCACCGTGTCCGGCTCCACCAACGCCTTCGTGGTGAAGCCCGCCTCGTTCTCGCTCACCACCATCCGCCAGACGGCGAGCCCGAACACCGCGAATCCGGGCGCGGCATCGGCCAGCGGCAACGCGTTTGTCAAGGCCGGCGAAAGCTTCTCGGCCACCGTCACCGCGCTCACGTCCGGCGGCGCGGCCACGCCGAACTTCGGCAAGGAGACGGTGCCGGAAGGCGTGCTGCTCACGCCCTCGCTCGTGCTGCCCGCCGGCGGCACCAGCGGCACCCTGTCGAACGCCACTCTCGCGGGCAGCAGCTTTGCCAGCGGCGCCGCCACCGCCACGCAGCTCGCCTACAGCGAGGTCGGCATCATCACGCTCACGCCCTCCATCGCCGACGGCAGCTACCTGGGCGCGGGCAATGTGAGCGGCACCACCACCGGGAACATCGGCCGCTTCGTACCGGCGCGGTTCGCCGTGTCGGGCACGAGCGTCACGCATCGCAGCGGCCTGTCGTGCGCGCCAGCCTCCGCCTTCAGCTACCTCGGCGAGAACTTCCGCATCGGCCTCACGCTCACGGCACAGAACGCAAGCGGTGCCACCACCACCAACTACGTCGGCAGCTTCGCCAAGTTCGATCCCACCCAGGCCAGCGCCTGGCAGCTCGCGGGCCGCGACGGCAGCACCCCCTTCACCACGGACAACGGCCGGCTCTCCCTGGGCAGCGCCACGGGCAGCTGGTCGGCCGGCGTGGCCGCGGGCGCGACGCTCACCGCCTCGGCCGTGCGCGCCGCGAGCCCCGATGGCCCGTACAGCGCGGCCTTCGGCGTGGCACCGACCGACAGCGACGGCGTGGCGCTCGCCGCGTTCGACATGGCCTCCGCCCAAGGCGGCAGCAACGATCGCGCCACCGGCGGCACCGTCGCGCTGCGCTACGGGCGGCTGCGCCTGTCCAACGCCATCGGCGCCGCCGACCGCGCGCTCGCCCTGCCCGCCACGCTGCAGTACTGGAACGGCAGCGCCTGGGCCACCAACACGCTCGACAGCTGCACCAGCGTGAGCGCCAGCGCCGTGAGCTTCGGCAACCTGCGCCGCACGCTCACCACGAGCGACACGGCCGTCACCGGCGCGCTCACCTTCACCTCGGGCGTGGGCGCGCTGCGGCTGGCCGCGCCCGGCAGCAGCCACAGCGGCACGGTGGACGTGGCGCTCAGCCTGGGCACGGGCGCCACCGACACTTCGTGCCTGCAACCCTGGACGCCCGGCACCGGCGATGCCGCCACGGCCGGCGCCAACCTTGCTCACCTGCGCGGCGCCTGGTGCGGCAGCACCTGGGGCCAGGACCCCGCGGCGCGAGCCAGCTTCGGCCTGCAGCGCACGCAGGACCACACCCTTTACCGGCGGGAGAACTACTGACATGCGCATGCCCTGGCCCCGGCCACGCCGATCCGCGCACCAACGCACGGTCATTGCAAGCACCCCTGACCGCTTCGTCTACGCCTGCGCCGACGCGCACGGCCGCGTGCTGCGCTGCGGCGTGGAGGAGCGTGGAGGCGGCGAGGCCCCAGCCGATTTCCAGCGCCGCCTGCGCGCGCTGGGTTTGCCCTCCAGGCACGCTTGGGCGGTGCTGCCGCTGGCCGACGCACAGCTGCTGCAGATCGAGGCGCCCGCGGTCAAGCCCGAGGAGCTGAAGGCCGCCGCCCGCTGGCGCATTCGCGACCAGGTGGAAGGCCGCCTCGACGAGCTCACCCTCGACGTGATGGTGGTCGGCGCCGACACGCCCCGCCCGAACCGCCAGCTCTTCGTCGTGGCCGCGCGCAACGACACCATCCTCGCCACTGTCGCCCGCGCGCAGGCCGCGGGGATGGACCTGTCGGTGATCGACATTGCCGAGACGGCGCAGCGCAACCTGCAGAGCCGGCTCGGCGAGGCAGCCGGGCTGCGCGAGCGGGCCACGGCGGCCCTGGTGCGCCACGGCGCCCAGGCCCTCCTCACCATCTGCGCAGGCGGCGAGCTGTACTACGCCCGCCGCATCGACTGGGACCTGCCCTTCCAGGCGACACCGGCACCAGCGGAAGCCCTCGACGCCACGCCCCGGCTGGCCGACGAGCGCACGCTGGAGGAAGTCGACTTCATCGATTACGGTGTCGAAGCCCCCGGCGGTCCGGCGAAGACCGAATCCGAAGTGCCGCGCCTCGTGATCGAGCTGCAGCGCTCGTTCGACCTGTGGGAGCGCTCCTGGCCCGACCTGCCCCTCGCCGCGATGTGGGTGCAGGTGGGCCCCGAATCGCCCGAGCTGGCCGCGCTGCTCGCCCGCACGCTCGGCCTGCGCGTGGGCCTGCTGGACGCGGCCGAGGTGCTGCCCGGGTTCGCGCGGGCCGCTGCCACGCCGCAGCTGCGTGCGGCGCTGCTGCCCGTGGTCGGCGCGCTGCTGCGCCAGGAAACCCGACGGCTCTGACAGGCGCAAGACCATGCCCCAACAGATCAACCTCTACAGCCCCATCCTGCTGTCCCCGAGGCGGCATTTCTCGGCGCGCGCGATGGTGCAGGCGCTGGGCGTGCTCACGCTCGGCCTCGCCGCGCTGGCCGCGTGGTCCGCGCACTCCGCCTCGCGGATGAAGGCCGATCTCGATGCGACCGCGGCGGCCAACCAGCGCGAGAAGGCGCAGCTCACGGCCGCGCTCGCCAGCCGCGCTTCAGCCCCGAAGGACACCCAGACGCTGGAACAGCAGCTCGCGCAGGCGCGCAGCGCGCTGGCCGAGCGGCGTGCGCTGCTCGACGCGCTGGACCCAGGCCGCGGCGGCGCCGGCACGGGACACGGCGAGCTGCTGCGCATGCTGGCCGAGACCGTGCCCGACACGCTGTGGCTCACTGAAATCAAGCGCGCCGAGGGCCGCATCGAGCTGGCCGGCGTGGCCCTGCATCCGGAGGCGCTGAATCCCTGGCTGGCCGAGCTGGCGCAGCATCCCCTGCTGGCCGGCGCGCCGTTGCGCGCCGTGAAGGTTGAGCACAGCGACGATGTCGGCACCGGCACCGAGGGCTGGACCTTCCGCATCGTGAGCGGCCGCGCTCCTGGAGAGCCTTCATGAGCGCTTTCTGGAAACGCTGGGCCGCCCGCATCGACGCCCGGTCGGTTCGCGAGCGCGTGTTCCTCTTCGTGTCGGTCGCGCTCGCGCTGGTGGCGCTGACCGATGCCCTGGTGCTGTCGCCACGCGCGGCAGCGCAGAAGGCGATGACCGCGAAGCTGCGCACGCAGGCCGAGGAACTCGCGAACCTGCGCCAACAGATCGCGACGATGGCACCCACCCCGCAAGGCCCCGCGGCCGGCCTGCAGGGCGAGCTGAAGACCGTGCAGGCCGAGCGCGCGAACGTGGACGAAGAGATCCAGCGCCGCATCGCCGGCGGCAGCACGGCCGCGCGCCTGACCGGGCTGTTCGAGCGCGTGCTGCAACGGCACGAGCGTGTCGTGCTGGTCCGATTCGCGAGCAGTGCCGCCACGCCCGCCGCGCCGGGCAGTCCGCCCATGCACGGCGTCGAGCTCACCCTGCAAGGCAACTACACGGACTTGACCGCCTACGTGGCCGATCTCGAGCAGAGCCTGACCGGCCTGCGCTGGGATGAACTGGTCATCGTCAACCACAAAGGCGCCACCGAGCTGCGCGCAAAGGTTGCGTTCCCGGGGGAGACGCCATGAAGCGGATCGCACTCGCCGCATCGCTGGCCCTGGCCGGCCCCGCCCTGGCGCAGCGCGCGCCCCTGCGCGACCCCATGCGGCCACCCGCCGCCGCGAGCCCGGCACCCCGGGCCTCGGCCCCGGCACCCGCCGCGCCACTGCCTGCGGTGCGCCATCTGCTCGTCATCGGCGAAACGCGCTGGGTGCTCGATGGCGGACGCAGGCACGGCGTGGGCGACCTGCTGGGCGGCGCACGCATCGAACGCATCGAAGACAGCGCGGTCGTCGTGCGGCGAGGTGGCGCGCTGGAGCGCCTGCCTCTGTACACCGGCATCACCCGCCGGCCCGTGGCCGAGCCCGGCCCCGAAGCGGCGCGCGCATCCACCGACCCCACCCGCATCGCGACGTCCGCATCGACGGGCGGCCCACGCTCTCGACGCTCGACCCCGACACCATGATGAAGCGGCCCTACTCCATGTTTTTCCATCGCCGTGTGCTCGCCCCGGCCTTCATGGCCTGCACCGCGGGGCTCGCCGGCTGCGCCGACCGGCCGCCGCTGCGCGGCGACGATCCCCTGCACACGCTGCGTGCCGAAGCGGCCGCCGCCGCGCCCGCGCCGGCCGCATCCGCGGCCTTGGCGGCCCAGCCGCCCGCCATGCCGCAGGCTGTGCCCGCCCCCGCGGAGCCGCGCTTCGACCTCATCGTCAACAACGCCCACGCGCGGGAGGTGTTCCTCTCCATGGTGAGCGACACGCGCTACAGCATGCTCATGCACCCGGAGGTCACCGGCACGCTCTCGGTGACCTTGCGCGGCGTGACGGTGCGCGAGGCACTCGAATCGATCCGCGACGTGTACGGCTACGACTTCCGCATCGACGGCCGCCGCATCACGGTGTACCCGCCGACGCTGCAGACGCGCATCTTCTCGGTCAACTACCTGCACACCCGCCGCGCCGGTCGCAGCGAGGTGCGCGTGAGCTCGGGCTCGGCCCCCGTGCACCAGGACAACGCGGGCGGCGCCGGTCAATCCACGCCAACGGTGACGCGGCCCGAAAGCAGCCAGGTGGCCACCAGCTCCACGAGCGACTACTGGGCGGAGATCGGCGCCGTGCTGCGCGCCATCGTGGGCGAGGGCAACGGCCGCAGCGTGGTCACGAGCCCGCAGTCCGGCACCATCGCCGTGCGCGGCATGCCCGACGAGCTGCGGCAGGTCGAGAGCTTCCTGCGCGCCTCCCGCATGGCGATCGAGCGCCAGGTGATGCTGGAGGCGAAGATCGTCGAGGTCGAGCTGCGCGATGGTTTCGAAAGCGGCGTGGACTGGTCGGTGCTGCGCACGCGCGGTGCCGCCGGGCAGACGAGCGGCTATCCGCTCAATCCGGTGCGCAGCAACGGACAGGACTTGCCGACGCTGCCCATCCCCACGAGCGATTTGCGTGTCGATGCGGTGTCGCTGCCCATCGCCAGCGCCGGCACGCTGGGCCTGTCACTGGCCACTCGCGGCTTCACCGCCGTGCTGGGCTTCCTGCAGACGCAAGGCGACGTGCAGATCCTGTCCAGCCCGCGCGTGGCCACGCTGAACAACCAGAAGGCCGTGCTCAAGGTGGGCACGGACGACTACTTCGTCACCGGCGTGCAGGGCACCAACGTCTCCAATAACAACAACACAAGCACCAACGGCCTGACCATTTCCATGCCCACGCTCACGCTCACGCCGTTCTTCTCCGGCATTGCGCTGGACGTGACGCCGCAGATCGACGAGGCCGACATGATCACGCTGCACGTTCATCCATCGGTGAGCGCGGTGACGGAGAAATCCAAGGAGGTCAATCTCGGCGTGGTGGGCAACTACCGGCTGCCGGTCGCGTCGAGCAGCGTCAACGAGACCGACACCATCGTCCGCGTGCCCAACGGCCAGATCGTGGCCATCGGCGGGCTCATGCAGCAGGAAAGCCGCAGCAGCACCTCAGGGCTGCCCGGCGCGGCCGGCAACGTGATCACCCGCCACCTGTTCGGCAACAACACGAGCAGCGGCCGCAAGAAGGAACTGGTGGTGCTGATCCGGCCGACCATCATTCACGACGCCGACGATTGGCAGCGCACGACAGTGCAGGCCAGCGCGGGGATCGAGGAGATCGACGAGGGTCGGCGGCGGGTGATCAAGCTGGATGGAGGGCAAGGGAAGTGAACGAGGCGGCCCTTCGACAGGATGTCGCGCGAGGGTACGCCGGGCAGCGCTCGTCGAAGCCCTACGCCTGAATCAGCCCCCACCTCAACGCGACCAGCGTGAGCTCCGACTGGTTGCCTGCACGCAGCTTCTGCTTCACGTGGTACAGGTGCGTGCCCACCGTGCTGGGCGAGAGGTTCAGGTTCTCCGCGACCTGCGCCACCGTGGCGCCGCGGGCCAGCTGGATGAACACGGCGAACTCCCGTTCGCTCAGCGTCTCGGCGGGGCTGGCCTCGCCTTCGATCTGCGCCATCGCGAGCGCTTGCGCCGTTTGTGGATCCATGTAGCGCTCGCCGCGCGCCACGGCCGTCACCGCCTCGATGAGCGACTCGGGGGCGCTGCGCTTGGCGAGATAGCCCAACGCACCGGCACGCAGCACCCGCCTGGGGTGCGCCGTGTCTTCATGAGCCGACAGCGCCAGCACACGGGCCTTGGGGTCCTGTGCGAGCAGCCGGCGCACCGCTTCGAGGCCGCCCATACCCGGCATCGAAAGATCCATCACCACCACATCGGGCTGGACCGCCCCGTATTCCCGGCAGGCATGCTCGCCGTCGCCGGCCTCGGCCACCACCTCCATGCCTGCGTTGGTCAGGAGCATGCGAAATCCCATGCGCACCAGCGCATGGTCGTCCACGAGCATGATGCGCGTCATGCCACCGCCGAGGCCGAACGCAACGGCACCTGCACGTGCAGGCACACACCACCGGACGCCGTGGGCTCGATGCGGAAACGGCCGCCCACGGATTCCACGCGCTCGGCCAGCCAGCGCAGCCCGTAGTGCCCACCGCGCGCAGTCCAATCCGGTGCGAGGCCCCGCCCGTCATCGAGCACTTCGAGCGTCAATCCGTCGTCCTCGGCACGCACCTTCAACGCCACTGATTTCGCCTGCCCATGACGCAGCGCGTTGGTCATGCCCTCCTGCGCCGCGCGGTACAGCGTGAGCATCACGTCGGTCGACGGCACGCGGCCCTGAAGGTCGACGAGCAGCTCGATGCCCACGCCGGGCTGGCTGCGCCGGGTGCGCTCCACCAGGTCGCCCAGCGCCTCCTCCAGGCCGAAGTGATCGAGCACCAGCGGCGTGAGCCGCGGGATCAGCCCATGCATCGCGTCGTACAAGTGCGAGGACTCGTCGGCGATCACGCGCGCGGCCTGCGCCGAATCCGGATCGCGCGACCCGGTGCGCTGGGCAATCGAAAGCGCCATGCTGCGCATCGCCGTCACGGACTGGCCCAGTTCGTCGTGCAGCTCGCGCGCGATCATGCGGCGCTCCTGCTCGATCTTCTGGTCCACCCAGCGCGCCAGCTCGCGGTTGTCCGACAGCTGCTGCTCGGCCTGCGCCGCGCGGCGGGCGTGGGCAATGTTTTCCTGCAGCACGCTGAGCATGCGGTTGAACGCGCTGCCGATGGCCGCCGCTTCGCGCCCGGGCAGGCGCGGCAGCGCGACGTCGAAGCGGCCGGTCTCCAGCGCATTCAGCGCCTGCACGATGCGCCCGAAAGGCTGCACCGCGCGGCCCACGAGCCAGAACACCAGCACGTTGACGAGCACCAGCAGCGCCGCGGCCGTGCCCATCTGCACGACGAAGTCTTCCCAGGCGTCGAGCGCGGCGCGGGAGGCATTGGCCTGCACCACGAGCTTGCCGTCCGGGAAGGCGATGAACTGCACCGAAGGCGCCGGCGACACCAGCGACTCGAACCAGGCCGGCGCGCTGCGGCCCGACTTGTATCCGGACGGCGGCGAGCGGTACAGCTCACGGCCTTGCGGATCGAGCAGCGTGATGTCGTTGGACCGCACGCGGCCCAGGCCGGCGAGGTAGGTCACCAGGGCCTGGGGGCCTTGCGCGGCATAGCCCCACACGGTGCGGTTGAGCAGCTGCGCCGCCACGCGGTTTGCGGCCACGACCTCCTCGTTGACCGACTTGCGCATGTTTCCGAACTGCTGCGCGAGCAACGCGGCCACGAACAGCAGCGTCATCGCGCCGACGATGAGGTTTATCTTCAAACGCAGGCTCATGGCGATCCGGCTCCGGCCGCCTCGTGCGCTGACAGTGATGCAGGCAGCTCCCATCGCTCGTGCACCGCGTAGGCATCGAGCGCGGCTCGCATGGCGGCCACCATCGCGGGATGCATCGGGTCATGCCCCGCGCCGGGGATGCGGAGCAACGTGGCGTGGGGCATGCATTGCTGCAGTTCGAGCGCGCCTTGCAGAGGGCACACCTCGTCGCACGTGCCGTGCAGCAACAGCGTGGGCACGTGCGGTGCAGCCGCGCAGCGGGCGAGGAGCGGTCGTTCGCGCAGCCAGCATCCATGCCGCAGGTAGTGGCTCTGGATGCGGTAGCGCTGCATCAGTGCTTCGAGCACCAGCCCTTGCGCCGAACTCGATGACACCATCCCGGCAAGCCGGCACTCCCATTGCCACCAGCGCTGCGCCACGGCCTGCTGCTCGGCGAGGGGTGAGGCCTGGAACACCCGCGCCAGCGCCTCCACGAGCGAACCGTCCTCGCGTACGACAAGGTCGTGCCAGTACGCCTGGCCCGCCTCCGTGTGCAGGCCGAAGAAGCGCTCCACGTCCTGCGCGCGGGCCAGGAACACGTTGCGCAGCAGCAGCCCGGCCACGGCCTCGGGGGCGTCGAGCGCATGCAGCAAGGCAAGCGTCGCGCCCCATGAGCCGCCCACCACGAGCCACAGCTCGATGCCGAGTTCGGTGCGCAATGCGCGCAGGTCCTGCAGCAGGTCGTCCGTGCTGTTGTGTTCCAAACCTCCAGCCGGTCGGCTGGACCCTGCGCCGCGCTGGTCCATGCAAATGACGCGGTAGCGGGCCGGATCGAAAAAACGCGTGAGCACTTCCGAGCAGCCGGACCCGGGTCCGCCGTGCAGCACCAGGGCCGGCAGTCCGCGCCCGCTGCCCGACTCCTGGACATGCAGCACGTGACCGCCGGACACGGGCAGCGCATGGGTGCGCAGCACACGTGGCGGGGGATACAGCGTGGTCATCGGCGGCCCGGACACGGCCGGATGGTACGACCCGCAACGGCGGCACGAATCATGAAAATCATGAGCCCCGAATCATGGCCGGGGGGATGCACCAACGAGGTCCGCAGGGCCATGATGGCCCATGGGATCGTTGTCCCGAGGCGCGCCGTGACGGCGCGGCTTTCAACCCGAAAGGAGACGCTCGATGACCTGGCAAACCCCGCAAGCCTGTGATTTCCGCTTCGGCTTCGAAATCACGATGTACGTATCGGCCCGTTGAGGGCTTTGAAGAACCGGCGCCCAAGGGCGCCGGTTCTTCGAGACACATGCGCATCACGGTCCTCGGCTCCGCGGCCGGTGGCGGCTTTCCACAGTGGAACTGCAACTGCCGAAATTGCGCCGGCGTGCGCAGCGGCGCATTGCGAGCCCGGCCGCGCACCCAGTCGTCGATCTTCGTGCGCAGCGATGGCGCACCTGATGGCATCCTCTTCAACGGGTCGCCCGACATCCTGACGCAGATCCGCGCGACCCCCGCACTGCAGCCCGGCCGGCGCCAGCGCGACTCGGCCATCGCCGGCGTGGTGCTCATCGACGGCCAGATCGACCATGCCACGGGCCTGTTCATGCTGCGCGAGCGCGGCACGCCACTGCCACTGTGGTGCACCGATCCGGTGGCGGAAGACCTGACCACCGGCAACCCCATCCTGCGCGTGCTCGGCCACTACAGCGGCGTAGAGCGCCACCCCATCCCACTCGACGGCGCACCCTTCGAAGTACCGGGCGTGCCCGGCATCTGGATCCGCGCCCTGCCCCTGTCGAGCAAGGCCGCGCCCTATTCGCCTCACCGGGAGAACCCGGTGCCGGGCGACAACATCGGCGTCAGCATCACCGACCGCCGACGCGGCACCACGCTGTTCTATGCCCCGGGCCTGGGCGAAATGACGCCCGCGGTGTTCGACGCCATGTCGGGCGCGGAAGCCGTGATGGTCGACGGCACCTTCTGGACCGACGACGAGATGATTTGCATGGGCCTGTCCCGCAAGACGGCCCGCGACATCGGCCACCTGGCGCAATCGGGACCCGGCGGAATGATCGAGTGGCTCTCCAAACTGCCCCCGTCCACCGGCCGCTGGCTGATCCACGTGAACAACACCAACCCCATCCTCGACGAGGACTCGCCCGAGCGCGCCACCTTGACGCAAGCCGGCATCCGCGTGTGCGAGGACGGCATGGAGATCACCCTGTGAGCGCGAAAGACGCATGGACCCGCGAGGAATTCGAGCAGCAGCTGCGCGAGCGCGGCGCGAGCTACCACATCCATCACCCCTACAACCGCATGCTCAACGAGGGCCGCGCGACGCCTGAGCAGATCCGCGGCTGGGTGGCCAACCGCTACTACTACCAGATCGCCATTCCGGTGAAGGACGCGGCCCTCCTCTCGAACTGCACCGACCGCGAGGTGCGGCGCGGCTGGGTCCAGCGCATCCTCGACCACGACGGCTTCGAGCTGGGCGGCATCCGCGACGAAGGCGGCATCGAGGCCTGGCTGCGCCTGGCCGAGGCGGTGGGGCTGCAGCGCGACGAGGTGAGCGACCTGCGACACGTGGTGCCCGCCGTGCGCTTCGCCGTTGACGCCTACGTGAACTTCGCGCGACGCGCACCGTGGCAGGAGGCGGTCTGCTCTTCGCTCACCGAGCTCTTCGCGCCCGAAATCCACAAGCAGCGTTTGGCGACCTGGCCGCAGCACTACGGCTGGATCGAGCCCGAGGGGCTGCAGTACTTCCGCAGCCGCGTGAGCCAGGCGCGGCGCGACGTCGAGCAGGGGCTGGCGATCACGCTGTCGTACTTCGACACCCGGCCGCTGCAGGAGCGCGCGCTGGAAGTGCTGCAGTTCAAGCTCGACATCCTGTGGGCGATGAACGACGCCATGGCGCAAAGGTACGGCGTGTCATGAACACCATCCCCCTCACCGCAGTGCCGCGCATCGGCCCGGGCTTTCGCCTGCAGTGGGAGGCCGCGCAGGCGTGCCACGTGCTGCTGTACCCCGAGGGCATGGTCAAGCTCAACCAGAGCGCCGGCGAGATCCTGAAGCGCTGCGACGGGCAGCGCAGCTGCGCCGCGATCGTGTCCGAGCTGGAAGCGGCGTTCAACACCGAGGGGCTCGAAGGCGACGTGATGGGCTTCATCGACATCGCGGGCCGACAGCGCTGGCTCGTATGGGACTGAAGGTCTGATGCCATGAGTGCCCCGCCCCGCCCCGGACCGCCCCTGTGGCTGCTGGCGGAGCTCACGTACCGCTGCCCGCTGCACTGCGTGTTCTGCTTCAACCCGCTCGACTTCGCCCGGCATGAGGACGAGCTCTCCACCGACGACTGGCTGCGCGTGCTGCGCGAAGGCCGCGAGCTGGGCGCCGTGCAGCTGGGCCTGTCGGGCGGCGAGCCCTTGCTGCGCGACGACCTCGAAGCCATCGTGGCCGAGGCGCACCGCCTGGGTTACTACAGCAACCTGCTCACCTCCGGCGTCGGCCTCACGCGCGAGCGGGCCCGTGCGCTGAAGGACGCCGGGCTGGACCACGTGCAGCTCTCGTTCCAGGATTCCACCCGCGAGATGAACGACTTCCTCTCGCATACCAAGACCTTCGAGCTAAAGAACCGGGTCGCAAAGATCATCAAGGACCAGGGCTGGCCCATGGTGATGAACGTGGTGATCCACCGGCTGAACATCGACCACGTCGACCGCATCATCGGCATGGCGCACGAGATGGGCGCGGAGTACCTGGAACTGGCGAACACGCAGTACTACTCCTGGGCCTTCCTGAATCGCTCGCAGCTGCTGCCCACGCACGAGCAACTACGCCGCGCCGAAGCCTGCACCGACGCCTGGCGCGCCAGGCTGGGCGATGCGATGCGCATCTTCTTCGTCGCGCCCGACTATCACGAGGCGCGGGTGAAGAAGTGCGTGAACGGCTGGGGCACCACCTTGCTCAACATCGCGCCGGACGGCGTGGCCCTGCCTTGCCACACCGCGCGCATGCTGCCGGGGCTGTCGTTTCCCAACGTGCGGGAGGCGAGCCTGCGCGACATCTGGTACGAGTCGGAAGGCTTCAACCGCTACCGCGGCACGGGGTGGATGAAGGAGCCCTGCGCGAGCTGCGAGTTCAAGGAACAGGACCTGGGCGGATGCCGATGCCAGGCCTACCTCGTGGCGCAGGACGCGGAGGCGGCCGATCCGGTGTGCCGCAAGAGCCCGCATCACGGGTTGATCGAAGCGGCGGTGGCCGAGGCCGCCCAGCCGGGCGTCGTGGAGCGGCCGCTGGTGTTTCGCGATCCAGCGAATTCGCGCAAGGTGGGTCAGGCGGCGTGAGGAGGTCGAAGCGCCTGACGCTTCGACCCTACAGCCCGCCCGTTGCATGTCGATAACCGGCGAGCGGGCCGGACGCCCGCCAGTGCGGTGCGATCCGCGCTGCCCAAGAAGAAACCATCAGCGGAGAAACGACGATGCACTTCCTCAAGCACTTGCAGCAGTTCGGCCTGGGCGCAAGCCTCTCGGTGGCGTTCCTTGCGGGGCCCTCGGCTCTCGCAGCGGATGCCGGCACCAAGGACGAGGCGAAGGCCATGGCGATGGCCGCCGTGGAGCATGTGAAGAAGGTCGGCCCCGAAAAGGCCTTCAAGGACTTCACCACGGACAAGGCCACGTGGACCCGCAAGGATCTCTACGTCATGGCCTACGACTCCAAGGGCACCTGCGTCGGCCACGGGGCGAACGACAAGCTCGTCGGCAAGAACCTGATCGAGCTCAAGGATCCGAACGGCAAGCTGCTCGTCAAGGAGATGACGGACGCGGCCATGGGCAAGGGCAGCGGCTGGGTCGACTACGACTGGCCGCACCCGCTCACCAAGAAGGTGGAAGGCAAGGCCACCTTCGTGCACAAGCTCTCCAACTTCGACGGCTGGGTCGGCGTCGGCGTCTATCGCTGAACCCGTCGCGCCGGTGACGGCGGACCCATGTGAGCGGCAGGAGCGTTCCTGCCCTGCCTACGTTCGTCTGGGAGCAAACAACAAGTGATGCACTGGCTAAGGAACGCCGCCATCGGCGTGAAGGTGTCGATGGCACCGGCAGTGGGTGTGCTGTGCCTCGCCTTCATGGGTGGCGTGGGCTGGTATGCCAACGTGACGCTGCGTGACAGCCTGTCCACGCTGGCCGACGAGCGCATGCCGCGCGTCATCCGCTTCAACGAGCTGCGCGACGAGGTGGTGGCGGTCAACAAGCTGATCAGCCAAAGCCTGGTGTGGGAGGGTGCGGGGTACAAGGCCGAGCGCATCGCAGAACTCGACCGCCGGGTGCGAGCCGAACTGGATCGGGTGGGCACGCTCGTCGCGGGGCTCGCCTCGGATGCAACGCTCGACGAGACGGAGCGGGCGCACGCGCAGAAGCTCCAGGCCGACTTCGTCAAGTTCCGCAAGTTCGCTGGCGAGGTGCTCGACATGAAGACGGGCATGCTCAACAACGCGGCGGGTTTCCTGACCAACGTGGACGAGCTCTACGCCAGCATGATGTCCGGCTTCAGGGAGCTGGTCGGCTACGAGAAGGCGCAGGCGGTGGCCCTGGCCCAGGGCGGCCGGGAGCTGGCGTCGCACAACAACGTGATCATCATCGGCAGCAGCCTGGGTGCCGCGCTCCTGGCGGCCGGCTGCGCATGGCTTGCGGCCTTGCTGATCGTGCGGCCGCTGCGCCAGGCGTCATCGCTCGCGATGGCCATGTCCAAGGGAGACTTCACCAGCGCGCATGCCGCGCAGACTTCGCGAGACGCCACGGGCCGCGTGCTCATGGCGCTGGGCGAGGTCTCCGGCAACCTGGGCCGCATCGTGCGAGACATCCGAGCCACCGCGGACCATGTGCACCAGGCCAGCGAGGAGATCGCCACCGGCAACGTCGATCTGTCACAGCGCACGGAGACGACCGCGGCCGCGCTGCAGCGCACCGCTGCGTCGCTCGAACAGCTGACCGGCACGATCCGTCAGACCGCCGATCACGCGGAGCGGGCCAACGGCATGGCGCGCGATGCCACCACGGTGGCCCATGAGGGCGGCACCGCCGTGGCAGATGTCGTGACGACGATGCAGTCCATCGACGCCCAGGCCAAGAAGATCGGCGAAATCATCGGTGTGATCGACAGCCTGGCCTTCCAGACCAACATCCTGGCGCTCAATGCCGCCGTGGAAGCGGCCCGTGCGGGCGTGCATGGCCGTGGCTTCGCCGTGGTGGCCCAGGAAGTACGCAGCCTCGCGCAGCGCAGCGCCGAATCGGCGCGCGAGATCCGCGTGCTCATCGCGTCCTCGGTGCAGCAGGTGGAGCAGGGTTCTCAGAAGGTGCACGCCGCAGGCGCGACCATGCTGCGCATCGTGGAGTCGATCCAGACCGTGAGCGGCACGGTGGACGCGATCTCGCGCGCAGCGGCCGAACAGGCGCGCGGCGTGGAGCAGGTGAACGGCGCAGTGGCCGAGATGGACCGCAACACCCAGCAGAACGCCGCCCTCGTCGTGCAGGCAAGGTCAGCCACCGAGGCGCTCAAGGGGCAGGCTCAGCGTCTGGCCGAGTCGATAGCCACGCTGCGCACGGATTGACGAAGCCGTATGGCTCGAGCGACGTCAGGGCTCGAGCCTGCGCAGTCCCTGCAGAACAGGTTCGAGCTGGCGCGACACGTCGCTCAACAGCGCTTCGAGTCGAGGAACCTCCGCCGCGTCGATGCAACCCTGCTCCAGGGCCTCGGCGGCTTGTTCCACGCCATGGATCCCGAGTGTTCCCGAGAGGGACTTGAGCGTGTGTGCCATGCGCATGGTCTTCGGCACGTCGCCCGCGGCCAGTGCTTCGCGAAAAGGAGCGGGGAAATCCTGCTGCTCGCGCAGGAACTTCTTCAGCATGCGCTTGAACATTGCGTCGTCGCCCATCCCGCTGTTGCGCCAGGCCGCAGCGTCGACTCCCGGAAGGCTCTCCACACTGTCCGCGGCGGTCTCCTGCACCGCAGGTGTGCCGACGCCGGCTTGGGGACGTATCCATCGCGACAGCGCGCCAAAGAGGTCATCGATGTTGAGAGGCTTGCTGATGTGATCGTTCATCCCGGCGTCCAGGGCCTTCTCGCGGTCGCTCGCCATGGCGCTCGCCGTCATCGCGATGATCGGTAGCTGACGCAGCCCCTCCTGCTTGCGCAGGATCCTCGTCGCCGTGTAGCCATCCATCACGGGCATCTGGCAGTCCATCAGCACGACGTCGAAAGTCTCGTGAGCCAGGATATCGACCGCCTGCTGACCGTCGCCGACGACGCTGACGATGATTCCTGCGCGCCCCAGCACATCGCTGGCGATGTCCTGGTTGATGACGTTGTCCTCGACCAGCAGGATGCGTGCGCCTCGCAGGCTCGCCTGGCTCTCCTTCATCGTTTCCTCGCGTACGGTTCGCCGCGGCTTAGGACCACCGGCTCGGCCCAGCGCCGTGCGACAGGCGTCGAGCAGGTTCGAGGGCGTGACCGGCTTCGTCAGCATGGCGCGCACGGTCAATCGCTCCTCGACCAACCGCTGCCTCAGGATGTCGACATCGAAGCCCGTGACCATCAGCACGGCCGGCGTGTGCCGCAGGTGCCCGGCGCGCGCGATCGCGCGCGCGCACTCGATGCCGTCCATGTGCGGCATCTTCCAGTCGATGAGCGCCGCGTCGTAGGGGTCGTTGCGCGAGTCCGCGGTCGTCAGCATGCGCAAAGCCTGCGCGCCATCGGCAGCGCCGTCGCAGCGGCAACCGAAAGAGCGGGCCATGGCGACGAGGATCTGCAGCGCGCTCCCGTTGTCGTCGACGACCAGGATGCGCGCTCCCTGCAGCGCGTCGTCCGTGACCTCCGGCGCTCCGGCCGCATGGGCCTGCAACCCCAGTTGCACGGTGAAGCGGAAGCAGCTGCCCACGCCAGGCTGGCTTTCGACCTCGATGTCTCCACCCATCAGCCCCACCAGGCGGCGGCAGATCGCCAGGCCCAGACCGGTGCCGCCGTAGCGCCGGCTGATGGAGGCATCGCCTTGCGCAAAGTCCTGGAACAGCTGCTGCTGTTGCTCCGGACTCATGCCTATGCCCGTGTCGCGCACCTCGAAGCGCAGGTGCACGGAGGTATCGTCGCCGCCGACCCGTTCGACCCCGATGACGATCTCGCCGCGCTCGGTGAACTTGATGGCGTTGTTGGCCAGGTTGAGCAGGACCTGTCTCAAACGCGAGGGATCGCCCACCAGTGCGCCAGGGACCTGCGGCGACTGTTCGAACAGCAGCTCCAGCTCCTTTTCCTGCACCTTCATCCCGATCAGGCTGACCAGGCTTTCCATCACGTCGGAGAGACTGAACTCGATGCTCTCCATGTCCAGCCGGCCGGCCTCGATCTTGGAGAAGTCGAGGATGTCGTTGATGATGCGCGTCAGCGACTCGGCCGACTCGTGGACCGTCTTGATGTACTTGCGCTGCTGCGGTTCGAGCTGGCCCTGGAGCGCCAGGTAGGACATGCCGCTGATGGCATTCATCGGCGTGCGGATCTCGTGACTCACGTTTGCCAGGAATTCCCCTTTCGCCCGCGAGGCCGCTTCGGCCGCCTCACGCGCCCGACGCTCGACTTCGGCGCGCTTGCGCTCCGTCAGGTCCAGCACGTAGGCCACCCCTGAATCCGGCGAGCCATCCACGGAGGCGGCACCCACCAGCACAGGGACGAGGTGTCCATCGCGATGGACATACTCCTTCTCGTAGGCCCGGCACACGCCCGTTTTCCGGATCTCGTCGGCGCCTCGCGCGTCCGCGGCCTCGTGCCCCGGCGGGGTGAGATCGTTCCATCGCAGGCGACCTGCCAGAAGATCGGCCCGCTCATAGCCCAGCATGTCGAGGAACGAGTCGTTCGCGTCTTCGATGCGTCCTTCCATGTGCCAGAAGAACACGCCAATGATGTTCGACTCGACCAGACGCTGCACGCGCGACAGACTCTGGCGCAACGCCTCTTCCGCCCTCCGGCGCTCCCGGTTCTCGGCGGCGAGGTCGCTGTAGAGGTTGGCGTTCTCCAGCGAAATGGCAGCCTGCGACGCAATGACGTTCAGCACGTCCCTGCGTGCGGCCGTGAGCTTCGCGGGGGCGCGCCTGTTTTCGAGATGCACCAGCCCCACCAGCTTCGTCTGCTTGACCAGGGGCAGGCAGAGGGCCGATCGCAGCCAACCATCCGATGACGGCTCGTTCTCCGCGAAGAGGTCCGCGCAGGCCGGATCGTCGAGCGCGGCGCCTTGCCGGGTCCGCATCACGTACTGCAGCACGGGAGCGGGAACATCGGCGTCGGTCACCTCCGCCTGGCGCAGGGTGACCTGCACCTTGCTCTGCCCCATCACGGCCTGCGCGGCAACGCACGGCTGGCCGTCGCGCAAGAGGACGAGGATGCCGCGCTCGGCGCCGGCATGCTGGACCGCCATCACGAGCAAGGTCTCGATCAGCTTGTCGAGGACGATTTCGCTCGAAACGGCTTGCGCTGCCCGGACCACGGCGGCCAAATCCAGCTGCGCGACCGGCGTGTCGATGGTCGCGGCAGGTGACGCGTTGCCCTGCGCCTCGCGCAATGACCCGTATCGAGCGTCGAGCAGGCGCACCTTGCCGAGCGCTCCCCAACGCTGATAGCCGTTGCGCGCATTGCGCAGCAGGGCATGAGCGACAGTCGGCAAACCGCGCCCGTCGTAGAAGCGGCCGGCCAACTCGTTCGCCATCGCTTCGTGATGGGCGAATCCATTCTGACGAGCCAGCCGAATCGCCTGGTCATACAGGCCTTGCGCATCGGACACCCTGCCTTCGATGCGCGCCAGTTCCGCGGCGACCAGCGCTTCCTGGTCGGCGAAGTTCTCGGGACAGCTCCTGGCGAAGGCCGAGAGCTGCTGCGAATCTTCCCGGATCCTTTCGAGACATTGAGAACGATCATCTTCGGCCATGGAGTCGAAGAGCGCGGCGCGCGAGAGCGCCGCGTACGCGTGCACCGTGGGCACCTCAATGGCGCACAGCGTCATCCAGATCAGCTCAAGCGCCTTCGCCTCGGCGACCAGGGCCCCTGCGTAGTCCTCGGCAAGAAAGCGTGCCTGCACCTCCCAGATCCAGTACTGCGAAGCGGAAATCGCGAGCTGCGGATCGCTGTCCAGCTTCTGCTCGAACTCGAGTTGCTCGCGGAGGCCGGCGCCGGAAGACACGATGGCACCCCGGAGCCTGTCGACGCAGCGCAGGTAACCGGTCGATGAAACGATCAGCAGGTCGAACTTCGCCTTGCGCGCCAAGGCCAACGAAAACTCCATCTCCTGGCGCACTTCGTCCAGTCCATCCCCGGCGCTCAGCCTGAGGGGCCCGACCAGGTAGGCGCAATAGCAGGCGTACACGACATTGCCCGTCTCCTCGGCGAGATCGAATGCGCGTCTTATCCATTCGATCCCACCGCGCAAGGGCCTCGTGTAAGGCAGGACCACCCAACCGAACGTCACGAAAACCGAGACCTTGAAGCGGTCCAACCCGCGCTCGATCAGCTTCAGGGCCAGCATGCCGAATCGATAGCCCAGCCGGTGGTCGCCACGCTCGCGCACGATGACAGTATCCAGATAGATGTACCCCACGCACGATGCGTCGCAATTTCCATTGACCAGACTCAGATTCACCATGCGGCCGATCACGAGATGGAACAGGTTCCGGTCCGTGAACAGGGCGGCGGTCTGGGCTGCCATCAAGACATCCATGACTGCGCTCTGATCCGGGTCCCGCATCAGCGGCAGATCCACGAGTTCCTCGACCGGTCGCTCACCCAGCTCCCGCCACAGTTGCTCGTACTCCTTCGCGACATCCTCCGCGGTGGGGTGAGCCGACCAGAACACGCCCACGCCGCGCAGGAACTCGAGGGATATCTCCGTGGCCCGTTCGGCTTGACTCAGCATCTGGCAAAGCTGCATACGCGCGCAGGTCACGGCGGAGCGCTCGGGCACGGTGACGGCCCGTTCGGCGAGCGACATGTAGCGCGACTGTGCGGATTCGAGCGCGCCGGTCAGCACCTCGCATTCCGCCCGATGGAACTCCAGCGTGAAGCGCAAGGCGTGCCATCGCGGCTCGTCCCGGCCATCCATCAATGCGCTGCCGGCCACGAAGTGGCTGAGCGCGGCGGCGTAGGCGCCGGATTGCCTGGCCCGCATGCCGGCCTTCAGGTTGAGCTCGGCTAGCCGCGTCCGTTCATCGACATCGGTGAGGAGGTTCGCACCCCGATTCAACTGGTTGACGACCTCGAACACGCCCTCCGTGGAGCCTTGCTCTTCCAGTCGCGACCACAGCAGGCGGCCGATTCGAAGATGAAGCTCGGCCCGTTCGCCCTCCGGGATGAGCGCGTAGGCAGCCTCCTGGACCCGGTCGTGCACGAGCCGGATCGATTCGCCATCCTGCGTCACGAGCCCGGCGGTGCCCGCGGCAGACAGATCGACCTGCAAATCTTCTCTGGGGGCCCCGTGGACAGCCGCCAGGGTCGAGACCGAGGCGCCGATGCCGAGGGCGGAGATCTGCTTCAGCGCTGCGAGCGTGGGCTCGGGCAGCCGCCGCAGCTTGGCGATCATGAACTCGACGACGTTGTCGGTGTAATCCTTGGCGCGGATGCTGGAGATGTCCCACTGCCATCGTCGCGATCGAGGATCGAACTCGAGCAGCGCCTCTCCCACCAGGTTCGTCAAGAACTGGATCGCAAAGAACGGATTGCCGCCGGTCTTCTCGTGCACGAGCGCGGCCAGCGCACGCACTCGTTCGTCGGTCTGACCCAGAGCGTCGCCGACGAGCTCGAACAACGTCTCGACGGACAGCGGCCCCAGCACGCACTCCCGCAGGTTCACGCCTGCGGCCCGCAGGCGCTGCAGTGCCTGCGACAGGGGATGCAGGGCATCGACCTCGTAGTCCCGATAGGCCCCGACCAGGAGCAGGTGCTTCGTATCGGTGTCGGCGACCAGGCCCTCCAGGAGACGCAGGCTTGCGGGATCCAGCCACTGGATGTCATCAAGGAACAGGACCAGGGGATGATCGGCCTGCGCGAACACCCGCAGGAAGCGCCGGATCACGGCGTGGAACAGGTTCTGTGCGTCCTGCGGCGCGATCTCGGGCAACGGCGGCTGTTTCCCGACGAGCGGCTCGAGCTCGGGCAGCAGGTTGACCACCAGTTGCCCGGCCGTGCCCAGCGCCTCGTTGAAAGCGTCGCGCCAGGTCAGCACCTGGTCTTCGCCTTGACTCAGGATCTCGCGCACCGGCGCCTGGAATGCCTGTGCCAGGCTGCCGAAGGGAATGTCGCGCTTGAACTGGTCGGCCTTGCCGCCGGCGAAGATGCCGCCGACGCGGGCGAGCTCCCTTTGCAGGTGATGGACCAAGGTGGACTTGCCGACCCCGGCGTATCCACAGACGAGCACCGGCTCCGGCGTGGCGCCGGAAGCGGCGCGGTCGAGGGCATTCACCAGCAACGAGAACTCGCGATCGCGCCCGTAGAGCTTGTCGGGGATAGGCAGGCGCGAGCCCGTGTCGTGCGTGCCCAGCCGAAAGTCGTCTATCCGGTGCCGGGATTGCCATTGCAGCAGGCATCGTTCCAGGTCGGCCTGCACGCCCACGGCACTCTGGTATCGCTCCTGCTGGGCCTTGGCGAGCAACTTCAGGATGAGCGCAGCGACGGGCGCCGGAAGGTCCGCGGAATGGGCCGCGGGCGTCACGGGGCTCAGGGCGATGTGGCAGTGCACCCAGCCCATCACATCGGTTGCCGAAAACGGAAGCACCCCGGTCATCGACTCGTAGAGGGAGACGCCGAAGGCATACAAGTCGCTGCGAAAGTCGACCGGCCGATCGATGTAGCCGGTCTGCTCGGGCGCCATGTAGGCCAGGCTGCCCGTGATGACCTCGGCCTCTCCCGCGGCCTGCGCTTGCTCGGCCGGGACCGCGATGCCGAAGCCGGTGAGGTGCACCGATGCGTTGACCGGGTCGACCAGCACATGGGCCGGCTTGATGTCCCTGTGGATCAAGCCGCGCGCATGCATCCGGCCGATGGCCACGGAAAGGGCGACCGCGACCTGCAGCCGCCATTGGAGATCGTGCGGCTGCTTCAGCTGGTCATCCAAAGGTTCACCGCCCGGATCGTGCAGCACCAGCACGGTGTGATCGCCATGGCGCTCCAGGGCCACGGGTTGCGCCGCCCAGTCAGGATCGAGAACGTCGCGCAGACCGTATTCGTGCTCCATTCGGCGCAACGCCGAGGGCAGCGGTTCATCGCCATGAGGAACCAGCAACAGAACGGACGCATCGTCGTCGATCCGACGGCCGCGGTACAGGCAGAACTCGGGGTCTTCCCGCAGCAGCTTCGCTGCGTATCCCGGCCAGTTCGGCACAGCTGCGTGCATCCTCGTCCTGTCCTCGTCCTAATAGCGCCAGGAGAACTGCAGTTCGACCGTCCTCGGCGGCAGGAATATGCCCGTCTGATGTGCCAGCGTGCCAGTGGTACCACCGGGCGGGGTACCGCTGAGCGGCGCGTCGCTGGCATAACTGACGACGAACCGGTTGGTCAGGTTCTTTCCGATCAGGGCCCACTGGCTGCGCCGGTCTTCGGACTGCAGGCGTATCGCCGCATCCAGCCGGCTGTATGACGACTGCACGTCGAGCGGCTGGCCCACGGGAGAGGTCGAATAGCTGCTGCTGAAGAGCACATCCGCGGATACCCCCAGCAACCACCCGCCCTTCACGGGGCGGTCGAGGTCGAAACCCAGGGATCCCGTCCACCTCGGTGCCCCCGCCAAGGGCTTGCCGCTGAGGTCCTGCAGCGGCGTGTTGGTTGGTGCCGGGCCGACGCGGTCGCACCCCTGCGCCTGCGTTTGCCCCGCGTAGCATGGCCCGATGAAATCCCGGTAGCGGGCAACATTGTGTTGAACCGAGCCCCGCAGCCGCAGGCCGCGCATACGCGGCGGGAGGAACTCCGCGTCAAGTTCCAGGCCCTTGGTCGTTGCCGATCCGATGTTGGTCGAAATCAAGGCAATCGTCGGTGCGTTGAAGAACTCCAGTTGCAGGTCGGAGTACACGTAGCGGTAGGCCGCCAGGTTGACGTGCAGGCGCTTGTCCATCAGCGTCGTCTTGATGCCCGCTTCGATGCCCTTGACGGTCTCCGGTCTGAAGGCCAGCGTGTCTACCGGGCTGCCGACGACCTGGTTCGCGCTGTTGGAGAAGCCCCCCGACTTGTAGCCCTCCTTCCACGCGCCATACACCATCAGGTCTTCTCTCGGCTTCCACCTCACCGAGAGTTCCGGGGAGAGGTTATGGAACTTCTGATCGATGTCTATGGGACTGTTCAGCGCATAGAGCCCCGTGAACATCGGGTTCACATACGGCTGCACGAAGAACGATTTCTTGGTCTCGTCGGTATAGCGAGCGCCGGCCGCGGCTTCGACCGCGGGAACGGGCGTCCAGATGACTTGCCCGTAGACAGCCCTCGTTTCACCGCGTGTCGTGGAGCGCTTTGTGAGGGTGGCGTACCGATTGATCGTCTCGGCCGACGTGTCTTCCGACCCGAGGATCAGGCCCGCCTGCCCGAACTTCAGCTTGGTGCGCTGGTAGTAGAGCCCAAGCATGTAGTTGACCGGAGCGTTCCATTGGGTCTGCAGGCGCAACTCCTCGGAGAACGCGTGGTGGTCATTGCTTTCGTCGGCGTATATCGCCGGTGTGCCGGTGAAGTCGTAGTCCGAAGCCGCGGAGAACTTCGCGTACTGACCGTTCGTGATCGAGGTCAGCGTATACCTTTCTCCCGAGTAGTCCACCCGCGCGGTGATCCCGCTCGGCTCATAGAGGGTGTACAGCTGTCCGCCGTACCGGTTCAGATCGGGTCGCGTCGCGGCAACGTCCGGCGGGACCGGATTCTGTTGAAGGAAGAAGCCGTCGCCGCAAGGTTCGGACGGATTGATGGGCGGCGCACCCGAGGGGCACCTCCAGGGCTTGTTGGTCCATGTGTAGCTGCCGGTGCGCAGCCTGCCTGCGGTCGCCTTGACCGTCAGCTTGAGATCGTTCCTCGGCGTATACGTGCCGGTCAGGCGGGCGAAGAGCGAACGATTCGCGGGCAGACCCCGATGGCCAGGCGCGGGCACGGCATGCGGCGTCATGGCGCCTGTCACTGCATCGGTCGTCGTGTAGATGCCGGGTGCGGCTTCGTTGCGCACATACCCGTCGTCCATGTACCGGCCGCTCAGCGCGAGCCTCAAGCCGAGGGTGTCGCTCACGGGGCCGGAGATCACGAACAAGCCTTTCGTCTCACGCGAACGGAACTCGTAGCCCAGGCGCGCCTTCAGTTCGAACGCCGTTCCCGGGTCTTCCGAGGTCAGCGAAACGACGCCGGCCGTGCTGTTCTTGCCGAAGAAGAGCGCCTGAGGGCCTTTGAGGATTTCGATCCGACTCAGGTCGTCGAACGCTTCATCGATGACGCGGCCTTGTCCGTAATACGCACCATCGACGATGACGGCCACCGATTGCTCGATGCCGATGCTGGAGAACGTGGAACCAATGCCGCGCAGCCTGATGTCGGCCCCGGAGCCGCTGTTGCCCCGCGTGACGATCAGCCCGGGCGTGGCGGCCGACAGTTCCTCGATCGATCTCAGGTTGAGCCGCTCGATCCTGTCGCCCGTCAGGGTGGTCATGACGACCGGCGCGTCCTGCACGTTTTCCAGCCGCCTGCGCGCGGTCACGACCACGGGTTCGAGCCGCTCCGGCTGCGCCGATCCGGCAGGCGTGGGCCCTGGGGCTTGTGCAACGGACTGTTCGACAGCCGACTCTGCCTGGGCACGTGCGATCGATCCCGCTGATCCGAGAAGCACAGCCGAGGCGCAAACGGCGAGCGCGCCGGGACGACACTGCGGTGGCGCGCCGAAACGCATGCACCGGATGGCTCGAAAGCTTGCCCCTGAACCCGAACGATTCTGCAGATTCGTGACCACAGCTGTACTCCACGGTGATCCCAAACTCGCGTCGGCTGCGCTCTTCGGTGTCTCCCTCGTCTGCACGGCAAGTTGATCACATCGTGTACGCGGAACCTCGTATGGGATTTCCCGGACCAGGAAACGCCTGGAGCGGCGCTTGCCCAAGGAAGCCGTGCGTGACGAAGCTGCTCGCCGAATGTCCACCGAACGTGACTCCTGGCATTTGGCGTGCCAGCAGGACACAGGGCACGGCGGGTCCGGCGCTCGGGTGCATCTCGCTCGGGCGCATTTCATCTCGGTCCCCGCGGGGGGCGATCAGTACCGATAGCGCGCCCCCACGAACACGCCGGGCGCCACGAACACCGCATCGCGCATCACCCGGGATACGAGCCCCTCGCATCGAACACCGTTTCCGCCACCGCCGCGAACGTTTCGTACCGCCAGTCGAACAGGTTGTGCAGCTTGCCGAACACTTCCCACCCTGGTGCAGGCTTGCCATCGGCCACCCTGCCCAGGAGCGGCTACCGCGCCAGATGCATGCGCTCGACCGCGACGCGCTCCTTGGCGAACAGCTCGCGGCTGGCCTCGGCGTAGGCCTCGGGTCCAAGGTAGTCGGGCTCCTGGTCATATTTGGCGATCTCGTGCACGAACAGCGGGTCGAACATCGCCCGCCTGAAGGCGTCGTGCAGGACCTCGACCACGTCGCCCGGCAAACCGCGCGGGCCGCCCAGGCCATAGGGCGACTGGGCCACGATGTCGTAGCCCAGCTCACGCAAGGTCGGCACCTGCGGCCAGCGCTTCGAGCGCTTGGCGCCGAAGCTCACCAGCAGGCGCAACTTGCCCGCGTCCACCGCGGGGCCGAATCCGGTGGAACTCACCCCCGCCATCACATGGCCCGCCGCGATCGCGTTGACCTGCTCCGCGACGCCCTTGTACGGCACATGGATGTAGCGCAGGCCGCGCGCCGTGAAGAGGTCTTCCAGAACCACGTGCGGCGAGGTGCCCACGCCGTTCGTCGCGATGGTCAGCTCGCCCGGGTAATCGCGCGCGAACTCGAACAGGTCCTCCAGGTGCTCGAAGCGGCTGCCGGCATGCACGAGCAGCCCGAAGGTCACGCCGGAGACCTGGATGATGTGTGTCACGTCATCAATGGGGTGCCACGTCACTTGCTGCGTGAAGTACGCGCGGAAGATGGGCTGCGGCAGCTGCGCGATGGTGTAGCCGTCGGGCTTGGCCTGCTGCAGCACGGGCATGACCAGCGTGCCGCCCGCGCCGCCGCGGTTCTCCACGATGACCTTCTGGCCCAGGACCGGCGAGGCGAGGTCGGCCAGCAGCCGCAGGGAGAGGTCGGTGGCGCCGCCCGCGGCCCACGGCACCCACAACATGATGGGATGCGAGGGAAAGCGCTCGGCGGCCACCCCCGGGCGCAGTGCCGCGCCACCCCACGCCAGCGCCGCGGCCTGCCCGAGCCAGCGACGGCGACCGCTGTCCACACCTCTGTTCATGAAGCGCCTCCGCGCTTGGTCAGACCGCCGAAGCCGCGCTGCGGGTCGTAGCCCCAGCAGGCCAGGCCGAAGAACACCAGCAGGCAACCCACCACCACCCACGGCGCCACGCCCGGGTCCTTGCCGTACAGCGCGAAGCGCATCCACTCCACGGCATGGGTGTACGGGTTGAAGCGTGCCGCCTGGTACACCCACCCGGCCCCCGACTCCTGCAGCTTCCACAAGGGATAGAGCGCGGTCGACAGGAAGTACATGGGGAAGATGACGAAGTTCATCGTGCCCGCGAAGTTCTCCAGCTGCCGGATGTGCACTGAAAGAAAGAGCCCCAGCGCGCCCAGCATCAGCGCCGCGCACACCATGGCTGCGAGCGCATGCAGGCCGGGCAGGCCGAGCACGGGCAGCTCGGTGCCCAGCATCGCGGCCACGGCCACGAACACCAGTGCCTGCAGCACCGACAGCAGCGCGGTCGCGCACAGCTTGCAAAAGAGCAGCCAGGCGCGCGGCAGCGGCGCCGTGAGCAGCAGGCGCATCAGCCCCATCTCGCGGTCGTACACCATGGCCAGCGACGACTGCATGCCGTTGAACAGCAGCACCATGCCCACCAGGCCCGGCGCGATGTACACGTCGTACGGGATGTAGGTGTCATAGGGCTCGACGATGGCCACGCCGAACACATTGCGAAACCCGGCCGCGAACACCGCCAGCCACAGCAGCGGCCGCACCAGCGCCGAGATGAGCCGGCCCGTCTGCTGCGAGAACTTGAGCAGCTCGCGCATCACGATGGCCTGCATCGCCTGAAGCGCATGCGCGAGCCCCTGCCGGGGGGACATCGCCGCGGCGGCAGGCGCTTCGGAACGGTTCACCGCGGGAACTTGCATGCCTTCTCCGGCGCATCGGCGCCCAGGGTATCGAGCACGTTGGTGGGGTGCAGCACGCCTTCGACCGGCGCCTGGGCGATGACGCCCTGCCCGTCGGTGAGCAGCATCGTCTGGCGCAGCTGCCCGTCCCAGGGGCGAAAGCTCAGTGTCGTCCCTTTCGATCCGTCGAGCTGGACCTTGGCGAGAGCCTGCGCCCACGTTGGGGCCGGGCCCTTGGGCGCCGCGATCGCGGTAGCGGCCAGGGCCTTGCCCGCCATCCACGCGGACCAGTCGTGGGCCGTCATGGGGCGCCTGGCCGCCTTGGCGAAGCGGCGGGAGACCTGCGGCGCGCCGTAGCGCTCGAACTGGGCATGCCAGGCCACCGGCACCAAACCCCCGTCGCCGACCACGGGCCGGGGCAGCACGGTGCGATAAGGCAGCGCGCGGGCGAACTCGCCGTCGCTGTCGACAACCCACACGGCGTCGTACTGAGCACCCGAGGTGAGCAGCAAGGGGTTGGCCAGCTCGCGCTCGCGTGGGTCGGCCGAGAGCTTGAAGGCCCGCGTGGCCACCGGCTGCAGGCCGTAGCGCTTGATCGAGGCCTGCGCCACGGCGGCGCGCTGCGGATCCTGCGGTCCCTGGCCGGCGAGCACGAGCACGCGCGTCCACTTGCGCGACACCAGCACCTGCGCCAGGGCATCGCTGCGCATGCGTTCGCTGGGGATCAGGTGGAACAGGCGTGCGCGGCAGTCCTGCTGGCGCAGCCGGTCGGCACGGTCGCCCACGTTGAGCACGGGCACCTTGATGGCATCCACCACGGCCAGCGTCCAGTCGGTGGGCAGGTCGGTCACGAGCACGGCGGCGCCGGCCTTTTCGGCCGCGATGGCGGCGGCGCGTGCGGCCTCCAGCGTGGCCACCGGCGCGCTCGCCAGAGACACCGCGGTGCCCGCCGCCTCGAGCTCGAATCGGCTGTCCTCGATGGCCAGCTGCAGGCCGTCCGTGGCCGGGCCGCCGGGGTGGCCGAGGTAGGCGCGCTCGATGCGCGTGCGATCGAGCCGGGGATCGTCGGCCGGCATGAGCACGGTGGCCTTCAGCGTGGCGGCGTGGGTACTGCAAGCCAGCAGCAGGCTGCCGGCCGCAACCACAACGCGCATCGACGACACGAAGCTGCCACGCCCCGTCATTCCACGATCACCACGCCATAGGGCACGCGGCCCACGGGGATGCTCTTGATCGGCTTGGCCGCGGCCACGTCGACCACCGTCACGTCGTCGCTCAGGCCGTTCACCACGAAGAGCCTCGCGCCCGCCTGGTCCAGCGCCACGTTCCAGGCGCGCTTGCCCACGAGCACGAGGTTCGTAACCTTGCGCGAGGGCACGTCGACGAAGGCCACATGGTTGGCGCGGCCGAGCGCCACGAACGCGCGCCTGCCGTCGGGCGTCATGAGGATGCCTACCGGCGTGATGTCCTCGCGGCGCGCACCCTTGACCTCGAAGTTCAGGGTGCCGGTCACGGAATGGTCGGCCGTGGAGACGATGCTCACGCTCGCGTCGAGCTCGTTGGTCACCCAGAGTTCCTTGCCGTCGGGCGTGAGCGCCATGCGGCGGGGGCGCTTGCCGACCTTGATGTTCTTGATCACCTGCCCGGAGGCCGTGTCGACCACGTGCACGAGGTTCGCCACCTCGGAGGTCACGTACACCGTCTTGCCGTCGCGGCTGACCTTTACGCCCTCGGGCTCCTGGCCGACCTTCACCGCCTGCAGCTGCCTGCCCGTGGCCGCCTCGATGAAACTCAGCTCGGCCTCGTCCTCGTTGGACACGTAGATGGTCTTGCCATCGGGCGAGAGGTCGAATGCCTCGGGCTCCTCGCCCATCGGAATGCGGCGCAGCGACTTGCCCGTGGCCGGGTCGATGAGGTCGGCCTGGTTGGAATCGGTGCAGGCCACCATGAGCTTGCGGTCGGCCGTGAGCTGCACGTGGCGCGCGCGCTTGCAGGTCGGCAGGGTGCCCTTGACGGCGAGGGTGCGCAGGTCGATGAGCGTGAGCGCGCTGTCTCGCTCGCTGGACACGTAGGCAGTGCCCTGGGCCGCGGCACCTGCGGCGGCCAAGGCGAGGGCCAGCGCGGCTGCGGCGCGGGCCGGGATGTGGAGCAGGCTCATGGGTGTCACGCCTCCTGGTGTGATGGGTTGTTTGTCGGGTTGAACGTCAAACCTTATTCAGGCGGTGCGCGCGATGAAGCCCGCTTCCAGCGTGTCCCCACCCAGCGCATGGGTCACCTCGGCCGGCGTGCCGTCGGCCAGCAGGGAACCCTGGTGCAGCACGAGCACCCGGTCGGCGGTCATTGCCTCCTCGACCCAATGGGTGGCCCACAGCACGCACACGCCGCGCTCGCGCACATCGGTATGCAAGGCGCCCAGCAGGTCCTGGCGCGACTTCGGATCGAGCCCCACGGTCGCCTCGTCCATGAGGAGCACGCCGGGGCGGTGCAGGTCAGCGCGCACGAGCTCGACCTTGCGCCGGTTGCCGCCGGAAAGCTCGCGCACCTTGCGATCGAGATCCGTACCCAGGCCCAGCCGGATGCAACCTTCCTCGATGCGCTCGCGCGCGGCGCGACGGGGCAGCCCGTGCAGGTCGGCCTGGAAGAGCAGGTTGCGCCGGATGCTGAGGTCCAGGTCCAGCGAGATCTGCTGGAACACCACGCCGATGTGGCGCAGCGCCGCAGTGGCGGCATGTCTCAGGGAATGGCCGGCCACCTGCACCTCGCCCTCATCGGCGGCGAACAGGCCCGTGAGCACCTGGAACAGCGTGGACTTGCCCGCGCCATTCGGCCCGAGCAGCGCGACGAACTGGCCCGCGGGCAAATCCAGCGTGAGCGAGCGCAGCGCAACGCAGGAGCCGTAGCGCTTGGTGAGACGATCGGTGCGCAGCATGTACGGTACTCAGTGTGCGTACGGATCGGCCTCGCTGCCAGTAGGGCTGATGGCACTTCCCCCGGCGCGCCGCAGATCGATCATCCAGGCCAGGATGGCCTTCGACTGGAACCCGGCGGCCAGCTGCTGCAGCCGCTGCGCGAAGGGACGGTAGGTCTCATCCAGGGCGACCAGGTAGTCGGCACGCGCCATGAGGCTGCGCATGTTGCCCACCTTGGCCATCTGATACAGCACGTCGAGTTCGTCCACCGGCGGAGACACCAGCGGCGCTTTCGCCCGCGCTTCGTCGGCCGGCATCGGACCCCGTGCTTCGCCGATCCACTCCAGGTGCAGCAGCCGGCCGATCTCCGCGAGCAGCTCGTCGAGGTCGATGGGCTTGGACAGGAAGGCATCGGCGCCACAGTCACGGCCCTCCTTCTCGTTCGCCGCGGCCGCGCTCGCGGACAGGGCGATGACGGGCACATCGTGCAGCGCGCGATCTTCGCGCAGCCGCCGCGTCGCTTCGAGGCCATCCATGACCGGCATCACGACGTCCATCAGGATCAGGTCCGGACGCAGGGCGCGCGCCTGCGCCAGGGCGGCTTCGCCGTTGTCGGCCTGGTGCACCTCGAAGCCCAGGGGCGACAGGAAATCGACGAGCGTGGAGCGGTTGACCACCGCATCGTCGACGATGAGCAACATACGCCTCGGCCCCCGGTAGCCCGTGACGAGGCGTTTCGCGGCGGGGCCCTTGTCGGCCGCCACCTCGGCCACCACGACAGGCATGTCGAGGTCCAGCCGGAACTCGCTGCCATGCCCCGGCGTGCTTTCCACATCGATGCGGCCGCCCATCATGCCGGCAAGCTGCTGGCTGATGGCCAGCCCCAACCCCGCCCCCCCGTACTTGGCTTGCAACTCGCCGGCCTGCTCGAAGGGACGGAACAGCATGCTCAGCTGCTCGGGGGCGATGCCGATGCCCGTATCGATCACCGAGAAGCGCACCCTCGCCTGCGAATCGCGCGGGCTCTCCAGGCAATGCACACGCAAGGTGATGCACCCTTGCTCGGTGAACTTGATTGCGTTGTTCAACAGGTTCAGCAAGACCTGCCGCAAGCGCCTTCCATCAGCACGCACCCAGGCCGGCAGATCCGGCGCCGCTTCGCATGCGTATCGCAGCCCCTTCTGCCCGGCATGGGCGCCGACGATGCCGCTCACGTCGCGCAACAGCTGCAGCAGGTCGACCGGCTGGAGGTGCAACTCGACCTTGCCCGCCTCGATGCGGGCCAGGTCGAGCACCTCGCTGACCAGCCCCAGCAAACGCTCGCCGCCACTGCGTATGTTTTGCACCGCGTTCAGCTGGCGCTCGCTCAGGCCGGGCTCGCGCAGCAGGATCTGCGCATAGCCGAGTACCGAATTCAGCGGCGTGCGCACTTCGTGGCTCATGTTGGCGAGAAAGCTGCTCTTCGCCCGGTTGGCCACCTCGGCCGCACTCCTGGCGCGCTGGGCCTCGGCAAACAGGGTCTCCAGGTGCGCAATCGCGTTCGCGAGCCGCTGCGTCATGGTGTTGAAGCTGGTGGCCAGCACACCCATCTCGTCCTGTGATTCAACGGCGACGCGTGCCGCGAGGTCGCCAGCGGTCACGCGTTCGGCCACGCCGGTCAGGCCCTGCAAGGGCTGGACAATGCTGCGCCGGAACGTGTAGGCCAGCGCCACCGCGATGACCACCGCCAGCAGCCCGCCGAGGCCGGCGGCCCACCGCGCCCCGGCCAGGTTGGCACGCGCGCGCGCCAGGCTGCCGCCGAGCTGAGCCTGCTGAAACTCGGCCAGCTCGGACAGCCGCTCCAGCAGCGCCTCGGCCTGCGGAGCCGCCTGCGTCCGGTACAGGTACAGGTCCTCGTAGGCGTGCTCGCCATTGACGACGGCAATGATCTGCAGGGCCAGCTCCGTGATCTCGGCCCTGGCGCGGGAGATCGTCGCGAACAGGGCCTGCTGCTGCGCGTTCAGCCTCGAACGCTGGCTCGAGAGCGAATTCCATGCGGCCGCATTGATCGACAGTTGCGGGCCGTAGGACAGCTGGAAGTTCAAGTCGCCGGAAGCGCCGAAGGCCATCAGGTTGGTGGCCATGGCGTCGAACGAGCTCTGGAAGCGCAGCAGATCGGCCATCACCTCGCGGTTGGCCTTGCTGTCCTCGCGCGCCTTCTGCAGCTCGATGACGCGGCTGAGGGAGTCGAGGATCAGCACTCGACGCGATTGCAGTTCCCGCGTGAGGCGGACCGCGGGGCGGTTCTTCAACGGGTTGTCATGCAGCTCGAACAGGCGCGGAGGAATCTGCGCCCATCGCCGGTAGCTTTCAGTCAGTTCCTGCAGGGAGCGGGCGGCATCGGATTCAGGCCAGGTCCCGGACATCTCCTGCAGCACGGTCAGGTTGCGTTCGAACTCCTGGCGCGCCACCTGGTATTGCGCGATGTGCTGCGGATCGCCGAGCACCAGGTAGCCGCGCAGATGCAGCTGCATGCGCAACAGGCTGGTCTGCGCCTGCGTGGAAGCCAGCGCCGCCGGCTCGCGCACGCGTTCGGTCAGATCGATGTCGCGCGTCACGCGGTACCCGGCCAGCGTAAAGAGCCCGACCACCAGCAAGGTCACGCCCGCCAGTGCGCCGAAGCCGAGCGTCAGCCTGCCACCGATGCCCGGCGATCCGAAGCGTCGCCACCACTTCATTGCTGAAGACCGAGCGACGCCCGATACGACCGAAGCTGCCGCTGTCGTCCGAGGCGGATGGTGATCTCCTCGAAATCGATGGCCGTGGCCTTCAATGCCGCCTCCGGGCTGAGTTGACCGGCGGCGGCCTCGGCCAGGTGGATGTCGAGCACCTGCCAGTAGCTGTAGGCGCCGGGTATGCGCAGATACGGAAACTGCAAAGGATTGGAGTAGGTGTCGTGGTAGGCCTGGAGGAAGTCGCGCACGTCCGCCGGGTCCCACCCGGCACGCACGTAGCTCTCGGTCTTCGCGGTGCCGTGCGGCGGCAGGAAGTGGAAGCGCCGCCCGGGGTCTATGCCGTCCCAGCCGCGCGTGGCATATACGGCGGACTTGGGCTGCGAAGCCATCAGCGCGAGCAGGTAGTAGGTCGCCTCCGGCGCCTTCGAATAGCGCGAGATCACGCCTGCCCACGAGCCGCCCGTGGTGTTGCCCACGCGGTTGGGCAGTCTCGTCTGCACCCACCTTCGATGCAGCACGTCGTAGTACGCGTGCGTGCCGGGCAGCGGCGCCGCACTCACCTTGCCGCGCACGCGGCTGCCCTCCTGCTGCGCCAGGGCCCCCAGATCGCCCCACGTGAGCGCGAGCGCGGCGCGGCCGGCCAGGAAGTGGTCCCATCCCTTGCCGAGATCCCAGCCGAGCATTTCCTTCGGGCCGAACTTCACCAGGTCCACGAGCACGCTCATGGCCCGCACATGGCCCGGGCTGTCGATCAGCGGCTTCATGGTCTGCGGATCGAACCAGTACAGGTTCGGATTGGTCCGGCCGATGACGAAAGGCGCAGAAAGCGACATGTAATGGAACATGCCCTGCGCCCCGGCCATCAGCGGCAACACGATGCCGTGGTCCGCCTGGCCGTCACCGTCGAGGTCCTTGCCGTTGAAGTACTCCGCGACATCGCGCAGCTCTTCCCATGTCGTCGGGACCCCGAGCGGGTAACCGTAGGCTCGCTCGAATGCCGCCCGGTGCCGCGGGTCGGCGAGCAGGTCACGCCGCGTGTAGAGCACCTGGCCGTCGTGGTCGTTGGCCACCATGTACTTGCGGCCTGCGTACGTGAGCAGGTGACGCGGCGCCGGCAGCACCTGGTCGATGTCCCAGGAGGGAAAGCGCGGATCCTTGTAGTAGCGGTCGTAGGGCAGCAGGTAGTTGCCTTCGACCAGGTCCCCCAGCCACCAGGCGCCGGCGATGCATGCGTCGTACTTGTTGGTGCCGTTCGCCAGGTCCGACATCAGGTTGGAGAACAGTTCCTCGACCGGACGCCGCACGATCTCGAGCGTGGCGCCCGTCGCGGCCTCGTACTCCGCCTTGAGCTCCAGCACGGGGGCGCCGATGGGCATGTCGTTCACCACCAGCACCGTCACGTGCTGGCCGGCAAAGGGGCACCGGCCGGGCGCGCAGGGTGCGGCCACGCGGGGCGGAAGGATCTCGCCGGGCCTGACCAGCGCGGAGTCCGAGCCCTTCAGCCGGGGGGGCGATTCCGCATCGGCCCCCGCGCTCGTGGCCGGGATCGCCAGGACGAAAGGCAGTGCGCCGCGCAGCAACCGATACGTCATGCTCATGGCAACTCCGACACTTCACCGATAGGCGAAGCCCCGATCTTGCGCCTTTCGTGGCGGCTTCAAGACCGGGCCTGTGCGGATCCGGGCGGCGGCCAATACTCATGGAGCCGACCGGGCGGAGCCCGAAACGCATCACGGGCTGCCGCGATGCGCAGGATCGGCGAGGCTGCGCACCGGCCACCCCCGCGCCAGCGCGTGCTCGCGCAACCTGCGATCGGGGCTCACTGCCACCGGATCGGTCACTGCCTCCAGCAGCGGCAGATCATTGAACGAATCCGAATAGAACCAGCTGCGCCGCACATCGCCCCACGCCACCCCGCGCCCGGCCAGCCAGGCCTGCACGTGCGTGAGCTTGTGTTCGCGAAAGCACGGCACGCCGACGATCCCACCGGTATAGCA